>JAZSJX010000044.1:0-6798 GCA_045534535.1 Congzhengia sp.
CTTTATCTTCATAATAACCACTCACAAATTCTTCTTTTGGAATCGTTATATATACCCTACAATAATTTTTATCATCAATAACTACATATCCTTCATCAGATAGTATATACAAAATACCCTTTTTCTTTTTGTATTGAGTTACCTTACCTATTATACTTTCCTCATTGCCATCCTCATAATGTATACACAGAGTATCATCCCCTGCTTGATGATACAAAACATACTTATCATTCCACACAAGCATTGTATCTTTACCAATAATTATCTCTCCGCGTTCTATTGCAGCCAGTCTCTCTTGTTCTTCTTTTTCAAGTTGTTCTGCAATGAAATTCCAAAAAACATCAGTAGAAAACTTGAAAATAGGTTTTAATGAAAAAAGCGCTATTATCATAACGACGAGAATTAAAATCAACCATTTCTTCTTCAATCGATTTCACCTCTTCCAACAATTTTCGACAATCTTTATACACTTGTGTCAAGTCAAGATCAAAAAAATTCTATCCATAAAGCCAACTTGAAGGCACTAAAAATGTATATGGTGCTGTAATGATTGCAAATATGAGTGCAAGTTTAAATCTCATGCCTTTACTAAGATTTCTGAATGTAATAAAATAATTAAGTATAAATATGCAAATTGCTGAAATTATCAATGCCGGAAGTGTTAAATACAGTTCATCTCCCATTCTTCCTATTTGCAAGCCAATCATCATAATCAGCATATATGCCGAACCGATAATATCAGATACCATTCCAAAGGAAAATATTTTTAGGATATTTTTCTTATAAAAGTCTTTTTTATCTGAAATTTTGAAAAGTAACATACTAACAAGCAAAACAATGCTATCAATTATAAAATTTCCGGGAATAACAATTAACCAAAGCTGCGGGAATAATAAAAGCATCCAAAACGGAAATAAAACATTATATAATTTAACTTCTTTTTTCATTTATACCATCCCCTTTCGACACTCTCTACTATAAGCCACTAAGGTTAACAAATAAATCAGATGTCAAAATCTTAAAATAATTGAATCTTTTTAATGTATATGCTCCGTTCACTGCATATTAAAATAGCCTGCCGAAAATTCGGCAGGCTATTATTTTTACTGGAGTATCATTAAGGATGTTACCTCATAAACACCTAACTGCTCTGTACCGGCTGCCGTTATAATATTTCCAACCTTTAAGCCTTTTATTGTAAGGCTCTTACCTGTCTGAGCATTTATAATCTTTGTTGAATCCTTTATGAATAACTGCTTGTCATATACTGTACCGCCTGCGCCCTCACAGGAAATAACAACAAGACCATAAGATGTGTTAATTGTCTTTATCGTACCTGTAACAGAAAGTGCATTTGATACTGCTTCAGATTCAATCTTTGTAACTGTATCGCTTGAGAGAGTGAGCTTAACATAAGCGTTAAGTCTTAAATCATAAATTGTAGCATTTTCTTCTTCTAAAACAACTCCGCAGTCGCGAGCCATAGGATATGTAGTTTTAACTCCGTTATTTGAAACTGTGATATAAGATGTAGAATTAGAAATTGTTATTTCTTCAATTAAGCCCTCTGTACTTTTTTCTTTACCTATTGCCATAACACTCTTAATCTGGCGATATTCGAGTGTAAGTTCAGCATTGTCGCCTATTGCAAGCTCTGAGAAGGTTACCTTAGCACCGTTTCTTGTAATTGTTGCGTCTGCACCTAAAGCATAGCTTGTTTCTTCGTTTTTATTGTTTGTAACAGTGATGATAACACCGGCTGCCGATGTATCAATATCTACAATTTTAACGCTTGGAACAACCTGCGTTTTCGCTTCTGCAGTTAATGTGTTAACAAGACCGCCTCGGATATCAACCACAATAAAATCGTTAAGTGCAATATTTGAAAGCGTTGCAGCCTGACCGTTGTAGCTTACAACTGCACTTGCTGCAAGTGTGTATGTTGAAACAGGACTTCCCTCACTGTTTACATCTGCAATTCTAACAGTTGTTCCTGAGTTTGTTGTCTGGTAGCCACGGAAAGCACCTGAAACAGTTTCCTCGCCACTATAGTTAACAGCATCTATCTGATAAATTGCTCCCTTTGAGAATATAAACACACATTCCATACCAACCTTAAGGTCTTCTATTGAAACCTTGATGCCATCTAGGAATATAGGGCTTTTTAGGCCAACATTGTAGATTTCATTTTCTCCGTTTGCAGTTTTAATAGAAACTGTTGTTCCAACCGGATTAACATCTGAAATCATACCGTATATGTAATCAAATTCCATTGTATTTAAAATTCTTTTTATCATAACGGCAATCTGTGCACGGGTTACAGTTTCGTTGCTGCCAAACTTGTTGTCGCCCATACCGTTCATAATGCCTAAAGCAGATGCATAGTAAACATATCCTTTAGCATCCTCAGGGATATCCTTTGCATCATCAAACTCAAGTGTTATGTCAGGATTTGATTCAAGCCATGAATCTGCACCCAAAGCCTTTGCAATAAGTGTTGCAGCCTCAAAACGCTTAAGCTCAACATTTCTGTCTTCAGGTGATAAATAGCTTATCACTTCCGCAGCTGTTAAAACTTTTCTGTAAATCATATATGCACCCTGCTTTACAGCATAAGAATCAGTGCAGTTTTCCAAATCCTTTTCATAAATGCCATAAGCCAAATCTATAATCGTTGCATTCACTTCTTCGCCTGCACCTAATGCTTTTGAAAACAGAGTGATTGCTTCCTGCTTGGTAATGTTTTTGCCTGGCTTGAATGTTCCGTCTTCATAACCTGTTATGATACCGTCTTCAGACAAAGCCTCAATTGCCTCCTGTGCCCAGGAATAGTTACTGTCCACATCAGTAAAACTTTTTGCCGATACCAAAGCCGTAGTTGATAGCAGCATTATTATTGCCAAAATTAACGAGAGCACTTTTTTCATTTTCATATCCTCCTGCGTTGTTTTTTCTGAATATAAATTCACAATAATATTATACATTAGAAATTAAAAAAAATCAATAGTATTTGTCAAAAAAACACAAAAAATAGTGCCAAAAAATTTTTAAGGCACTATAACTTGTAATTTTATTAAATTAAAATTGTGTTGTTTTTCAAAAAAAATCTCCTTTACCTGTTTCTGTTTCTTGAGATAAGCAAAAGTCTTAAAAGCTGTGTTGCAGAAACGAGAGCCGCTGCAACATAAGTCATCGCGGCTGCACTTAAGACCTTTTTTGAACCGATTAGCTCACTTTCGTCTAACATATTTGTGTCATTTAAAATACTGAGCGCTCTTCTGCTCGCATTAAACTCAACAGGAAGAGTTATAAGCTGGAATAGTAACACAAATGAAAAAAGCAAAATTCCAAACGAAATCAGTGGCTCAAAGGATAAAATTATTCCTAATATAATAAGCGGAACAGAGAGGCGCGAGCCTATATTTGCCACGGGCAATACCGAGTTTCGAAGCTTTATCGGAAAATATCCTGTGGCGTGCTGAATTGCGTGCCCTGCTTCGTGTGCTGCAACACCAAGTGATGCAACCGAAGCATCAGAATATACACTGTCAGAAAGTCTTATAACATTTGTTCTCGGGTCATAGTGGTCGGAAAGCTTTCCCGCTATATGCTCAATTTTAACATTTGTAAGCCCTGATAAGTCTAAAATTTTTCTTGTTACTTCTCGGGCGGTTAAGCCTTTTTTTGACATAACCTCTGAATATTTTTTGTATGTGCTCTGCACCTTAAACTG
This sequence comes from Congzhengia sp., assembly GCA_045534535.1. Taxonomy (GTDB): domain Bacteria; phylum Bacillota; class Clostridia; order UBA1381; family UBA9506; genus Congzhengia. Next base: position 3,734 of record JAZSJX010000044.1, read on the forward strand.
CGCATACATAGAAATAATTATTGCAGGTATAACTAAGATGATATAGTAATAGTCGTAAAAGAAAAACATAGCATCTTGCCCCTTTTATAATGGTAAAAATATTCTTACAATCTGGAAATATATAACTAACGATAACGCGTCAACAATTGTTGTGATAAACGGGCTTGCCATAACGGCAGGGTCGAATCCCACTCTTTTTGCAAGCATAGGCATTATAGCTCCCACAAATTTTGCTAAAACTACCGTTAAAAACAGTGTTATACTTACAACAACGCCGGTAATAAGCGTTACACCATCTGTAAACTGTGCGTCAATTAACATAACCTTCAAAAAGCAGACTATTGACATAACAAGACCGCAAATTACTGAAACGCCTATCTCTTTCCATATAATTTTAAACAAATCTCCAAAATCAATTTCATTAAGTGCCAAGCTTCTTATTACGGCAACCGATGACTGACCGCCTGCGTTACCGCCCGTGCCCATAAACATCGGGATAAACGCAACGAGCGCAGGAAATCTTGCCAGAGAACTTTCAAATCCTGCTAAAATTCCGCTCGTAAAGGTTGATGAAAGCATAAGTATCAAAAGCCACAAAATACGCTTTTTAAATGTTTCAAAAACGCCTGTTTCGTTGTATGGTCTGTCAGACGGCGTGATAGCTGCCATCATTTCGATATCCTCTGTTGCCTCCTGCTCAATGACATCGACAATATCGTCTATCGTGATAATGCCGACAAGCCTGCCTTCTGCATCAACTACAGGCATAGACAAAAGGTCGTACTTTTTAAAACGGAAAGCACAGGTTTCCTGGTCAGAATAAGTGCGAATATATTTAACCTCCGCAGTCATTAAGTCCCCAATCAAAGCGTCAGGCTCACTTAAAATAATCTTTCTTATAGAAATTGCGCCCTCTAATTTCCTTACCTTATCTATTACATAGCATGTGTTAATCGTTTCTTTATCGACACCCGTTTGCCTTATATGACGAAGTGCATCACTTACGGTCATTTCTTTTTTAAGGTCAACAAACTCGGTGGTCATAATCGCCCCTGCACTATCATCAGGATAGCGAAGAAGCTGATTTATGGTCTGCCTCGTTTTAGCATCAGTATTTTTCAAAACTCTTCTTACCACATTTGCGGGCATTTCGTCTAGGAAGTCAACAGTATCATCCATAAACATTTCGTCCATAATTTTGTTGATTTCACTATCTGTTATGGACTCAACAATAAACTGCTGGTCTTCGCTTTTCATATAGGCAAATGTGTCTGCAGCCAAGGTTTTGGGCAGCATTCTGAAAACCCTCAACATTTTATCGTTGGGTATTTCTCTTAAAACAACCTCGACATCGGCGGCATCCATTTTAATAATTTCATTTCTCGCATCTAAAAATTTGCCGTTCTCGATAAGTTCTAAAATATTCTCTTGTTCGTTTTGTAAAATCTCTTTGAAGTCCATTTAGAAACTTCCCCCTTTCTCAAACTACAAATAAAGAAACAGGGAAAATCATAAGAAAAAAACTACTGATGTGATATATGCACACAAATAGAGCTATGCTTATGAAATTTTCCCATTTTACTACTTCGGGGTTTCGGTTTATCCATAAGCTCATCTCCTTCTTTGTATTTTGTGCATTTTTTAAAAAATAATATAAGAAAAAATTTCTACCCTAATATTTTATAACATTCCATAGAAAAAATCAATACAAAATTTGGGTAAAAACATAATTATGAAAAATTAAAATATAATTTATAAAAAGCATATTTAAAAAAGGTGGATTTTGTGAACTGCATCTGGGGTTTTATAATTATTTTTTCTTATATTTTTTCGTTTTTCTGCGGCACTACCGAAGCAGTTACTGAAAGTCTTTTCAGCGGGGCATTAAAGGCTATTGAAACTGTAATTGCATTATCAGGTATGATGTGCTTCTGGACAGGGCTTTTAGAGGTTGCAAAAGCATCAGGTATAACCAAATTAGTCGCACGAATTCTGTCTCCCTTAATAAACATCTTATTCCCTGCACTACACAAAAATTCGGAAGTCCGTGAGGCTATTGTTATGAATATGACGGCAAATATTTTGGGGCTTTCAAACGCCGCAACACCGCTAGGACTTGCTGCAATGGAAAAGTTAAATGAAAAAAACTTAACTCCGGGCGTAGCAACTGATGATATGTGTATGTTTGTTGTAATAAACACGGCCTCAATTACGCTTATTCCTACAACGCTATTAACTCTTCGAAGTGCCGCAAATTCTTTATCCCCGTTTGAAATTTTAATTCCCGTCTGGATATGTTCAATTTTTTCTGTTGTCTGCGGAATTGTTTCTGTAAAGATTTTTGCAAGGAGGCAAAAATGATACAAAAAATTTCACTTTTTATTATGCCGTTTATCCTGATTTCAATTTTAGGCTCTGCCCTCTTAAAAAGAGTAAATGTGTTTGATGTTTTTTTAAAAGGTGCAGAAACTGGTCTTTCCTCTGTTATAAAAATTGTGCCTGCTTTGGTTGGACTAATTTGTGCCGTATCTATGCTCAGGGCATCGGGCGCTTTAGAGTGTTTAGGAAAAATAATATCTCCCCTGCTTTTAAAAATCGGTATGCCGCAGGAGGTTTTGCCACTAGCACTTTTAAAACCCGTTTCAGGAAGCGGTGCTTTAGCGCTTGTAAAAGACATTTTCGACACAAGCGGGGCAGATTCTTTTGCGGGAAGAGTTGCGTCCGTTATGTTAGGCTCATCTGAAACGACATTTTACGCTCTCGCCGTATATTTTGGTGCGGTTAAAATAAAAAACACCAGATACACTCTAAAGTGTGCAATTATTGCAGACCTTGCAGGTATTTTGGCATCTGTTGTTATATGCAACATATTATATAAATAAGGGGCTGTAGCAAAATGCGCAGACCTCACAAAACAGTTTTAAATTTAAACGAATTAAAAAATGAAGGGAAATTCACATTAGATGTGAATTTCCCTTTTAATTTTTGTTTTGTGATATGAACAAACATCGCCTCTCGGCGTACCATCGTACGCCTTCGGGTATCCCAAAATGGCGAAAATTGCC
>JAZSJX010000010.1:0-17418 GCA_045534535.1 Congzhengia sp.
TTTTCCCTGAAGATAGTATTGTAAAATCTCAAAATAATATAGTTGAAAGAAGAAAATAAAACGACTTATTTCGATAAGTCGTTTTTTTAGTTAGATTTATTCCTCTCGTAACAGGTGATCTCTGCTTTGTAGGTCATATTGTATTTTTGCATAGTTTGATGGTGAGACGCCAAAATGTCGTTTAAACATTTTGGAGAAAGTATATAAATCAGAATACCCAACTGAATTGGCTACAACAGATACTGTAATATGCTTCTTGATTATAAGATTTGCGGCGATATTCATTCTATAACTAAGAATATACTGTTTAGGAGAAAGTCCTGTTTTCTTTTTGAAAATGACAGAAAAATAAGTTCTGTCAAGGTTTAGGTGTTGGGCAATTTTTTCTACGCTTATATCGTGCATGTAGTTTATGAGTGTGATAGAGTTCGTAAGAGTGCAGTAGCTATGAAAAATAACGATGTAGCACTTTTTGGACGCTTAATGAACGAATCACACGATTCGCTTCAATACGATTATGAGGTTTCTTGTTCCGAACTAGACTTTATTGTAAACACGGGAAGAAAAATAGAAGGTGTGTTGGGAATAAGAATGACAGGTGCTGGCTTTGGCGGATGTACGGTTGCAATTATAAAAAACAGCGCAGTTGATGAGTATGTTGAAAGAGTAGGCGTGCTTTTCGAAGAAAAATTTGGTCATAAAGCGTCGTTTTATGTAACCGGCACCGGTGATGGCGGCAAAGAAATCTGCTGACGGGAAAACTCTATAAAATATAAAAAAGCTTTGCTTTCGCAAAGCTTTTTTATGTCATCTGATTATCTGGCAGTAAAAGCAAATTTGTTTCAAACGCTCTGTTGACAGATTGTTGCTGCCGTGCTATACTGTTTAAAGAAGAGGGTGAGGAAATGGCAGCCGTAAAAAACAGTATTGATATGGTTAATGGTCCGCTTTGGGGAAAAATTTTAAAATTCACATTAACATTTATGTTAACAGCTTTCCTGCAGCAGTTATACAATGCTGCCGACATTTTGGTTGTTGGAAGATTCGCAGGAGAGAAGGCTCTGGCAGGAGTTGGAACCTGTGCGGTTTTGAGTAATTTTTTTCTTAACTTTATTCTTGGTCTTTCTGCGGGTGCAACAATTGTGATTGGGCAGCTGATAGGAGCAAGAGAAAAAGAAGGAATTCAAAAAGCAGCACATACCGCTATTGCGATAGCTATATACGGCGGATTAATAATTTCGATTGTTTGCTTTTTGTTTGCAAGGCAGCTCCTGGGACTAATTGGTGTTCCGGAGGATGTTTTGCCGGAGGCGCTAGACTATCTGCGTATTATCTCACTTGGTTTTGTACCTACTCTTATATACAACTTTGGTGCCGCAATGCTGAGATCAAAGGGCGACACAAAAAGGACTCTTTATATTGTAATAATTTCAGGCATAATAAATGTAGTGTTTAATCTTTTCTTTGTATGTGTTTTGAAAATGAAGGCAAGCGGTGTTGCAACGGCAACAGTTATTTCGCATATTTTCAATGCAGTTACAATGATGTATATTCTTTGCCACGAGACTGATGAAATGAAAATTTCGTTGCGCGGTATAAGGATTTACAAAAAGCCTTTCCTGAGGATGCTGAAATTTGGCTTGCCATCAGGAATTCAAAGCTCAGTTTATTCGTTTTCGAATGTGCTGGTACAAGCAAGTGTAAACAGCTTTGGAGCAGCTGCAATTGCAGGCGGTTCTGCAGCGTCGAGCGTAACAAGCTTTTATGAAGTTATGGTGTCGAGCATTTACAACTCTTCGCTTGTGTTCACAAGCCAGAATTTTGGAGCAAAAAAATTTGACAGAATTAAAAAAACTATTGTGATTTGTGTTGTATATTCGCTTGGTATTTGGGCATTTCAATCTTTAATAACATTTTTTGGCGGAGAATTTTTGATAGGTCTTTATGTACCAAAACAACCTCAGATTATAGATTATGGCGTAAGAAAGCTGTCTGTTTTAGGATATTCATACGGAATAGTGGGTTTTGTCAATCTTATGTCAGGTGTATTAAGGGGACTTGGAGCATCGTTTATAAATATGGTGATGTCTATTATAGGCGTTTGCGGTATACGCATTGTCTGGATTTTGACCATATTCAAAGCGATAGGTACATTTGAGGCACTACTTGTGTGTTATCCGTTGTCTTGGGCTGGGACATTTGTTATGCACTTTATTATGTTTCTGTTTGTATTTAAAAAAGAAAAAAAGAAAGCACTTCTATGATTGATACTCTTTTTCATTTCAGAAAAAAGGCTAAAAATAGTGGTTTATTAAAGCGGCTGCAGCATATGTTGTGGTCGCTTATTTTATATTTTTATTCTTTAAAAAAAGTGTTGACTTATAAAATACGAAGTGCTATAATATATCGTAGCCGCGTGTGTGAGGTTATAAATGGGTGCTTTTCCCTACCGAAACGGCAGCGAGCAAGGATGGAGGAGGTGCAGAATATGTACGCAATTATCAAAACCGGCGGAAAACAGTACAAGGTTTCCGAGGGCGATGTTATCTATGTCGAGAAGCTCGGCGTAGCTGACGATGAAACAGTAACATTTGACGAAGTGTTAGCTGTTGGCGAAGGCGATTCTTTAAAGGTTGGTGCTCCAACAGTTGAAGGTGCTACAGTTACAGCAAAAACTTTAGTTGCTGAAGGTAAAGCGAAAAAGGTTATTGTCTTTAAGTATAAGCCTAAAAAGGGCTATATGAAGAAGCAGGGCCACAGACAGCCTTTTACTAAGGTTGTTATCGAAAAGATTAACGCATAATTATGACTAGGATTTGCGTTTATCGAAAAAATAAGGACATTACAGGGTACACAGTAAGCGGTCATACAGGATTTGCAAATGAGGGTGAGGACATTGTTTGTTCCGCCGTATCTTCGCTTGCTATGGCTACATTAAACGGATTAACCGATGTGGTTAAAATAAATGTAGGCTACGAGGTTAGCGAGGCATTTTTAGAATGCGTTCTGCCTGATGATTTATCCGGTGAAGACAGAAAATCAGCCGATATTTTACTTAATACTTTTATTTTGTCCGTAAAAGATTTAGAAAAACAATACAAAGAGTATATAACCATTGATGAACTGGAGGTGTAAGTATGCTTAAAATTAACATTCAGCTATTCGCTCATAAAAAGGGTGTTGGTAGCACAAAGAACGGCCGTGATAGTGAGGCTAAGAGATTAGGTGTTAAAAAAGCAGACGGCCAGAGCGTTCTCGCAGGTAACATTTTGGTTAGACAGAGAGGAACAAAAATTCATCCCGGTACCAATGTTGGTAAAGGCGGAGATGACACATTGTTCGCTTTAGTTAACGGAAAAGTTAAGTTCGAGAAGTTTGGAAGCGGTAAAAAACGCGTTAGCGTTTACGAGGATGTAACCGCGTAATTTTAAAATTAAAGCCCCGAAAAAGTTCGGGGCTTTTTTATTACTGGTGAAGGAGGAAGAGGTATGCCTAAAATTTTTGCTATATCTGATTTGCACTTAAGCTTTTCGGCAAACAAGCCGATGGATGTTTTTGGCAGTCGTTGGGAAAATTATGAAGACCGTCTTTTTGAAAACTGGCAAAAAAAAGTAGGAAAAGATGATGTTGTTTTAATGCCCGGCGATTCCTCCTGGTCAACATATATTCGCGATGCGGATAAAGACTTTGATTTTATAAACAGATTAAACGGCACAAAGATTATATCAAAGGGAAACCACGACTATTGGTGGGAAACTTTATCTAAGCTAAATGGCTATTTGGAGGATAAAGGATTTGATACAATAAGATTTATTCACAACACAAATATTGTGTTCGGAAATGTTGCAGTTTGCGGAACAAAGGGATATCCTGAAATGGAAAATATTCCGCACAGCGATACAGATAAAAAGCTTTATAACCGTGAACTTTTAAGGCTTTCCAATGCTATTTCGGGTGCAAAACAAACCGGTGCAGAAAAGATTGTTGTTATGCTTCACTACCCACCCGGGGCAAGCACTGAATTTGCACGCCTTTTGCAGAACGAAAGAGTGGACTATTGCGTGTTCGGCCATCTTCACGGAAGGTACGATACGGCGACTTGCGGAAATGTCCGCGGTGTAGAATATAAGCTTGTGTCCTGCGACTATTTAAAGTTTGACCCGCTGGAAATTTGTGAATTTAAAAAAATGTAAAAAATACTTGCATTATTGGATATTTTATGGTATTATAAACAAGTCAATTGAATATTTATGCAAATAAACTCTGGAGAGTACATGAAAAATGGCGCCGAAGGTGTAAGGAAGAATTTGTTCTTTCGATCTCTCAGGCAAAAGGACAGAGTAGTTGTTATGCTACTTTAAGTCGTTTTTGTTTTTCAAAAATGACTTTTTTTATTGAAATTCAGAGGGCTAAATTTTGGCACTCTATTTTTTTGCATAAAAATCTATATTATAAAAGGGGAATTTATTTATGGAAAGTTTCTTTCAAGCTTTAACGGAGTACAATGATGTCGTTAACACATTTGTGTGGACAACATTAGGCTTGGTTCTTCTTTTGGGAACAGGCGTGCTTACAACCATCATCACAAAGTTCTTCCAGATTAGCCATATTGGACACTGGTTTAAGAACACATTGGGAAGCCTTTTTAAGAAGGATGTTATAGAGCATTCAAAGGAAAAATCGTCAATTTCACCTTTTCAGGCTCTTTGCACAGCTCTGGCTGCGACAATCGGTGTTGGTAATATTGCCGGCGTTGCAACGGCTATCTGCTTAGGCGGACCAGGTGCGGTTTTCTGGATGTGGGTTGCCGCATTCTTTGGTATGATGACTAACTTCTCTGAAAATGTTTTAGGTATTTTCTATCGCCGCAAAAACGAAAAAGGCGAGTGGTCAGGCGGAGCGATGTACTACCTTCGTGATGGCTTAGGCTCGAGACACGGATTTAAAACAATAGGTAAGGTATTGGCAGTAATTTTCTCAATTTGCACATTATTGGCATCTTTTGGTATTGGTGCAATGGGACAGATTAACAAAATTGTTGTTAACATTGAATCAGCATTCAGAATTGACGCGTTAGCAAATATTCAGCTTTATGAGGGTGTAACGGTTTATTCTGTTGTTATTGGCGCAGTATTGGTTGCTTTAGCGGCACTGATCGTTCTCGGTGGATTAAAGAGAATTGCAGCCTTTGCAGAAAAAGTTGTTCCCTTTATGGTTGTGTTGTTTATTGTCGGCAGTGTAATTATCGTTGGTGTTAACTACTCGCAAATCGGTGCAGCCTTTGCAGCAATTTTCAAAACCGCATTCACACCGATTGCGGCTGTGGGCGGTGTTGCCGGTGCGGCTATTAAACAGGTTGTAGTTCAAGGCTTTAAACGAGGAGTTTTCTCAAACGAGGCAGGTCTTGGTTCATCGGTTATGGTACATTCAAACTCTAACATTAAAGAGCCTGTAAAACAGGGTATGTGGGGAATTTTTGAAGTGTTTGCCGATACATTCATAGTGTGCACATTAACTGCATTAGTAGTTTTAACTTCAGGTGTTTATGATTTGACAACAGGTGTTGCAGTTGCATCAGATGCGACCTTGGTTGCAGAGGCATTTAACACAGTATTCGGATTTGCGAATATAGGCGGCAAGTTTATTGCCATTGCAATTTTACTCTTTGCGTTTACAACTGTTTTAGGCTGGGATCACTACGGCTCTAAAGCATGGGAATACTTGTTTGGCACAAAAACAATCAAAGTGTATAAGGTTCTTCACTTGATAATGATTATGTTCGGTGCACTTTTAACATCATCACTTGCCTGGGATATTTCCGACACCTTCAACGGTCTTATGATGATACCCAACTTAATTGGTGTAATTTCACTTTCAGGCGTGGTTTATAAAATTACTAAAAACTATATCGACAGAAAAATCAAGAATAAAGATGTTGAGCCTATACTTTCGGCTTTCCCCGAAATTCAGGCAGAAGAGATGAAAAAACAAGATAACTAAAAAAAGAGGCTGTAGCAATTTTGCTACAGCCCCTTCATTTTTTAATTCGTTTAATTTTAAAACTGTTTTGTGAGGTCTGCGCATTTTGCTACAGCCTCTTTTTTATTCAAATGTTGGTGTTGCGTACATAGGAACAATCTGTACGAATGTGTTTCCTGGGTTTAGCATTAAAGGAGTTCCGTCTTCTAAAGTATAAACTGTTTTAGCGCTTCTTGATGCTTTTGACCAGTTAATGGTAACTCTTTTTCCGTCAGATAAAAAATATCCCGTTCCGCTTCCTATGTTTGATAAATCCTGTCTGTCTTTTCCCGCACCATCGTTTAAAGCAGTGTTTTTAACCTGATATACGATAATGTTTTTAGCAGATAACGCCTCGCCTGTCTGAGATGTATGCTCTTTTCCGTTTACATATCTTATGTAGCGTTTTGTGCTTTCATCATATGTGTATGAAACCTTGTAAAAGTTTGCGTAAGGGATAGAAAGCTTTGTTATGCTTTCACCTACAGGGGTTTCATCCATTTTGTTGTAATCGGGAATTTTATTTTGGGTGGTTCTTTCGTATTTTTTCTCATCAGCAGCATCAGAGAGCACCTTTGTGCTTGTGTAAAGGTTATGCCAGGTTTTATCATAGGTTTTATCACGCCAAAAGGTTTTGCTGCTTGCAGTCAAGCCGTTTATGTTGTTTATTTTAAGAGATGAAATATCGTTTGCGGCTTTAGGACTCCAGCCTGCGTGAGCATAAATTGCATCGTGCTCTAAGGCATAGTCTAAAAAGTAGTGTCGTGAAGAACGAACAGGACCTACCTTTTCAAGCTCGTGATTTTTAAAGAGAGCCATAAATCTTGTAGCTCTTCCCTCAACCACAATTTCGTAAACCATATAAGCATCTTCCAACCCAATCTGCGGTCTTGCGGCGTCGCTGTCGTTATCTATCATAACTGCGATGGGGCGCACATTTTCTTTTTCTATCATATCAGCGTAGAAAGGGTCAAATTCTTCCTCGGGGTCAACAGCATAAATGTCAGGCTCAGTTGATGCAGGCTCACTCTTTCCGCAAGCTGAAAAAACCATCATTGCGGCAAGGAGCACCAAAAGAAAACTTCTTTTCATTGTAAACACAGCCTTTCTTTTTATATAAATTCTCTGTCTAATTTTTTAGACAATTCCATTAAAGCGGCTTTTCTGTGGCTCACTTTATTTTTTTCTTCCATAGACATCTGGGAAAAGGTTTTGTTGTAGTCAGGCGAATAAAACACAGGGTCGTATCCAAAACCGTTTTCGCCACGCTTTTCGTTTATAATGTATCCTTCACAGCTTACGCCGAAGGCTTCGATTTTTCTGCCATCAGGGAAAATCAGGCACATAGCACACGCAAAGCGAGCGTGCCGTTCGTTTTCGGGGATATTAGAAAGTAAGCCCAAGAGCTTATTTACATTATCGTCGTCATTAGCATCTTCCCCTGCAAAACGAGCAGAATAAACACCTGGGGCACCATCTAAAGCGTCAACTAAAAGACCTGAATCGTCAGCTAAAACAGGAAGTCCTGAAAGTTTTGATATTTCATGAGCCTTGATATAGGCATTTTCTGCAAAGGTTGTTCCTGTTTCCTCGACATCGACATCTATATTAACATCTTTCAGACCTAAAACCTCGGTGTCTTTTAAGATTTGTCGTATTTCAACGAGCTTTCCTTTATTTCCCGTTGCAACTAAAAGCTTATTTAACATACTTTTTTACCAGTTCATCAATTGATTCTTCGTTAAATGCCGTTGGGCGTTCAACATTATAAAGCGACCAGCTCTCGTAATGCTCCGAAAAATCTCCCGGTGCGATTTTCTTTGTTTCGCCCAGTGATTCCATTTCTAAGAACAAGTTATTTGTAAATGTTTCAAAGGACATGCCGCCGTCAGGGTAGTTCCCGTTTTCTACAGGCTTAAACTGTTTTAAGAACATATCGCCGTGGTTAAAGTACATAGCAAAGCCGTGCTCGCTGTTTATACCTAATTTAAAACTATCTTTGTTGTTTACATCCTGCTCTAAGCCGATATATCTGTCGCCCCAGGTAACACGCTTGTCGGTCATCTTTGTGTATGGCCACAAAGCTAAAAGACGGTTTCCTAAAAGACCTGTGTTCTTTGTGGGTTGTGCAACAATCTCGTATCCGCCAGGTGCTAAAACTGTAAGTGTCCAGGGGGAAAGCTCAACATCCCAGGCAGCACAGTTTATAACCTTGTGGAAAAGCTCAACCTTGCTTGAATCAGGGTCTAATGTGATTTTAATTTCGTATTTATACTGATTCCATTTTTGCTCGTTAGGGCTGAAAATTGCACCATTTTCAATTATTTCATAAGGAACGGGTTCGTTATCGGGATAGTAACTTTTAGGTCTACCCTCAGGGCTTGTCCAAAGTCTGTGTCCGCCATAGATGTACCATGTTCCGCCTCCAAACCTGTCAAACTCAGGTCCTGTAGCGGAAAAGACTCTGTCAACATCCTCGAACATAACATTTTCGCCGTCAACAAAAGAATAGTTTATAACTCTGGGGCCTACATCTATTGTTACTAAAAGCTTAACTATTCCGTTAGCGATTTCTAAGCATCTGCCAAAATTCTTATATTCCTTTACAACCGTTGTAACCTTTCCCATTTTAAATCCTCCTAAAAATTTTTATTTAAAACTACTATTTAATTTTATCACAATGCAAAAATAAAGTAAATAAGATTTATAAATTTTGTTTTAGATATTGTGTTTTCAGGCAAGATATTGTAAAATAAAAGAAAAACATTTTAAGGGGGACAAAAAATGGATTTTTTGCCGAATGTAGTTGTAGGGCAGTCGGGCGGACCGACGGCAGCAATAAATGCAAGTCTTGCAGGTGTGATTGCATCTGCAAAAAAATCAGAAAAAATCAATAAAGTTTATGGTATGCTAAACGGCATAAGCGGTCTTTTGGAGGAGCGCTTTACAGAGCTTGAAAAGCTAGGGGAAGATGAAATTTCTCTTCTTAAAAAAACGCCCGCAGCTTACCTTGGCTCTTGCAGGTTTAAGCTTCCCAATGAAGAAAATGAAGTATATGATAAAATTTTTGAAATTTTAGAAAAATATAATATAAAATATTTTTTCTACATAGGCGGAAATGACTCTATGGACACTGTTTTAAAGCTTTCTTCCGTTGCGAAAAAGAAAAACAGTGATATTTGTTTTGTAGGTGTTCCGAAAACTATTGACAATGATTTGCCTATTACTGACCACACCCCCGGTTTTGGCAGTGCAGCAAAATACATAGCACAAACAGTCAGGGAAATCTCGCAGGATTCCTTGGTTTATGATGTAGATTCCGTAACAATAGTTGAAATTATGGGGCGTGATGCAGGATGGCTTACCTGTGCGTCGGCTTTGGGAAGATACGAAAATTTGGGCCCTGATTTAATATATATTCCCGAGCGTGCATTTTCGTTTGAGCAATTCATAAAAGACATTAAAGAGGTTTCAAAACGCAAGAAAAACATTATAGTTGCGGTCTCTGAGGGCATAAGATTAGAAGATGGAACTTATGTGTGCGAGGCGGCATCATCAGGCGCAGTTGATGTGTTCGGACACAAGTATTTAGGCGGCACCGCCCGTGTTTTAGAAAGCTTTATAAGAGAAGAATTTGGCTTTAAGGCAAGAGGAATAGAGCTTAATGTTCCGCAGAGGTGTGCAGGCCATTTCTTAAGCCAAACAGACATAGACGAATCCTTTGGTGCAGGAGATGCGGCGGTCGAGTTTGCGCTTTCCGGTAAAACCGGAATTATGACCGCAATTACAAGACTTTCAGATGCACCTTACACGACAAAATATGATGCAATAGATGTTGCTTATGTTGCAAACCTTGAAAAGTGTGTTCCTGATGAATTTATAAATGATGCGGGAAACAATATAACAGATGCGTTTTTAAAGTATGCGAAGCCCTTGATTTTAGGCGAGGTTACGCTAGAATATGAAAACGGATTACCCAAAACATTGGTATTGAAAAAATAAAAAGAGGCATTTGCCTCTTTTTATTTTTTGTCGCAGCAAAAATCCTCACTTTTTCTTTCGTGAAACTCGCATTTCTTACAATCAGGCTTTTTCTTTTTACATATGCAGTTTAGCTCCTCGTGTTCAATTTCGTCTATAATACAAAGAAATCTCTCTAAACAAAACTTTTCCATAAAACACCTCTTTTCCCCTATAACATATTATGAAAAATTTTAGAAAAATACACATTGTAATTACTATTGTTATGTGTTATACTAATGGTATAGTAGTAAAGAAAAGATATTATGCATATATAGTAGGAGGACAATATGGATCTGTTTTCAATTTTAGCATTGATTGGCGGACTTGCCCTGTTCCTTTTTGGAATGGATTATATGGGCGATAACTTGAAGAAACTTTCAGGCGGTCAGCTTGAGTCTATTTTGCAAAGGCTTACATCCAACCGTATAAAGGGCTTTTTACTTGGCTTTTTAGTTACTGCGGTAATACAAAGTTCATCTGCCACAACGGTAATGTTAGTCGGTTTCGTAAATTCAGGAATTATGAAGCTTTCGCAGTCTATTGCAATTATAATGGGTTCAAATGTCGGAACAACTGTTACGGCATGGCTGCTTAGTACGACCGGCATTTCATCAGGCTCAACATGGCTAAAGCTTTTAAAGCCGGATTCGTTTACACCGGTACTTGCCGCAATTGGTATTTTAATGACGATGATTTGCAAAACAGAAAAGAAAAAAGATATAGGTGCCATTCTTTTGGGCTTTGCAATTCTTATGTTTGGTATGGAAACGATGTCAGGTGCTATGTCAGGACTTAAAGACAGCGAAAGCTTTGCAAGCATCTTAGTTATGTTTGAAAACCCCATTTTAGGTATTTTGTGCGGAACAATTCTTACCGCTATTATCCAGTCGTCATCTGCATCAGTCGGCATATTGCAGGCTCTGTCGCTTACGGGTGCAATACCTATGGCAACGGCTCTTCCTGTAATTTTAGGACAAAATATAGGAACAACAATCACACCGATATTATCTGCAATAAGCGGAAATAAAGACTCAAAACGAGTTGCAATTTCGTGCTTATATATTAAAATCATTGGCGTTATTATAGTGGGCGGTGCATTTTATGCACTACACGCCGTGTTTGATTTTGGTTTTATCCACGAACAGGCTACGGTGTTCTCAATAGCGTTAGTTCACACTGCATTTAATGTTATCTCTACAGTAATACTCATACCGTTCTGCAGATTTATTGAGAAATTGGCGATGATGACAATTAAGGCAGGCGATGATGTAAAAGAGGATTCTTTAAGAGTTTTAGACGACAGATTTTTGTCAGCTCCCGGCTTTGCTCTTGAAAAGTCTAAGGATATCATAGTAGAAATGATGAAAATTACAGAAAATTCTGTAATTGATGCTTTAGATATGCTCTTGAATTACAGTGAAAAGAAAGCGGGGCATATTAAGAGTCAGGAGGAAATAGTTGACAACTACGAGGATAAACTTGGCTCTTACCTTGTTAAATTAGCAGGGCACAAGCTTGCAGCGCACGAGGCAAATGAGGTTACATCACTGCTTCATGTTATAGGCGATGCAGAGAGAATTTCTGACCACGCTTGTAATTTGGTTGGTGCATCAAAAGAGATTTTTGAAAAAAATATATCCTTTTCCTCACAGGCAGTTGATGAAATTGAAATTATTTCAAATGCAGTAAAAGAAATAATCAACATTTCAGTTAAGGCTATTGAACAGGAAAGCGATGAATATGCAATGAAGATTGAGCCTTTAGAGCAGGTTATAGATAAGCTCAAGTACAGAATGAAGGAAAATCATATAGAAAGACTTCAAAAAGGCAACTGCACTATTGAGCAGGGATTCGTATATTCAGACATTATTACAAACCTTGAAAGAATAGCTGACCATTGCTCAAATATAGGCGTGTCCGTTCTTCAAAGAGAGCAAAGCGGATTTGAGCCTCACTACTATTTAAACCATGTAAAAAATGAAGGCGAGAACGATTTTATAAGCCTTTACAATGTATATAAAGACAAGTATAAAATATAAAAATCAAAAGGCAAAGTAAATTGATAAAAGGATACAGGAATAGAGTTTCTGCATCCTTTTTTGATATAAAATTGTGAAAGTCGCAAGGCCTTAAAACAGGAGATAAAAAGATGAAAATAAAAGTATTGGACAAGGCAACTTTAGGAGAGGACATTTCTTTTTCAGATATCGAAAAATTTGGGGAGGTAGTCTTATACCCCACATCAAGTGAGGATGAGGTGTTAGAAAGAATTAAAGACGCCGATGCTATTATTATAAATAAGATTAAGATAACAAAAGAGGTGCTCTTACACGCAAAAAATCTAAAGATTATCTGCGTTGCTGCAACAGGATATGACAATATAGATATAAAGGCTTGCAAGGAGTTTGGCGTCGCCGTATGCAATGTTGTCGGATATTCTACTCACAGCGTAGCACAGGTAACGCTTGCGATGGTTTTGTCGCTTTCAGTTAATTTACAAAGCTTTACTGAATTTGTTGAAAACGGAAACTACACAAAGAGCGGAGTTGCAAACAGGCTGACACCTGTATACCACGAGCTATGCGGAAAGACATGGGGAATTGTAGGCTACGGAAACATAGGAAAACAGGTCGGTAATGTCGCGAAGGCTTTGGGCTGCAAGCTCTTAGTTAACAAAAGAACTAAAACGGACGGGGTAGAGTGTGTTGATTTAGAAACTCTTTGTAAAGAAGCTGATATTATAACAATCCACACGCCGCTAAACGAGTCTACTAAGGGGTTAATAGATGAAAAAATGCTTTCTTTAATGAAAAAAAGCGTGATTTTGGTCAATACTGCAAGGGGTGCGGTTACTGATGAGGAAGCAATTTGCAAAGCAATAGAAAATAAAGAAATCGGAGCTTTCGGAACAGATGTTTATTCAAAGGAGCCATTTGACAAAACCCACCCGTTCAGCAAAATTATGGGATATAAAAATGTATGCTTAACACCTCATATGGCATGGGGGTCGTTTGAGTCGAGAAAAAGATGCATAGAAGAAATTGCAAAAAATATTGATAGCTTTAAAAATGGCGGAACAAGAAACAGGATTGATTTATAAGGTGAAAGTGTTATGAAAACTATTTTTATTGTAAATCCCAAGGCAGGGCGCGGGAAAAAATTTACAGAAGTATTTAATAAGATAAAAAAGCTTTCGGAAAAATCAAAAGGCGATATTGAAGTTTATGTTACTAAAAAGAGGGGCGATGCAAAAAGCTTTGTAAGTGAATACTGTGAAAAAAATGGTCCGGCACGCTTTATTGCCTGCGGAGGCGATGGAACCTTTAACGAGGTTTTAAATGGGAGTATAGCATGTGATGGTGCCGAAATCGGCGTTGTGCCAATCGGAACAGGCAACGATTTTTGCAGAAACTTTAAAACTGATGAAAGCTTTCTGGATTTGGAAAAGCAGGTAACAGGCAAATGCGTTAAATGTGATGCAATTGAGTATATCACCAATGAAAATAGCGGATACTGTGCAAATATGTTTAACATAGGCTTTGACTGTGCGGTGGCTGATATGACAGATACAGTAAAGAAAAAAACATTTCTTTCAGGTCCGTTTGCATATTTTGTTTCTATTTTTATAAACTTAGTTAACAAAAAGCCTACACACTTAAGTATTGAAATTGATGATAAGATAAAACACGATGGTGAGTTTTTACTTACATCAATTGCAAACGGAAGCTATTGCGGAGGAGGTCTTAAAACAAACCCTCTTGCTAAAGTTTGCGACGGCTTTATAAACATAAATATTGTAAAAAATATTTCCCTGATGAGATTTTTAACACTTTTGCCACGATATATAAACGGCACATATTTGGGCATCCAAGGAATTGATAAAATTGTATCTTCTCTAAAGTGTGAAAAGGTAAAAATCACACCGAGAGAGGGCGTTATCAGGATATCGATTGACGGCGAAATTAAAGACGCAGGCGAAACAGAATTTAAAATTGTGCACAATGCATTTAATTTTGTTGTGCCTTAAAAGAAGCTAAAAGGAGTTGTGTTTTATGAAAGCGTTAATAACAGGTGCAAGCTCAGGGTTAGGCTGGGATATGGCACATATTTTATCTGAAAAGGGCTATGATATTATTGCGTGCGCAAGGCGAGAGGAGAAGCTTTTAAAGCTTAAAGAAGAGCTTAAAACAGATGTTGAGGTTGTGGTTTCGGATGTTACAAAGCTTGAGGATTTAAAAAAACTGTCGGACAGGGCAGACGAGGTTGATATTTTTATAAACAATGCAGGCTTTGGTGTGTTCGGCGAATTGTGTAAAACGGATCTAAACGACGAGCTTAATATGCTCGAAACAAATGTAAGAGCGGTACATATCTTAACAAAGCTTGTTGCTCAGAAGTTTAAGGCAAGAAATTATGGCCATATTTTAAATGTGGCGTCCCTTGCCGCATTCTTCCCCGGTCCTTTGTTCGGAGCGTACTATGCGTCAAAAGCGTATGTTCTTCGCATATCTCAGGCACTTTGCGAGGAGCTGAAACGAGAAAAAAGCAATGTTAAAATAAGTGTTTTATGTCCGGGTCCTGTTGAAACAGAATTCGGAAAGGTTGCCAATGTAAATTTTGGATTAGGGAACGAAAAGGGTAAAAACCTCATCATTATGAACAGTCGTGAGGTTTCAGAGTATGCAATCGAGAAAATGCTTTCAGGTAAAAGCGTTATAATCCCGGGTACTTTAATGAAAATCGCAGTATTTTTAAGAAGACTTCTTCCAGAGAGCCTTTTGGCAAAAGCGGTTCTTAAAATACAAAGAGAAAAGTGTGTAACAAGATAAGCCTGTAAAAATGGAGGTTTGAAATGAAAAAATACATTGCATCAGACAAAAGATACAGCCAAATGGCATACAAAAAATGCGGAGATAGCGGACTTAAGCTTCCTTTGGTGTCGCTTGGGATGTGGCATAATTTCGGAAAAACCAATGACTTTGAAAATATGAAAAAAATGTGCTTTACGGCATTTGACAACGGAATAACACACTTCGACTTGGCAAATAACTACGGCTTTCCCAATATAGGAAGTGCGGAAGAAAATATGGGAAAAATTATAAAGGATAACCTAAAAGGCTACAGAAACGAGCTTGTTATAAGCTCTAAAGCAGGCTATCGTATGTGGGACGGACCTTACGGCGACTTTGGAAGCAGAAAGTATTTAATTTCGAGTGCTGACGACAGCTTAAAGCGTTTAGGTCTTGACTATGTTGATATATTCTACCATCACAGAATGGACCCCGACACACCGTTAGAAGAAACGATAGGTGCACTTGACCAGATTGTAAAAAGCGGTAAGGCAATATATGCAGGGCTTTCTAACTACGATGGGAAAACAATGCAAAAGGCTATAAAAATCTTTAACGAGTATAAGTGTCCGTTTGTGATAAACCAGAACAGATATTCAATTTTAGACAGAACAATAGAAGAAAATGGAGCGCTTAAAACTGCGAAAGAAAACTCTAAGGGACTGATTATATTCAGTCCGCTTGCACAGGGCGTCTTAACCGACAGATACCTAAAAGTCATTCCTGAAGACAGCAGAGTAAAAACAAGCGGAATTTTCTTAAACGAAAAGAGCTTAACACCCGAGCTTATGGAAAAGGTTAAAAAACTAAACGAGGTTGCAAAGGGAAGAGGCGAAACCTTAGCACAAATGGCTTTAGCCTGGGTTTTGGATAAAGATGCCGTAACGAGTGTGTTAATAGGTGCATCATCGCCTGAACAGATTTTAGAAAACATAAAGGTTATTAACGCAAAGCCATTTACAAAAGATGAGCTTAAGATAATTGATGAGATTGCTCTGGGTTGATAAAAGGGGCTGCAGCAAAAAGCTGCAGCCCCTTTATATTTTCAAAATGACCAAAGCATAAACAACAAGGAGTTCGACTCTCTCTTAAATAAAAAAGAAGCACCATATAAAAATATGGCACTTCTTTTTTGGTGGAGACGAGGAGAGTCGAACTCCTGTCCGAAAATGCTTCCGACTCGGGCTCTCCGGGTGCAGTTTGTGATTAAAATTCCCTTATCTTAAGCCTCACAAACAAGCCTTAAGGTTCGGTAGCTTCATAAGTCATGGCAGCCGCAAAGCTTAGGCTGCTCACGTTCACCGCATAAATGATGCCCTGGCCCTTGTGCGCGGTAACACAAGGCAGGACAGCCGCCTAATTAGGCAGCAAAAGCTAAATCGTTATTGTCGATTATATTTAAAAATACGGATTTTAAAGTGGCTCCGCACCACTACCCGCTCCCAAATGTTCATCATTCCCGTCGAAACCATTGCGTCCCCGAAAATGAATTTTGTGCATTCTTTATTATACTACTTAGCATTCCCCAAGTCAACGCTTTTATTTTTACTAAATTGTAAAATTTTTATTTTGAAAGCTCAAATATGGCGTCCGCCGCAGTTATAACATCAGACATTGTGTTAAAAAATCCAAAGCTGAATCTTACGCACCCTGTTTTTTCTGTTCCTAATGTTTTGTGGGCGAGTATCGCACAGTGAAGTCCTGAACGGACCGCGATATCATACTTATCATTTAAAATTTGCGCAACCTCAACGCAATCGCGGTTTTTGATGTTTAAAGCACATATCGCGGTTTTTTTGCTTCCGCCGTAAACCGTAACATTTGGCATCTGTCTTACTCTTTCTTCAAAGTAATTTAAAAGTCCGTCTTCGTATTTTCTTATCTTTTCAGTTCCAGCTAAAACTATAAATTTTGCTGCTGCACCAAGTCCCGCTATGGCAGGAATATTTAGCGTTCCGCTTTCTAATCTGTCAGGCATAATATCTGGTTGCCACTCGCTTTCAGAAAGGCTTCCTGTTCCACCCTCAATTATGGTATTAAGAGTAAGTCCTTCACGAACGAAAAGACCGCCCGTGCCCATAGGTGCCATAAGGCCTTTGTGTCCGGGGAAAGCCACCATATCAAATTTTGAAGCGTCAATATCTAAAACACCTGCACTTTGAGCCGCATCCACCAAAAACAAAACACCGTGCTTTTTTGCAATTTCTGACGCTTTGTATATATCAAAAATATTTCCGCAAACATTTGACGAGTGGGTCATACAAATAAGCTTTGTGTTTCTTTTAATAAGTCTTTCTAATCGGTTTACATCAATTTCGCCGTTTTCG
Organism: Congzhengia sp.; assembly: GCA_045534535.1. Classification (GTDB taxonomy): domain Bacteria; phylum Bacillota; class Clostridia; order UBA1381; family UBA9506; genus Congzhengia. The sequence continues at coordinate 17,219 of JAZSJX010000010.1, forward strand.
TCAGCATAAAGAACTGAAACCGACACTCTCTTTGTTTTTTCTAATTCCTTTACAGGACGAAGCACGGAGTTATGCTCCATAGAGGTTATAATTACATGGTCGCCATAGGTTAAAACGCCCTTTATTGCAAGGTTTAAAGCATGCGTTGTGTTATTGCAAAACGCTATACGCTCAGGATTTTCAATGTTAAAAAGCGTAGC
>JAZSJX010000013.1:0-11074 GCA_045534535.1 Congzhengia sp.
ATTCTTCTATGATTTTTAAAGCATCTTTTATAATTCCAAGATTTCGAAGTCCTAAAAAGTCCATCTTTAAAAGACCTAATTCCTCAACTGTATCTTTAGGGAACTGGGTAATTAAAACATCATCATTTTTTTGAAGCGGAACATACTCGGTTAGTGGCTTTTGCGATATTACCACACCTGCAGCGTGAGTGCCTGCATTACGAATTAAACCCTCTACTGCCATAGCATCGTCAATAAGCTCGCGAGCAGTATCGTCCTCTTCGTACTTTGCACGAAGCTCGGGGTTAACATTTAGTGCCTTTTCTATTGTCATTTTTAAATCGAACGGAATCATTTTTGCAATTACATCCGTATCGCTGTAGGAAACATCTAAAACTCTGCCAACATCACGAATAGCATTTTTTGCTTTCATTTTGTTGAAGGTTATAATCTGCGAAACACAGTCCCTGCCGTACTTTTCAACAACATAGTCAATTACCTTTTGCCTGTCTTCATTGCAAAAGTCAACATCAATATCGGGCATACTTACACGCTCGGGATTTAAAAAACGCTCGAAGATAAGCCCGAATCTTATCGGATCAATATTTGTAATTTCCAGGCAGTAGCTTACGATACTTCCTGCGGCAGAGCCTCTTCCGGGACCTACAGGAACGCCGTTGTCTTTAGCGTATTTTATAAAATCCCATACGATTAAAAAGTAGTCGACATAACCCATACTTTTAATAACGCCGAGTTCAAAATCAACTCTTTCTTTAGCTTCACTGTTTTCGCCGTATCTCTTTTTTAGTCCCTCGTAGCAAAGATGTTGTAAGTACAAAAAAGAATCTCCGCCATCTGGCACATCATATTTTGGCAGCTTTAAAACGCCGAACTCAAAGTCTAACTCGCACATATCGGCGATTTTTTGCGTGTTTTCCAAAGCTTCGGGAATATTTCCAAATAAAGCGTGCATTTCCTCTTCGCTTTTTAAGTAAAACTCGTCTGTTTCAAATACCATTCTGTCATCGTCTGCTACCTTGCGGTTAGTCTGAATGCACATAAGCAAATCCTGGTATTTTGCGTCTTTTTTCTCTATATAATGAACATCATTTGTTGCAACAAGCCCGATTTTATGCTCTTTAGCATAAGAAATTAAAAAGGCGTTTACTTTTTTTTGCTCCGCTATCCCGTGGTTCTGAATTTCTAAAAAGAAATTTTCTTTTCCGTAAAGATTTGCATACTTTTCAATAAGCTGGGCTGCAAGCTTTTCATCATCCCTTAAAACAGCCTGAGGAATTTCGCCCGCTAAACATGCAGAAAGACAAATCAGTCCCTCAGCGTGTTTTTCCAAAACGCTAAAATCCACTCGTGGCTTATAGTAAAAGCCGTCAGTAAATCCATAAGAGCATACTTTAATAAGGTTTTTGTAGCCCGTCATATTTTTTGCAATTAAAACTAAGTGGTGCGTTGAGTTCCCGTTTTCGTGAGATTTTTCATGCATATCCTTTGCCGCAACATAAACCTCACAACCAATTAAGGGTTTTATTCCCTGTGCCTTAGCTTCTTTGTAAAAATCAATAACGCCACACATATTGCCATGGTCTGTTATGGCAAGAGCCGTCATGTTAAGCTCTTTTGCGCGTGAAATCAACGGATTTATTCTGCAAAATCCGTCTAGAAAGCTATATTCAGTATGTGTGTGCAAATGAACGAAGCTCATAAAACCCTCCAAAAATTTATCCTTTACAACTATTGTACATTACCAAACAAAAAAATTCAACATTTTTCTTTATATTTTTATGGCAAAACATTTGACTTTCTTCGCCTTAAATTATATAATATTATATTATAATCAGGTAAAAACTATAGATGGCGACTTGTCGCTTTAAAAAAATTACAAAAAGGATGTGGTTAAATGCCCGCAACTCACATAACCAAGGAAAATTTTGAAGCCGAGGTTTTATCATCTGACATTCCCGTTTTGGTTGACTTTTGGGCGCCCTGGTGTGGTCCCTGTAAAATGGTAGGTCCTGTAATCGATGCTTTAGCTGACGATTTTTCAGGAAAAGTCAAGGTCTTAAAGGTTAATGTTGATGAAGAGGGCGAGCTTGCTCTTAGGTTTAATGTTATGAGCATCCCTACTGTCATCATATTTAAAAACGGCGAAATTGCAAAAACCGAAGTAGGTGCAAATGCAAAAAGCTATTATACTGACATTTTAAACAAACTTCTGTAAAGGCGGAAAATTTAATGCTTACAAGTAAACAAAGGGCGCATCTACGCTCCCTTTCAAACGGCGCACCCGTAATTTGCCAGATTGGAAAAGACGGAATTACCGAAAATCTTATAAAACAATTAGATGAAGCACTCTTAGCTCGCGAGCTTGTTAAAACCCGTGTTTTGGAAAACGCTCCGTGCTTTGCAAAAGAAGCTCTTTTTGAACTTTCTGAAATTTTGCACGCAGAACAGGTATGCTCTATCGGTAAAACATTTGTTTTGTACAGGCAAGCACGAGACATAAAAAAAAGAGTTATTGAGCTTTAGCTTAAAGGGATGATAAAATGAGTAAAATCGGTCTTTTTGGCGGAACCTTCGACCCCATACACACAGGCCATATTAAGCTTGCAGAGCTTGTAAGGGAAAGATTTAGTTTAGACAGAATCATATTTATCCCGGCAGGAAATCCTCCACACAAGACTAACAAAAAAACTGCGGATAAATCACACAGATTTAATATGGTAAAGCTTGCAACCGAAGGCTTTCCTTTTTTTGAGGTTTCAGATTTTGACATAATGCGTGATGAACCTAACTACTCTTATGTTACAATTTCTCATTTTAAAGAAAAATTTCCCGAAGATGAGATTTTTTTCATCGTTGGAGGCGACTCTTTTTTAAGTCTTCCCAAATGGAAAAAGCCTGAGCTTTTAATGTCGCTTTGCACATTTATTGTGGTTTCACGCCCGGGTATTAAAAAGGATGACTATTTGAAAAATTATGATGGCGTAAAACCAAACGCACTGTTTTTAGACGATGCAAGATACGACATTTCATCAACCGAAGTAAGACAAAAGCTTATAAATAATTTGCACATAAGCGGTCTTGTGCCGTCTAGTGTAGAAGAATATATTAAAACTAACAAACTATACCTTTAGGAGCCACCAATGACAATTGAACAAATGAAAGAAAAACTAAGCACAATGCTTACAGAACACAGATACACCCACTCACTAGGCGTTATGGAAACCGCCGAAAAAATGGCAAAAACCTTTAATGTGGATGTCGAAAATGCGATCGTTGCAGGCCTTTTGCACGACTGTGCCAAGCAGATTGACAGACAAGTTCAGCTTAAAATGTGCAAAGAGCGAAATATTGAGCTTGACGAAATTAAAAAAAGTGCACCCTCATTAGTGCATGCAGACTTAGGCGCATCAGTTGCCAGAACTGAATTTGGCGTAACGGATGATGATGTCTTATCTGCAATAAAGTATCACACATTAGGCCGCAAGAATATGTCAGACCTTGAAAAAGTTTTATTCTTAGCGGATGTTATAGAGCCTAACCGCAGAGATTTTGAAGGTCTTTTAGAGCTTCGTGATTTGTGCTATAAGGATTTGGATGAGGCAATGCTGTACGGACTTACCCTTTCAATTGAAAATGTTGAAAGAAAGGGCCGTATTTTACATACACAAACATTAGATGCGGTAGAATATTTCCGCAAACTACTTGGTAAGGAGGCATAAAATGGCAGAAATAACATCATTTGAAAAAGCGAAAGCGGCAGTTAAAATATTAGACAGTAAAAAAGCTAAAAATATAGAGCTTTTAAAGGTTGAGGGACTTACAATTTTGGCAGACTATTTTATAATCTGCTCTGCAGATTCTTCGACCTTGGTCCGTGCACTCGCTGACACCTTAGAAGACGAATTTGATAAAAAGGATATAAAATTATTTTCCCGCGAGGGCAAGGATGGTTTAAACTGGCTTTTAATGGATTACGGTGATGTAATTGTTCATATATTTTATCAGGAATCCCGTGAGTTTTACAGCTTAGAAAAGCTGTGGAGCGATGCAGAAAGCATAGACATCGAAAAAATTATAAACGAATAATTTGGAGGCTCAAAATGGAATACAATTTTAAGGACATAGAAAAAAAATGGCAGGACAAGTGGTATAGCGAAAATACTTTTGCCGCAAAAGAAGACTTTACTCTTCCTAAATTTTACGGTTTAGTTGAGTTCCCTTACCCCTCAGCTCACGGTCTTCATGTTGGCCACCCAAGAAGTTATACGGCTTTAGACATTATCGCAAGAAAGAAGCGTATGGAAGGCTATAATGTGCTCTACCCTATGGGTTGGGATGCTTTCGGTCTGCCTACAGAAAACTTTGCAATAAAAAATAAAATTCACCCGAGAATCGTTACAAAAAGCAATATTGATAACTTCAAGCGTCAGCTTCAAAGCATTGGATTTTCTTTTGACTGGTCAAAGGAAATCTCTACAACTGACGAACGCTACTACAAGTGGACTCAGTGGATTTTCTTACAGCTTTTCAAAAAGGGATTGGCTTACAAACAAGAAATGCCCATTAACTGGTGCACAAGCTGTAAGGTAGGTCTTGCAAACGAAGAAGTTGTAAACGGCGTTTGTGAGCGTTGCGGAAGCGAAGTTGTGCAAAAGAACAAAAGCCAGTGGATGCTTAAAATTACTGAGTATGCTGACCGTTTGATTTCTGATTTAGAAGGTGTTGACTACATAGAAAAGGTCAAAACCCAGCAGAAAAACTGGATTGGCAGGTCAGAGGGTGCAGAGCTTGATTTTAAAATTGACGGAATTGATGATACAATCCGTGTTTACACAACTCGTGCAGATACTCTCTTTGGTGCAACATATATGGTGCTGTCCCCTGAGCACGCAATTTTATCAAAGTATGCTGACAAAATTAAAAACATAGATGAGGTCAAGGCTTATCAGGCCGAGGCTGCGAGAAAATCTGAGTTTGAACGCACAGAGCTTTCCAAAGATAAAACAGGTGTACGCTTAGACGGAATCTGCGCAATTAACCCTGTTAATAACAAGGTTATCCCTGTGTTTATTTCAGACTATGTTTTAACAAGCTATGGAACAGGTGCAATTATGGCAGTTCCCGCTCACGATGACCGCGACTGGGCCTTTGCTAAAAAGTTTGACCTTCCTATAATTGAGGTTGTAAAAGGCGGCAAAAATGTTCAGGAAGAAGCATATACCGACACATACAGCGGCATAATGGTAAACTCAGGATTTTTAGATGGGTTAGAGGTTAAAGAAGCAATCGCCAAAATGATTGATTTCTTGGAAGAAAAGAAAATCGGCACAAGAAAGGTTAACTTCAAGCTTCGTGATTGGGTGTTCTCACGCCAGAGATATTGGGGCGAACCTATTCCGCTTATTCATTGTGATAAGTGCGGTTGGGTTCCTGTTCCAGAAAATAAACTTCCGTTAACACTTCCTGAAACCGATAACTTCGAGCCGGGCGAAAACGGAGAATCTCCGCTTGCTAAAATGACAGACTGGGTTAACACAACCTGTCCTCATTGCGGCGGCAGCGCAACAAGAGAAACCGATACAATGCCACAGTGGGCAGGCTCATCCTGGTACTTCTTAAGATATATTGACCCTTTAAATGATTCTGCTATTGCAGCAACAGAAAAATTAAACTACTGGCTTCCTGTCGATTGGTATAATGGCGGTATGGAGCATACAACGCTTCACTTATTATACTCTCGTTTCTGGCACAAGTTTTTATATGATATTGGCGTAGTTTCAACGCCGGAGCCATATATGAAGCGTACATCACACGGTATGATTTTAGGTGAGAACAACGAGAAGATGTCAAAATCCCGTGGAAATGTTGTAAACCCTGATGATATGGTTAATGAATTTGGTGCAGACACATTCAGAACCTACGAAATGTTTATAGGTGCTTTTGACCAGTCAACACCTTGGTCAATTAACGGTGTTAAAGGATGCTTCAGATTCATCGAGCGTGTGTGGAATTTACAGTCTATACTAACAGACGAAGAAGACTTTAGCAAAGATTTAGAAAAAGCTTTCCACAAGACAATTAAAAAGGTTACTGAAGACTTTGATAAAATGAAGTTTAACACAGCAATCGCAAGCTTAATGGCACTTATTAACGACATCTACAAAAAGGGCAGTATTACCCGCAAAGAGCTTAAAATCTTCATAACCTTATTAAACCCCGCCGCTCCGCATTTAACAGAGGAAATGTGGGTGAATGCCGGTTTTGAAGGCTTCTTGCATGAAACAAAATGGCCTGAGTTTGACGAATCTAAAACGGTTGACGACACAGTTGAAATCGTAGCACAGATTAACGGTAAAGTTAAAGATAAGATTACAATTTCTGCAAACCTTTCCCGTGAAGAAATGGAAAAAGCGGCTTTAGAAAACGAGAAGATAAAAGAATTAGTTGACGGAAAAACAATCGTCAAAGTTATTTGTGTTCCAGGAAAGTTAGTAAATATTGTAGTAAAATAATGTATATAAGGCGCATAGTAAATTCTATGCGCTTTTTAATTAGGAGAATACTATGAGATATGCAGTTGTCGACACAGGCTCAAATACTATAAGGCTTGGCATTTACGACTATGAAAACGGCACTTTAAAATGCATATACAACAAGGCGGTTTTTGCAAGTTTAGCGTCATATATAGAAAATAATTCTCTGACGCAAGACGGAGTTGAAAAAGCGGCGGAGGCACTGCTTGTACATAAAAAAACAGCCGAAGAATATGGATGTGCACTTAGCGTTTTTGCAACCGCCGCAATAAGAAATGCTAAAAACTGCCATGAAATCTGCGAAAAAATTAAAGAGCTTGCCGATATAGATATTGATGTTTTAACAGGCGAAGACGAGGCACTTTTAAGCTTTTATGGCGCAGTTTCAGACTTTCCAGTAAAAGATGGCGTTATGGCAGATGTGGGAGGCGGAAGCAGTGAAATCATTTTATTTAAAAACGGCTCGCCTGTATCCTTTTGCTCTGTGCCATTAGGCTCACTAAAGGCATACAAAACCTTTGTTTCAGGAAATGTTACAACTGAAACAGAGGCAAAAAACATAAAAGACGAAGTTTTTAAATATTTGTCCGTCCATGAAGAGTTTTTAAGTTTAGATGTCAAAAATCTTTGTATAGTAGGTGGCGGAGTTAAGTCTGCCTCGGCACTTTGCAGAAAGCTTTTAAATACTGATTTTGAAAAAACCATGGTTTTAAACGAAATTCTTAAAATAATATTTAAAGACCCCGAAAAATCAGAGGATGTAATTGTAAACATAGCACCCGAAAGGGCTAAAACAGTTTCCCCTGCAATTTCGATTTACTCGGCAGTTTCTGACTTTTTTAACTGCGAAAATATTTTTATCTCCGATTTGGGAATTAAGGAAGGCTATATTTTAAAAAAGCTTATATAGAATCTGTTTACTATTTTTAATAATAATGTTATTGTTTTTTAATATTTTTATATTATAATTTAAATAAGATAGGAAACTATGCAAAAACATTGAGAGGGTTGATAATATGAAAAAAACTATATCAGTTATCGAAATGCTTCTGCTTTCCGTTGTTATTATTTTATCAGGGTGTTCTAATAAGCCCGGCTCAAACGAAGAGGGAAATTCACCGGTTATTTATTATATAAGCGAAGAAAGTTCAAACCTTGTTGCGGAAAAAGCAGATTTACCTAATACTACAAAAAAAGGTCAGCTTAAATTTATGATCAACAAGCTGATAAACCCGCCTGAGGGAAAAATAAGTCCACTATGTGATGGAACAACTCTTAATTCAGTTTCAATAGATGGCGAAACTGCAATTGTTGATTTTTCCGGAGGGTTTTCAAATATTGACGACTTAAAATACGCTTTATCTCCTGCCGCAGTTGCAAAAACACTTTGCTCGTTAGATTATATAAACGCTGTGCAGATTTTAGTTGATGGAGAAAACGCATTGGCAATTGATGGTACTCCACTTGGCATTATTTACGAAAGCGACTTAGTTGTTAACAAAGACGAGCCATCGTCTTTAAAAAAGACCACCCTTGTTCTCTATTTTAGTGATGAAGATGCAGAGTTTTTGGTTCCCGAAAGAAGAACTGTTGAAATTGCTCAGGGAAATACGGTTGAAAAAGCAGTTATAGATGAACTTTTGAAGGGTCCATCAGAAGACGATAAGTTTTCCACAATCCCACCTGAATCAAAGCTTCTTTCTATAGAAACTAAAGACAGCGTTTGCTTTGTAAACTTTTCCAAGGAGTTTGTTGATAAGCACTCAGGCGGAACAACATCTGAACGATTGACAGTTTACTCAATCGTAAACTCACTTACAGAGCTCGGAACAATTGACAAGGTTCAGTTCCTGATTGAAGGCAAAAAAAGAGAAGAATTCATTCATATGGTGTTTAATGAACCTATTGTAAGAAACAAAACTATTATAAAAGAGTAAGATATTAAAAAAATGGTGTGGCTTAGGCTACACCATTTTTATTTTACCCTTACAAAAGTGTAAGAAAGGGGCTGTAGCAATTTTGCTACAGCCCCTTTAAGTAACATTTTTTAAAGCTTTTATTTAAAATACTTAACCGCTGCATCAAACATTCCCATATCATAGTTTCCTGGAACATTTTTATACAAACCGTTTCCAGTTCTTTCAGAGTGTCCCATCTTACCGAATACTCTGCCGTCAGGAGATGTAATGCCCTCGATTGCAAGGTACGAGCCGTTGGGGTTAAACAAAATGTCAGTTGTGGCATTTCCGTCTAAGTCAACATACTGTGTTGCAATCTGTCCGTTTTCAATCATTTTCTTTAAAACATCGTCAGGAGCTATGAATCTGCCCTCGCCGTGTGAAATCGGCACAGAGTAGATATCGCCAACATTTGTGTTGGAAAGCCATGGAGATTTGTTTGACGAAATTTTTGTGCGAACAATTCTTGACTGATGTCGGCTGATTGTGTTAAATGTAAGTGTTGGACAGTTTTCGTCCGTATCAATAATTTCGCCGAACGGAACCAACCCTAACTTAACTAAAGCCTGGAAGCCGTTACAGATACCGCAAATCAAGCCGTCGCGATTCTTTAACAATTCGTGAATATCGTTCTTTATGATTTCATTTCTCATAAATGCTGTAATAAATTTACCTGAACCGTCAGGCTCATCGCCGCCTGAGAAACCACCCGGAACAAACATAATCTGTGATGATTTTAATTTTTCAGAAAATGCCTTCGTAGACTCTGCAACCGCCTGTGGTGTTAAGTTTTTAATGACGAAGATGTCAGCCTCAGCACCTGCTGTTTCTAATGCCTTTGCAGTATCGTATTCACAGTTTGTACCTGGGAATACAGGTATTAAAACCTTTGGTTTTGCAACCTTTATTTTAGGTGCAACACGCTCTTTGACCATATACGAAATATTATCAAGCGTTTCCTTTTTGCCGTCTGTTTCAGTTGCAAATATAGGCTCTAGAGTTGACTCATAAGCTCTTAAAAGCTCATCTCCCGAAACTGTTTCATCAGCAAATGACAAACTAAACTCGCTCTTTGTATAACCCAAAACTCTACCGCAAGGAACATCCTCTGAAAGCTCTAATACAAATGCACCATAGTTGTACCTGAACATTTTTTCGATTTTTACCTTGTCCGCAAACTGAAAGCCTATCTTGTTGCCTAGGCTCATCTTAAGAACCGCCTCTGCAACACCGCCAATACCTACTGTATAAGCGCTTACGACAATGCCTTCTTCTATTAAAGAGTGAACCGTTTTATAAATACCTTTCACGCTTTCAGGCTTTGGAAGACCGTTTTCATCATACTCAGGCTTTAGTAAAACGACCTTATGCCCTGCACCCTTAAACTCAGGCGAAATTATGTTTTTGATATTTTCCGTTGTTACTGCAAATGAAACTAATGTAGGCGGAACATCAATGTTTTCAAAGCTTCCGCTCATAGAGTCTTTTCCGCCGATTGCACCGATTTCATAGTCTAACTGAGCACGAAATGCACCAAGCAGAGCTGCCAGAGGTTTTCCCCAACGCTTAGCATCTTTTTGTGGTTTTTCAAAATATTCCTGGAATGTAAGGTAAACATCTTTAAAGTCAGCACCCGATGCAATGAGCTTTGAAACTGACTCAACAACCGCTAAATATGCGCCGTGGTACGGGCTCTTCTCTGCTATAAACGGATTATACCCCCACGCCATAAGTGAGCAGGTGTCGGTGTGGCCTTTTTCAACTGAAACCTTGTGCACCATAGCCTGTGATGGAGTAATCTGATTTTTGCCGCCAAACGGCATAATTACAGTATTTGCGCCAATTGTCGAGTCAAAGCGTTCGCTTAAGCCTCTTTTTGAGCAGATGTTTAAATCCTTTGCTAAAGCGAATATGTTTTCAGAAAATCCGCCTGTAATTTCTTCTTTTTTATAATCTTCTATTTTTTGAGGTGCAATATCTATATGCTTTTCTGCACCGTTTGAGTTTAAGAATTCTCTTGAAATGTTAACAATGCTCTTTCCGTTCCAATTTAAAACAAGTCTTGCTTCTTCCGTAACCTCTGCCACGATTGTAGCCTCTAAGTTTTCAGTTTCAGCAAGTTCTATGAAACGCGCAGCATCTTCTTTTGCAACGACTACTGCCATTCTTTCCTGTGATTCACTGATTGCAAGCTCTGTTCCGTCTAAGCCTTCATACTTTTTAGGAACTTTGTTTAAATCAACCTTTAAACCATCAGCAAGCTCACCAATTGCTACCGATACCCCGCCTGCACCAAAGTCGTTACATCTTTTAATTAAAAGTGATGCTTCTTTGTTTCTGAATAAACGCTGAAGTTTTCTTTCCTCGGGAGCATTACCCTTTTGAACTTCTGCGCCGCAGCTTTCTAACGACTGAACATTATGAGATTTTGATGAACCTGTTGCACCGCCGCAACCATCTCTGCCTGTTCTTCCGCCTAAAAGCACTATTAAATCGCCTGGTATCGGGCGTTCGCGCCTTACATTTTCGGCAGGAGCCGCAGCGATAACCGCACCTATTTCCATACGCTTTGCAGCATAGCCA
>JAZSJX010000005.1:0-2477 GCA_045534535.1 Congzhengia sp.
ATTTAAACGAATTAAAAAATGAAGGGAAATTCACATTAGATGTGAATTTCCCTTTTAATTTTTGTTTTGTGATATGAACAAACATCGCCTCTCGGCGTACCATCGTACGCCTTCGGGTATCCCAAAATGGCGAAAATTGCCATTTTGGCTCAGTTTGTCCATTCTGCATCATTTTTCGTCTAGCCCAAATGGGGCTGTAGCAATTTTGCTACAGCCCCTTTCTGTAAAATATCTTATGAACTATAAGTGCAATTATATACGCTATCAATACTCCACCTAAAATGTCGCTCGGAAAATGGACATATAGGTACATTCTTGAAAACGCAATTAAAACCGCTAACGGAAGCACAAAACAGCCCAACCTTTTGTTGTTCATAGTAATTAGAATTGATGCTATAAATGACGAAAGCGTGTGTCCTGACGGGAACGAAAAATCCGTCGGGTTTTCTATTAAAAGAACTATTGCGTCATTTAACCAATTGGGCCTATCCCTTGCTATCAGCGGCTTTAAAGTAAGGTTTCCTATTATAAGTCCTGCCAAAAGACCTACCGCTAAAACTACACCCTGTTTTCTGTGTTTTTTAGTTAAGAGCATAAAAAGCGTAATTATAATCCAGATAAATCCGCCGTTTCCTAACGCGGAAATTACAGGCATTAAAAAGTCTAAAAAATTACATCTTAAAGTGTCCTGAATAAAGTCTAAAATTTTAAAATCAATGCTTGTTATAAAATCTATCATATTACCGCACCAAAAAAGTTACAACGCCCGATGTTACTAAAGCCACAACAATCCCCGCAGTAACAACACCAAGCAGAATTGAAGGAATAGCTTTTTTCAACCTCATATCAAGCATCGCAGCAACTAAAGCACCTGTCCACGCGCCAGTTCCGGGAAGTGGGATTGCAACTAATATAAAAAGCCCCCAGAACTCGTATCTTAATACTGTTTCCTTTTGCTTGTCGGCTTTTTCTTCAAGCTTTGTAACGAAGCCATTAAGCTTCGGAAGTTTTTTTCTCATCCATTCAAAGATTTTACGGATAAAAACTATTATAAACGGCACAGGAATCATATTTCCTATAATTGAAACCACAATTGAAAGACCTAAAGGAAGCCCTAATCCCGTTCCTATCGGGATTGCACCACGAAGCTCAATAACAGGAACCATTGACACAAAAAGTGTTGTTAAAACTTTTCCCAAAAATGTATTCACAAAAAAATTCATTTTTTGACTCCTTAAAAAACAAATTTAGTCTATTTTATCATTTATTTACGATTTTTACAACACACAAATTAAATTTAGTCAAGTTCCTTTTGACCTGTGCAAAGCTCGTAGTATCTGCCCTTCATTTCTAAAAGCTCCTCGTGTGTTCCACGCTCTATAATTTCGCCGTTTTCCAAAACCATAATGGCATTAGAATTTCTTACTGTCGAGAGCCTGTGTGCAATTACAAAGGTTGTTCTGTCAGCCATCAGTCTATCCATTCCTTGCTCTATGTGTCGCTCTGTTCTCGTATCTACCGAACTTGTCGCCTCGTCAAGCACTAAAATAGGTGCTTTTGAAAGAGTTGCCCTTGCAATATTTAAAAGCTGACGCTGACCTTGCGAAAGGTTTCCACCATCCCCTGTTAAAACTGTGTTGTAGCCGTCTGAAAGCCTCATAATGAATGAATGAGCTGACGCGGTTTTAGAAGCTTCAATTACCTCTTCATCAGTAGCATCAAGCCTTCCGTAACGGATGTTTTCCATAACCGTACCTGTAAACAAATGGGTGTCCTGCAAAACCATGGCAATATTCTGGCGAAGAAAATCACGCCTGTAGTCCTTGATATCTATGCCATCTATTGTGATTTTTCCTTCTTCAATATCGTAAAACCTGTTTAAAAGATTCGTAATCGTAGTTTTTCCTGCACCTGTCGAGCCAACAAAAGCAATCTTCTGACCAGGATGTGCATAAAGAGAAATATTCTTTAAAACTGTTTTTTCAGGTGTATATCCAAACGAAACATTCTCTAAAACGACATCGCCTTTTATTTTGTCTGGCATCTTTGCATCAGTTTTATCTTCCGTTTCAGGCTCGCGGTCCATAATGTTAAATACACGCTCAGCACCCGCCAAAGCCGAGAAAACAGTGTTCATCTGCATTGAAACTTCGTTTATAGGATGAGAGAACTGTCTTGAATAGTTTACAAAAACTGTAAGACCACCAACATCAAATTTTCCCAACGCACACAAAATTCCACCTATACCTGCGGTTATGGCGTAGCTAACCTGACTTAAATTTCCCATGACAGGACCCATTATGCCGCCAAAGAATTGTGCAAAGAACTGTTTTTCCCGAAGGTCATCATTTAAAAGTGCAAACTCTGCCTTACAATCCTCCTCGTGATTAAACACCTTTATTTCCTTCTGTCCCGACACAGTTTCTTCAATGTATCCGTTCAATGCACCTAAAGATGCCTGTTGCTCAGAATAGTGC
>JAZSJX010000102.1:0-32547 GCA_045534535.1 Congzhengia sp.
ATAGCGGATATTGTCGGTCCTTTAGGAAAGCCTACTGAAACGGAGGGGCTTAAAAAGGTCTGCGTTGTTGCGGGCGGTGTGGGCAGTGCGATTGCTTACCCTGTTGCAAAAAAGCTTTTTGAACAAGGCACTAAGGTTCACACAATAGTAGGTTTTAGAAATAAAGATTTAGTTATTTTAGAGGATGAGTTTAGAGAAAAAAGCAATAAATTCATTATTATGTCAGATGACGGCTCGGTGGGAGAAAAGGGCTTGGTTACTGACGCTTTAAAAAAGCTTATTGAAAGCGGCGAAAAATATGACGAGGTTATCGCAATAGGTCCTTTGGTTATGATGAAATTTGTGTCATATCTTACAAAGGAATACAATATAAAAACGGTTGTAAGTATGAACCCTGTTATGATAGACGGAACAGGTATGTGCGGGGGTTGCAGGCTGACGGTTGGCGGCAAAATGAAGTTTGCGTGTGTTGACGGCCCCGAATTTGACGGGCATTTAGTAGACTTTGATGAGGCGATGGAAAGAGCCTCAATGTATCGCGAATTTGAACGCCACGCATATGATGATGCGTGCAACTTGCTAAATAAGGGGGCAAAATAATGGCTAATATGGCAAATGTAAGAAATGAAATGCCATCGCAGAAGCCTGACATAAGAAACAAAAATTTCGATGAGGTAGCTTTAGGCTATACTTTAGATATGGCGATTGACGAGGCAAAGCGATGCCTGAACTGTAAAAACAAGCCATGCACAATTGGTTGCCCTGTTAAAATTGACATTCCTGCTTTTATAGAAAAGGTAGCGGAGGGCGATTTTGAGAAGGCTTATGAAATAATTGCAAAATCAAGCTCCCTTCCTGCGGTTTGCGGAAGGGTTTGCCTACAGGAAAACCAGTGTGAAAAGCACTGCGTAAGGGGAATTAAAGGCGAGCCTGTTGCAATAGGCAGACTTGAGCGTTTCGTGGCAGATTATCACAACAAAAACTTTAAAGGCGAGATTACCCCGCCAGAAAGCAACGGTCATAGGGTTGCAGTAATTGGCTCGGGTCCGTCGGGACTTGCCTGTGCAGGCGATTTGGCAAAATCAGGCTATGAGGTTACAGTTTTTGAAGCTCTTCACTTAGCCGGCGGTGTGTTAGCTTATGGAATTCCCGAATTTCGTCTGCCAAAGTCGATAGTTCAAAAGGAAATTGATACACTTAAGGCTTTAGGTGTTAAAATTGAAACGAATGTCGTTATAGGAAAATCCATCACTATAGACGAGCTTTTAGAGGACGGGTTTGAAGCGGTCTTTATAGGCACAGGTGCAGGTCTTCCCAAGTTTATGGGAATTCCGGGCGAAAGCCTTAAGGGCGTGTACTCGGCGAACGAGTTTTTAACACGAATAAACCTTATGAAAGCGTATAAAGAGGACAGCACAACCCCTGTTATGCGAGGCAAAAGGGTTGCGGTTGTAGGTGGCGGAAATGTTGCAATGGATGCCGCAAGGTGTGCTAAAAGACTTGGTGCAGAAGATGTCTATATTGTCTACAGACGCTCAGAAAATGAGCTTCCTGCAAGGGCGGAAGAGGTTGAACACGCCAAAGAGGAAGGGGTTATATTTAAGCTTTTAACTAATCCTGTAGAGATTTTGCCCAACGATAACAAGTCGGTCGGCAAGATGAAATGTGTAGAAATGGAGCTTTCCGAGCCTGACGAATCGGGAAGACAAAGACCTGTAGAAAAAGAAAACTCTGAATTTTTAATAGATGTCGACTGTGTTATTATGTCAATCGGCACAACCCCTAATCCGTTGATTAAATCTACAACAAGAGGTATCAAAACTTATAAGTGGGGCGGCATTGTGGCGGACGATAAAACGGGGCTTACATCGCGTACAGGCGTTTACGCAGGCGGAGATGCCGTAACAGGTGCTGCAACGGTTATTCTTGCAATGGGTGCAGGAAAAAATGCGGCATCTGCTATAGACGAATATATTAAATCAAAAAACAGTTGAATACTTTAAAAAAATATGCTATAATAAATACAGGGAGAATTTTGCTCCCTGCGCAGAAATTTTTCTGCAGTGATTTTGCGTTCAGCGCGTAAGCGTTGTCTAACCGGGACCCGCACAATTTAAGCCTGTGAACCTCGTCAGGTGGGGAACCAAGCAGCGATAAGCGGTGTCTTTTATGTGTTGCGGCCCCTCCCGGTGTGAACGCCAACTTAAAAAGTGTATTTTTACACAAAGCGGCAGGCTTTGTGCCAATAAAACCGCACAGTCTTTAGTGCGGCTTTTTGTTTAAAGAACAGGAGGTTTGAGCGTGGCTTATCAGGCGATTTACAGGCGTTTCCGCCCTACCGTATTTGACGATGTGGTAGGTCAGGAGCACATAACAAAAACTTTAAAAAACCAGATAATTAACGGCTCTACCGCTCACGCATACCTTTTTTGCGGAACTCGCGGAACAGGTAAAACCTCAACGGCGAAGATCCTGGCCCGTGCGGTTAACTGTTTAAATCCTAAAGACGGAAACCCCTGCAACGAGTGTGAGGTTTGCAGAGGGCTTTTAGACGAATCAATTTTAGATGTGGCAGAGCTTGACGGTGCATCTAAAAATAAAATAGAAAATATTCGTGATATTATTGATGATGTAGTTTTTTTGCCTTCTGTTGCAAAAAAGAAGGTTTATATTATAGACGAGGTTCACATGGTAACCCAACAGGCGTTTAATGCTCTTTTAAAAACCCTGGAAGAACCTCCCGCACATGTTATGTTTATTCTGGCAACAACCGAGCTTAACAAAGTCCCGATCACCGTGCTTTCAAGGTGCCAGCAGTTTGAGTTCCGCCGTATAACAAACAAGGATATTGCGGAAAGAATGGAAACGATTTTAGCAAAGGACGGTATTACGGCAGAGAAAACCGCACTTTCTTTGATAGCAGAGCTTGGCGATGGCTCAATGCGAGATTCACTGAGTATTTTAGATAAGTGCGTCGGTGCAACTGACGGGCATTTAACTTATGATGATGTTGTAAAGGTTGTCGGTATTGCCGATAACGAGGCACTTTTTGATATATCGTGTGATTTGGCAGAGGGGAATTCTAAAGATGCACTCAAAAAGCTTGACGAGGTTATAGAAAAGGGAAAAGAGTTAGGGCTTTTTGCTGAGCGTCTGATAAAATATCTTCGTGATGTTTTAGTTGTGAAAATCACAGGCGATGCAGACACTTTTTTAAACACATCAGAAGAAAATGTAAAGAAAATAGCAGAGCTTTCAGGCATGTTTTCAAGGGAAAGGCTTATCCGCGGAATTGATATTTTAAATGACTGCTATGCGGGTGCGAAATTTACAAGCTTTTCAAGAACGCTTTATGAAATGGCGATTGTTAAAATTTGCGAACCTGAAATAGAAGAAAGCTTTCAGGCAATGAAAGACAGGATTTGTGCTTTGGAGCAAAAGATAAAAGAGGGCGTAGTTTCAGAAAAAACCGAGGAAAAAAAGGAAACACCGCCTGAAGAGATAAAGGAAACACCAAAGCCAGAAGAAATAAAAAAACCAAAGGAAGAACCAAAGGAAGAGCTGAAAAAAGAGCCTGCAAAAAAAGATGCGGGCACAAATGATGCATCGGCTCGCTTTCCTGAAATTATAGAGTATGTAAAAACTCATGGCGGAATGCCACTTTTTCCCCATCTTATGCTGGTTAAAACAAAAATGTCGGGCGGAAAGCTTTGCATTATCTTTGGCGATAACGCTATTGTATCAAAAAGCCTAGTATCAAAGCCTAACAATTTAGCTCTCATAAAGGAAGCGGTAAAAAGCGTTATGGGAAAAGAAATTGATGTGGCTTGTGTAACGCCAAAGGAAATCGGGGAAGATGATAATCCGTTAAAAAAACTTGAAGAACTAAGCAAAACTCATTCAGAAATTCAGTTCATATAATAAATTTGGAGGAAACAAAAATGGCAAAAGGAAATAAGTTTACAGGTGGCGGAAACCATAAAATGAACACCGTTATGAAGCAGGCTCAGATGATGCAGGAGGAAATGAACCGTATGCAGGCAGAGCTTGAAGAAAAGGTTTTTGAAGCGTCAGCAGGCGGTGGAAAGGTTACTGTTTCGATAAAGGGAACAAAAGAGGTAACCGCCGTTAAAATAGCCCCTGAAATTGTAGACCCTGATGATGTTGAAATGCTTGAGGATTTGGTAACAGTTGCGGTAAATGACGCAATCCGCCAGGTTGAAGCATCAATGGAAGAGGGTATGAGTGCAATTACAGGAGGACTTAATCTTCCGGGATTATTCTAAAGAATAAGGCGTGGTGATAACCATGAAAATTCTTATTTTATCAATCCCTACGGGAGGCGGTCATCATCAGGCCGCAAAAGCCATAGAGGATTGCTTTAAAAATTACGAAAATGTTGAGTGCAAGGTTTTGGATATTGCAGAAAATGTGCATGCAGAATTGGCAGAGGCAATATCAAAAGGCTACATTCTGTCAACTAAGGTTGCCCCAAAAACCTACGGACACTTATATGACAGGTTCGATTTAAGAGAAAATCCGTCATCTGAGGCGTCTGCAACTCTTAAGCTGTTGTCCCAGGCGTTCAGAAAAAAGCTAAAGAGCTATTTAAAAGAGTTTGACCCTGATGTAATTATAAGCACCCATGTTTTTGTAACGATTACTGTAAACAGAATCGCTAAGAGGAATAAGGTAAGGGCTAAAATCATTTCGGTTGTTACCGATTTTACGATTCATCCCACCTGGGAGCAGGCCCGCTCTGACTATTTTGTTACAGCATCAGAGCTTTTAAACTTTCAGGCAATAAAAAAATGGGGCACAACTGAAAATGTGCTTCCTATAGGAATTCCTGTAAGTCCTAAGTTCTCGGTTAAAATTTCAAAGGACGAGGCGCGGGATAAGCTAAAGCTTAAAAACAAGTTTACAGTTTTGATTATGATGGGCTCAATGGGATACGGCACAAATACAATAGATGCTATCAAAAAGCTTGATAATTTAGATGATGATTTTCAGATTTTGGTTGTCTGTGGAAACAATTCACGCTTAAAAAGCAAAATTAACAGAAGAAAATGGAAAAAGAGCGTATGTGCTTTTGGTTTTGTTGATAATGTTGATGTGTTAATGGACGCTGCAGATTGTGTTGTAACAAAACCCGGCGGTTTATCAACATCAGAGGCACTTTCCAAAAAGCTTCCCATATTGATGCTAAACCCAATTCCCGGTCAGGAGGACAGGAACAAGGAGTTTATGCTAAATAACGGAATTGCTATGAATATAAGTGAAAGCTTTGGTGTTGATGAGGCGGTTTACCAGCTCATACACAATCCATACAAGATGGAGCAGCTGAAAAACAACTGTGAATATTTTGCAAAACCTGATGCCGCTCGGAATTTATGTGAATTTGTTCTTGATAAATTTAAAGGATAAAGAGATAGCTTTCATTAAAGAAATTCTTTTTCATATAATATATAAAATTACTCTTTAAAGGAGGAGTATTTATGAAACTCGTATTTGCAATAGTTAGTAGTGATGATGGAAATGTCGTAATGAGAGAGCTTAATAATGAGGGCTTTTCTGTTACAAAAATGGCATCAACAGGCGGTTTTCTTCGCAAGGGAAACATCACTCTTTTAGTGGGAACTGAGGAAGAAAAGATTGATGATGCAATAAAAGTAATTTCAAAATTCAGTGCTAAAAGAGAACAGATTGTATTTACTCCCGAACCTTACATCAATGGTGCCGTAGGATATGCATCGATGCCTGCCAAGGTTGAGGTAGGAGGAGCTACAATATTTGTTGTTGATGTTGAAAGGTTTGAAAAAATCTGATTATGGGATTTAGTAAGCTTTGCGGTAATGAGGCAGTTAAAAAAAGCCTTGTAAGGGCGGTCAGGCAAAACCGAATATCGAATTCCTATGTATTTGAGGGGATAAGCGGTGTTGGCAAGCGCTTTTGTGCTGAGATTTTTGCAGGCGCATTAGTTTGTGCAGATGAAAATGCACCGTGCGGTGTGTGCCAAGGGTGTACTATGGCAAAAAACAGTATTCACCCTGATATTTTACACATTGAGCCCGACGAGGGAAAAGCTTCAATAGGCGTTGATAATATAAGGGAAAATATCATAAAGGAAGCTTATATAAAGCCGTATTATGCAAAGAGAAAGGTTTTTATAATTGGGGATGGCGATGCTTTAAGCGTCGAAGCGCAGAACGCTTTTTTAAAGGTTTTAGAGGAACCGCCCGAAAATGTAACCTTTATAATCTGCGTAACAAAGCAGGATAAGCTCTTAGATACCGTGCTTTCAAGAAGTCTGGTGCTTTCGTTCTTTCCTCTTTCGTATAGTGAGGTCTATAACTATCTTATCGAAAATTATGGGGAAAGTGAGCATACGGGCCTTATAGCGAGGCTTTCTCAGGGAAGCATAGGAACCGCGGTTTCGATGCTTTCGGATGAAAACATAGCCACGCTTTTTGAAGAGAGCATAAATCAAATATCAATGCTAAAGAACGAGCCTGCCAGGGTACGCGAGGTTGCAGATTTTTTAATTAAAGAAAAAGAAAGTATTGAAAAAGTCATAGACTTCATGTTAACATATATAAGGGACTGTGTTTTTGTAAAGGAAGGCATTTGTGAAAAGGTCGTTTATGAAAACAAGCTGTCCAATATGAGAGTTTTTTGCGGAAATTTAAGCAAAAAAAGTCTTGTATCAGCCTTTGACAGACTCATAGAGTTTAAGGTGAGGCTAACACAAAATTTAAATTATGACGCTTCGGCATTAGAAACCGTAATGCGTATTTGGGAGGACTTCCATGATAAAAGTAGTGGGCATAAGATTTAAGCCCGTAGGAAAAATTTATTACTTTAATCCTGAGGATTGCAAATTGTCCGCAGGAGATGGAGTAATCGTTGAAACATCGAGAGGTGTTGAATACGGAACAGTTGTTTTGGTCGACAAGGAGGTTGACGAAAACGAGTTTAATATGCCGATAAAAAGCATTTTAAGAAAAGCTACGGATGAGGACAAAAGGCAGGCTGATGAAAACATAAAGCGTGCAAAGGAAGCCTTTGATGTGTGTCTTGAAAAAATTGCGGACAACAAGCTCGAAATGAACCTAGTTGACGCTGAATACACATTTGACAGGAGCAAGGTTTTATTCTATTTTACCGCTGAGGGAAGAGTAGATTTCCGTCAGTTAGTTAAAGACCTGGCAGCCGTGTTCAGAACAAGAATTGAGCTTCGTCAGATAGGTGTTCGTGATGAAGCAAAGCTTTTAGGCGGTTTGGGTATTTGCGGAAGACCGTTTTGTTGCTCACGCTTCTTAGGCGATTTCGACCCTGTTTCAATAAAAATGGCAAAGGAACAGTCTCTTTCGTTAAACCCGACAAAAATCTCAGGCACTTGCGGCAGACTTATGTGTTGCTTAAAATACGAGCAGGATGCATATGAAGACCTTATAGCCCGCACGCCGAATAATGGTGCAATAGTTGATACACCTGCGGGAAGAGGAACGGTTATAAGCTCTCATCTTTTAAGGGGACTTGTACAGGTAAAACTTGATTCTGATAATGATACTGTTGTTAATGAGTTTAAGGTTGACGATATTGTAATTATAAAGAATACATCCCGTGCGTCAAAGAATGATGAGGATGTTGACATTAAAACATTAAAAGAGCTTGAAAAAGATTGATAGACGATATTAGGAGGAAGTAAAATGGCAGAATTAACTAAAAGAGATAAATTGATTTATCGCGGAAAATCCTTGATAAGACAGGGAAACACGCTGTATTTCGGCGACTTTAACGACAATTTCATAACAAGGTTTACGATTTTAGAAACAAAAAATGTTAACGACTTGGATATGGCAACAAAAATTTTAATTGAGCTTTTAGAGAAAAACGGCGATGACATAAGCTCAGCAAAGCTTACCAAAAAGGCTGAAAGAACAAGTATGTGGGCGGCTTTGGATATCGGCATATATTGGCTTGAGGATATTTTAGAAATGGAAAAAGAATTCTTAAGTAAAGTAAACTAAAAAATAGGCTGTAGCAATTTTGCTACAGCCTATTTTGCGTATTCAAAGACTTTTTTATGCCCATGGGCGTATAAAAATGGTGTAGAATAGGCAAACTGAACCCGAAAATGTATGAAGATACATTGAGAGGTGAAGTTTGCCTGTAGCAAAAAATAGAGAAAAAAGGGATTTTGCATTATGCAAAATCCCTTCGTATTATTATTTCTATTATATTTTCATTTTTGCGCTCTACATCTTTTTTTATAGCCCATTTGGGTTTTGCTTTACGAAATTCCAACTATCCCTGCACATTTCGTCAATTCCAAGCTCTGCTTTCCAGCCAAGCATTTCTTTAGCTTTTGTAGGGTCAGCATAGCACTGTGCAATATCGCCGGGTCTTCTTGGTGCAAACTTGTGGTTAACCTTAACACCATTAACCCTTTCAAACGCATCTACAATATCTAAAACACTGTAGCCGTTTCCTGTTCCTAAGTTATAAGCCTCAACACCCTTATCGCGCATTACCTTTTCTAACGCCTTAATGTGTCCTTTTGCAAGGTCAACAACATGAATGAAATCACGAACACCTGTTCCGTCAGGTGTGTTATAGTCATTTCCGAAAACGCTTAAAATCTCAAGCTTTCCTGCTGCAACCTGTGCAACATAAGGAAGAAGATTGTTAGGAATTCCGTTGGGGTCTTCGCCAATCAATCCGCTTTTGTGAGCACCGATTGGGTTAAAGTAACGAAGAAGGGCAATGCTCCAGTCGTTATCAGAAACAAAAATATCGCGGAACATATCCTCAATCATAAGTTTTGTACTGCCATAGGGGTTTGTTGTATGCAGAGGGAAGTCCTCACGAATAGGCACACTCTTGGGGCTTCCGTAAACTGTAGCAGACGAGGAAAAAACAATCTTTTTAACGCCTGCCTCCTGCATAACCTGACACAAGATAAGTGTGCCGGTAATGTTGTTGTGGTAATATCTTATTGGCTGTGAAACAGATTCGCCAACAGCCTTTAAGCCTGCAAAGTGAATAACCGCATCAATCTTGTTTTCGCTGAAAATTTTTCTTACGGCTTCTTCATCTATTAAATCAGCCTCATAAAACTTAAAATCCTTGCCTGTAATCTTCCTGATCCTGTTTAAAGACTCGGGTTTTGAGTTTACGAAATTATCAACTATTACTATCTCGTAATTGTTTTCAAGTAATTCTACACAGGTATGACTACCAATGAAACCTGCACCGCCTGTAACTAAAATTGCCATTTTTTTCGTCCTTTCTAAGTGTTTTATTTATAATATATGAAAATATTTTGGTCAGTATCAATCCATTTTAAAGAACAGTTTAAATTGTCTATAATACTTCTAAGTGGCATCATTGTAGATGCACCGATAATCTCGGGAGCCTTTGCCATAGGTGTTGGCAAGCCGTTAACAAAACAAATTTTGCTTCCTACTGAAAAAGTAATTTTTTGAGCTTTGTAGTTAATGAAAATCTTTTCTTCCTTTGCATCCCAGCCTACAGTTCCACCAATCATCTCAACAATGCTTCTTACAGGAACCATAGTCGTTCCGTCAAGTAAAACTGGTGCTTCGGGAAGATACGAGTCAACAGAATTGTTGATTGCAATATATGAACCGATTTTCATAGAGATACAGTTTTTGCCGTCAGGCTCTAATGGACGGGGACTATCTGTTATAGCAGGGTTTTGTATAGTAGGAACCTGTGGTTCGTTATTTTCATCATCGGGCTCAGTCGGATTTGTCGGAACTGTAGTATTTAAGTCAAGCGATAAATATCCCCAAAGCATTCCATTTGTCGAAAAAGGAGCAACACCCTCGTGGTATTCTCCGCAATCTATAAATGTTGGCGGAACAATTTGGGTACCGGCCTCGTTTATGTACCCCCACAAGCCATCCTTATAAACTCTTGCAACACCGTTTGTGAACTTATAGCAAAAATCGTATTCCGTCTGCAAAAGCCAGTTTCCGTTTGCGTCAATATAACCGCATATATCCCCTTTTTTTGCAGGAAAACGACCGGAATCGTCAGCAGGGGCAATATAATCAAAGGTGAAAGATGAAGTTTTTGCACCCTTTGTGTTAATAATTCCGTACTTCTCCGAAAGACGACAAACGGCATAACCACCGTTAAAATCTGTGGCATTATCGTAAACGGGCAGTACGGAATAATCGCCGTAGGTCGTAATGTATCCCCACTTGCCGTCTGATTTTACTGCGGCGTAGCCCTCGTGAAAATCGAAAGCCATTTCATATTTTGCAGGGATTAAAATATGACCTGCCGTGTCGGCATAGCCGTAAAGACCATCTGCTGAAACACCGCAGATTGCACCCTCGTGAGGAGCAAAAGAATAGTCAAATGGCGATGTAAATAAAATATCGCCTGAAGCGTTTATGTAAGAATATACACCGTCAAGAGTTTTAACGAGTGCAATTCCCTCACGAAATTCTGATGCCATAGAAAAGCCGTATGGAATTTTAACAGCACCTGTACGGGTAATGTATCCCCATTTGCCATTTTTCTTTGCAGGAATTATATCAGAGTCTGTATCCCCTATAGCTTCCCACGAAAATCCCGTTATGGCTTTGCCGTTTTTGTCGGCAAGTGCCCACGCAGAATTTTCAGAAACCCTGGCAATGCCTGTTTCTAAGGAATCAGCCATATTGTATCGAGGCTCGCAAACTACGGAATATCCCAATGCCGAAATGGCAGGGCATACCGAAATAAGCAATAAAAATGCTAATATATAAGAAAATGTTTTTTTCATTGCTGTGCGCTCCTCTCTCTTTTTTATAGTAAAAATTAGTCGCCGAATGATATGCCAATGCCCTTTGCAACTTTAACAAGTTCGCCATCAGGGTCAACCGCCTTGTTTTTGCCGATTACATCTTCTAATGAGGCGTAGCCCATTTCGTCGCCGTTTAGTGTTACCATAACACCGTGCTTGCCTTCCATCAAAAGCTCGACTGCAGCAGCGCCATAGCGGGTGGATAGAATTCTGTCGTGTGCTGTGGGTGAGCCGCCACGCTGAATGTGTCCTAAAATGGTAGAACGCGCCTCTAAGCCCACCAAAGCTTCAAGCTCCTCTGCAATTACATTTCCCAAGCCGCCTAAACGGATCGGGTCAGGACTGTTTTCAATGACCTTGCTCACATGCATTTTACCGTCTTTTGACTTAGCACCCTCAGCAACTACGACAACTGCGTAGTTTTTGCCGCGTGCCATTCTTGTTTTTATATGCTCTGCAACCTTTTCAATGTCATAGGGAATTTCGGGAATTAAAATTGCATCTGCACCGCCTGAAATACCTGCAGAAAGTGCAATAAAGCCGGCGTATCTTCCCATAACCTCAAGCACCATAATTCTGCTGTGTGAACGAGCGGTTGTGTGCAGACGGTCGCCCGCCTCACAAGCAACACTTATTGCTGTATCAAAACCGAAGGTGTAGTCAGTGCATCCTAAGTCATTATCAATTGTTTTCGGAACGCCGACAACCTTAACGCCTTTTCTTGCAAAATCACGGCCCGATGTCAAAGAGCCGTCGCCGCCTACAATGATCATAGCATCAATGCCGTTTTTCTTTATATTCTGGACGCCCACATCAGAAACATCTTTTTGAACTATTTTGCCGTTCTCCTCGACAGCGTAATCAAAAAGATTGTCCTTGTTTGAAGAGAAAAGCATAGTACCGCCTACAGGCAAAATTCCTGAAATGGAATCTAAGGCAAGAGGGACAACATCGTTTTTGTAAAGACCTCTGTAACCGTGTTTAAAGCCGACAACCTCAATACCATACTTTAAAATTGCGGTTCTTACTACTGCACGGATAACAGGGTTTAAGCCGGGGCAATCCCCTCCTGCAGTTAAAATGCCTATTTTTTTTATTTTATCAGACATAGAGCCTCCTAATACAAATACAATTCTAATGAATATATTATATTTTATACTATTTTTAGTATAAATTCAACAAAATATGAAAAAAAACTATATTTTTATGAAAAAAAATGTTATAATGTAAAATGGGAGAGTATAGATGTCTGTAAAACTAATAAAAATAGAGAATAAAGATGATAAAAATAAACTTAAAGATGCGGCAAAAGCCTTAAAGAACGGCGGACTTGTAGCATTTCCTACTGAAACCGTTTACGGTCTTGGCGCAAACGCACTTTTAAAGGACAGTGTAAAGAAAATTTACGAGGCAAAGGGGCGGCCATCAGATAACCCCTTGATTGTCCATGTTGCAAAAAAAGAGGATGTCTTAAAGCTTGCAAAAAAAGTGCCTGAAAGTGCTGAAAAAATATTGGACAAGCTATGCCCCGGACCTATAACTATTGTTTTGTATAAAAGTGATATTGTGCCCGATGAGGTTACGGCAGGTGGTAAAACTGTCGCAATCCGTATTCCCGAAAACGAAATTGCAAGGGCACTGATAGAGTTAAGCGGAGTTCCTGTTGCAGCGCCGTCTGCCAACATTTCAGGGAAGCCAAGCCCGACTTTAGCGGCTCATGTTTATGATGATTTAAAGGAAAAAATTGATTATATAATTGACGGCGGAGAATGCCGTGTGGGGTTAGAGTCAACCGTAATTGACCTGACGGTTACGCCTCCGCAAATTTTGCGTCCCGGCGGTGTGTCTTATGAAGCACTGACCGAACTTTTAGGAAAAGTAGATGGCTATGCACCGAAAGACGATGACGAAAACGCACCAAAAAGCCCGGGAATGAAGTATAAGCACTATGCTCCGCAAGGCAAAATGACAGTTTTTGAGGGGAAAAGCTGCAGAGAAGAAATAGAAAAAAGAATCAGAGAAGAAAAAAACAAAAAAATATGCGTCCTTACGGCAGGAGATTTTAAGTACGGCGATACAGAAACCATTAACTGTGGCGAAACACCGGAAGAATACTCAAAAAAATTATTTTTTGCCCTAAGGAAAGCCGATGAAACAGGAGCGGATATTATCTTTGCCGAGCTTCCGTTTGATTCTTACGGAATTGCGACCGCACTAAGAAACAGAATTTACAAATCCTGCGGGGGAGATGTTGTTTTATGCAAATAGTTGATTTTGAGGACAAGCATCTGCCTGACATTTTAAAGGTTGAAAACGAATGCTTTTTGCATCCTTGGACGGAGAATATGTTTAAGGAGGAAATCTCAGGCAGGTTTTCGAGATACCGCGTAGCAGAAATTGAAGCAAGTGCCGTCGCTTATATGGGAATGTGGGTTTTGGCAGACGAAGGACACATTACAAATGTTGCGGTAGCAAAGGACTTCAGGCGCCGGGGTATAGCAAAAGCTTTGATTTCAGATTTTATAAGCTTTGCAGACGAAAAAAATCTTGCTTTTTTAACACTTGAGGTAAGAAAATCAAATATATCTGCAATTTCACTTTATAAATCCTTTGGATTTTGTGAGGTCGGCGTAAGAAAAAAATATTATGATAACACAGAAGATGCTGTTCTTATGACAAAATTTTTTAAAGAGGTAAAATAAATGGCAGAAAACTTAATCCTTGCAATTGAATCATCGTGTGATGAAACATCTGCTGCCGTTATAAAAAACGGAAGAGAGGTTTTGTCAAACATTATTTCATCACAAATTGATATACACAAAAAATTCGGCGGTGTAGTGCCTGAGGTGGCGTCGAGAAATCATGTTTTAAACATTTCGGGCGTGGTAAGAGAGGCAATGTGTGAAGCGGGTGTTACATATGACGACTTAGATGCCGTTGCTGTAACCTATGGCCCCGGCTTGATTGGTGCACTCCTTGTGGGTGTGTCTTACGCCAAGGCGGTTTCTTCTTCTAAAAACATACCGCTTATAGCTGTAAATCATATTCACGGGCATATTGCGGCAAACTATATCACACACCCTGATTTAGAGCCTCCGTTTGTGTGTCTGGTTGCATCAGGCGGACACAGTCATATTTTGAATGTAAAGGGATACCGTGATTTTGAAATTTTAGGAAGAACAAGAGATGACGCCGCAGGCGAGGCGTTTGACAAGATTGCAAGAGTCATAGGACTTGGATACCCAGGCGGTCCTAAGGTTGAAGCCTTAGCAAAAGAGGGAAACGCTGATGCAATCGCTTTTCCGCAGGTTGAGTTTTCTGATAACCCTTACGATTTTAGCTTTAGCGGTGTAAAAACCTCTGTTATAAACTATCTTCATACAAAAGAGCAAAAGGGAGAAGCTGTAAATAATGCAGATATTGCCGCAAGCTTTCAAAATGCGGTGGTCAGTGCATTGGTTCGCCACACTGTCCGTGCGGCAAAGGACACCGGAAGTGATAAAATTGTAATAGCGGGCGGAGTAAGTGCAAACGGAGCACTTCGTTTGGCTTTTCAAAAAGCCGCAGAAGAAAATAATATGAGCCTATACTACCCAAAACCTATACTTTGCACAGATAATGCTGCAATGATAGGTTGTGCGGGTTATTATAAATTTTTAGAAAACGATTTTGCAGACAGTTCATTAAATGCTGTTGCAAACCTTAAGCTTTAGAGCATACAAAACGAAAGGAGAGGATTTAATGGAAGAGAAAAAGCCTTTTACCGAAAATCCCGAAACTGAAAAGATTTTAAGTCCCGAAGAATTAGATGCTCAGAAAACAATGGAAAACATTTTTAAAGCAGTTGAAAAAAATAATGCAGAAGCCGTGCATGACACAGTACTTGATACGGCAAGTGATGAAGCTCGTCCTGAAAAGGAAGAAGAGGTTGAGGCTCCTAAGGAAATTGAGCTTATGACAGTTACTACGCTTACTGATTCTGAAAAAAGAGCCGAAGAAAAGAAAAAAGAGATACAAAAAAAGAAAAAAAATCAAAGTCTTATAAAGAGGGCGATTCTGGGTGCGTTAGTAGTCGCTTTAGTTATCTCGGGCGGTTATTTTTATGCTGACTATGTACCCGGAGTGAGCCAAGGCGAGGTTGTTGTAACTGTTTCGGAAGGCTCAGGAACGGCATCTATTGCAAGAGAGCTTAAAAGAAACGGACTTATAAATTCCGAGGGATTTTTCCGCGTGATGTCAAAACTTCGCGGTAAAGACGGAAAATATAATTTTGGAAAATTCAAGCTCTTAAAAAGTGCAGGATATGAAGAAATTTTTAAAACTCTGACTCAGGCAGGTCAGATTGTGGACGCAGTAAAGGTTACTATCCCTGAGGGTTATGAAATTTACAAAATTGCAGACCTTTTAGAATCGAAAGGGTTAATTGATAAGGACAAATTCTATTATCTTATTGACTACGGCGAGTTTCACTACGATTTTGTTGACGATATTCCGTTTCGTGAAAACCGTCTTGAGGGATACCTTTTCCCTGACACCTATGATTTTGCACCAAACGATGAGCAGGGCATTATAAACGAGATGCTTTCGCAGTTTGATAAGGTTTATAAAAAGTATGAAGACCGTGCAAAAGAGATGGGAATGACGATGGACGAGGTTATTACGCTTGCATCAATCGTAGAGCGTGAGGCTATGGGCGACAGCGACAGAAAATTGGTTTCAAGTGTTTTCCACAACAGAATAAAAAGTAATGACTATCCGTATTTGCAGTCTTGTGCTACGGTTCAGTATATCTTAAAAGAGAGAAAGCCTGTGTTGTCGGTTGCGGATACTAAAATTGACAGTCCATATAACACCTACATTAACAAAGGGCTACCCATAGGACCTATTGCGTCGCCGGGAGAGAAAGCCATTGAGGCAACGCTTTATCCTGAGGAGAGCGATTATTTGTTTTTTGTGTTAGGTGCAGACGGCAAGCATCATTTTTCCAAGACATTTAACGAGCATATAAAAAATAAGCAATAGTAAGAATGGCATCATTTTTCGTCCAGCCCAAAAGAGGCTGTAGCAAATGCTACAGCCTCTTTTTTAGTATTTTAATTTTTAAAGCTATGAAGCGGTGCGGGAATTCTTCCTCCGCGCTTTATAAATTCTGTGCTTTTTTTGTTATTTACTGCCATAACAGGACCTGTTCCCAAAAGACCGCCAAACTCTACAGTATCTCCGACCTTTTTGCCGGGAGCGGGGATAATTCTTACTGCAGTGGTTTTCTGGTTTACCATACCGATTGCAGCCTCGTCTGCGATTATAGCCGAAATTGTTTCTGCAGGAGTATCACCGGGAACACAAATCATATCAAGACCTACACTGCATACACAGGTCATAGCCTCTAATTTGTCAAGTGAAAGCACGCCTGCACGGGCAGCCTCAATCATACCTGCATCTTCGCTTACGGGAATAAACGCACCTGACAATCCGCCAACAAAAGATGATGCCATAATTCCGCCTTTTTTAACGGCGTCATTTAAAAGAGCTAATGCCGCCGTTGTTCCGTGAGTTCCGCACTGCTCTAAACCCATTTCTTCCAATATATATGCCACACTATCTCCAACTGCAGGAGTTGGGGCGAGCGATAAGTCAACAATACCAAATGGCACGCCCAATTTTTCTGAAGCTTCACGGGCAACTAACTGCCCCATTCTTGTGATTTTAAAAGCAGTTCTTTTGATTGTTTCTGCAACCACCTCAAAGTCTGCACCTTTAACCTTTTCTAATGCGCATTTTACAACGCCCGGACCGCTTACGCCTACATTTATAACACATTCTGCTTCGCCTACGCCGTGGTAAGCACCCGCCATAAACGGATTATCCTCGACGCTGTTGCAAAATACAACTAACTTTGCACATCCGAAGCCGTCAGCGTTTTTGGTAAGCTCGGCTGTTTCTTTTACGATTTCACCCATTTTAGCTACGGCATCCATATTTATGCCTGCTTTTGTTGTGCCTACATTAACGCTTGAGCAGACCTTTTCTGTTACAGAAAGTGCCAAAGGAATTGATGATATTAGAGTTTCTTCGCTTTTTGTCATACCTTTGTGAACAAGTGCTGAAAAACCGCCTATAAAGTTTACACCTGTGGCTTTTGCCGCTTTATCCAAGGTTTTTGCAAACTTTATATAGTCCTCAGGATTTTCTGACTGCAAAACTAAAGATGCAGGGGTAACAGAAATTCTTTTGTTTATAATCGGCACACCGTATTTAACAGAAATTTCTTCTGCAACCGAAACTAAGTTTTTTGCCTTTTCGCAGATTTTGTTATAAACCTTTTCGCAAACCTCATCTGCATTATCTCCGGCACAGCTTAAAAGAGAAATTCCCATTGTAACGGTTCTTATATCCAAATGCTCTTCTGAGAGCATTTTTATCGTTTCTAAAATGTCATATTGATTAAGCATTTTTTCCTCCTTAAATTCTGTGCATAGAGGAGAATAAGCCCTCGTGCTGAATGTTTATGGTTAAAGACATATCCTCGCCTAATTTCTTAAGGTCATGACTTAATGTATTCATATCTATGTCTGAATCCTTTGAGTCAACCAGCATAATCATAGTAAATAAATCCTGCATAATCGTCTGTGAAATATCTAAAATATTGATTTTTTTCTCCGCCAGGTATCCGCTTACATTTGCTATAATTCCTGTGCGGTCTTTTCCTACTACTGTGATTACTGTTTTCATAACCTGCTCCTTTTATCTTCGTGAATTTTCACCTTATATTTATACACATTTAATGATACTACTTTTAGGGCAAAAAGTCCAGCAAAATTTTTGATAAAATAACTCTTTTAAAATTTAAATTTTTGGTGTATAATGGTATAAGAAGTATTTTTTTCAGAAAGGAAAGAAGAAAATGGAAGCATCAGTTAAACTATCTGCAATTATAGAGGAATATGATTTAGAAATTTGTTGTGCACCTGAAGGGTACGAGGACATAGAAATCACGGTTGCCGATGTAAACCGCCCATCACTTCAGCTTGCAGGCTTTTTTGAGTACTTTGACCCCAACAGAATTCAGGTTATAGGTAAGGTTGAATATACATATTTAGAGGGGCTTTCATCTAAAAAGCGTACAGAGGCATTAGAGCATCTTTTTAAAGAGCCAATACCCGCAGTTGTTTTAACTCGTGGAAACGAGGTTTTTCCTGAAATGCTTGCCGTAGCTGAAAAATATAAGCGCCCGCTATTTAAAACGGATTCATCAACCTCTCGTTTTATGAGTGCCATTATTCTTTTCTTAAATGTTGCACTCGCACCGATGACGCAAGTACACGGCGTTTTGGTTGAGGTTTACGGCGAGGGAATATTGCTTTTAGGAGAAAGCGGTGTAGGTAAATCTGAAACTGCAATGGAATTAGTTAAGCGCGGACACAGATTAGTTGCTGATGACGCCGTTGAAATTAAGCGTGTTTCAAATAAGTCTTTGGTGGGAAGCGCCCCTGAAATTATAAGGCATTTTATCGAGCTTCGCGGCATAGGTATTGTAGATGTAAAGCGTATTTTCGGTATGGGCTCTGTTAAGGATACGGAAAATATTGACCTTGTTATAAATCTTGAAAACTGGAAAGACGGAAAAGCATACGACAGGCTTGGAATTGAAACAGAAAACACCGATATTTTAGGTATTAAGGTTCCGTCGCTTACAATACCGATTAAGCCGGGCAGAAACTTAGCAATTATTGTTGAGGTTGCCGCAATGAACCACAGACAGCGCAGAATGGGCTACAATGCTGCAAAAGAGCTTAACGACAGACTTTTAGAGCAGATGGGAGTATAAAGAAAGGATTTTGTTTATGGTAACAGACGGCTTTTTAAAAAAGCTTTTTAATATACAACAAAACAATATAAAGACAGATGTTAAAATGGCTGACTTAACCTCGTTTAAAATAGGCGGACCCTGTGATGTTTTTGTTGAGCCTGACGGGAAAGAGGAGCTTGCTTCTATAATAAAGCTGTGCAAAAACGAGGGTGTTCCGTTTCTTTTAATCGGCGCAGGCTCAAACCTTTTAGTAAGCGACAAGGGTATTGACGGCGTTGTTTGCCGTTTGGGAGAGTCGTTTGACTACGCCGAGGCAGATGGCAACAAAATTACTGCAGGTGCCTCAATTTCTTTGGCAAAGCTCTCAAAAATTGCCCAAAGATACGGACTTTCAGGTCTTGAGTTTTCTTCAGGAATTCCGGGTTCTTTAGGCGGTGCGGTCTTTATGAACGCAGGTGCTTACGGCGGAGAAATGAAGGATGTAGTTTTAAAGACGGAGTATTTGGACGAAAACGGCGAACTGAAAAGTATCTCGGGCGAAAAACACGAGTTTTCGTACCGCCACAGTTTTTTTTCGGACGGAAAAAAATATATTATTTCATCTGAAATGGAGCTTACACCTAAAAATCCTGACGAGATTATGGAAAAAATGCGTGATTTAAATGCAAGGCGTAAGGAAAAACAGCCTCTTGATAAGCCAAGTGCAGGAAGCACATTCAAGCGTCCTGAAGGATACTTTGCGGCAAAGCTTATAGAGGATGCTTCCTTAAAGGGAGTGTCGGTTGGTGATGCTCAGGTTTCCACAAAGCATGCAGGCTTTATCGTAAACAACGGAAATGCTACGGCAGAGGATGTTACACAGCTTATTAAAAAGGTGCAAAGGGAAGTATACGATAAGTTTCAGGTAGAGCTTGAAACAGAAGTTAAGCTAATAGGAAGATAAATTTTTGGGCAGAAAGATTTTTTTCTGCCCAAAAAATACAATATATTGAAGCCTGTTACATTATAAGCACAACACTTTGAAAGCCCTAAAAAATTACTTTTTTTCTTAAAAATTGCTTGACATATTGACATAACTATGGTAAACTATAGAGTACTTGATATGGGTAGGTTCTTTTTTTTTGCTCAGAAAATAAAACACCTTACCCAACAAATTACTGAAAAAACAAGGAGGCGTGAGGCATGAGAACAAAGATTACTCTCGCATGCTCTGAATGTAAACAGAGAAATTACGACACAATGAAAGAAAAGAAAAACACACCCGACAGATTGGAGTTTAATAAGTACTGCAGATTCTGCAAAAAGCACACTCTCCATAAGGAAACAAAATAGTTTTTCCTAAGAATTTATTTAAGGATGTGAATGTTATGGCAGAAACTACAAAAAAAGCAAAAAAAGGCAGAATTTCATCTTATTTTCGTGAAATGAAATCTGAGTTTAAAAAGATTTCCTGGCCGAGCTTTAAACAGGTTAGAAACAACACCGGCATAGTTATCGCATTTATCGTATTACTTGGTGCATTTATTGCCTTAGTTGACTTTTTATTTACTTACCTGTTCTCATTTGTGAAATAGTAAGCTGTTTCAATTTATAAACGCAATAGCTGCGTTTTGGAAAAGGAGGCAGAAAGAGGCCTTTGCTTCTTTTATGAATATATGGCTGATGCAAGATGGTATGTTATTCATACCTTTTCAGGATATGAGAAAAAAGTTCAGACAGATTTGGAAAAAACCATTGAAAACCGTGGTCTTCAGGACCAAATTCTTGAAATCCAGGTTCCTATGGAGGAAGTTGTTGAGCAAAAGGGTACAGAGCAGAAGGTTGTTCAAAGAAAACTTTTGCCGGGTTATGTAATGGTTAAAATGATAATGAATGACGACAGCTGGTATGTCATTCGCAACACTCGTGGTGTTACAGGCTTTGTAGGTCCCGGCTCAAAACCCGTTCCTCTGACAGAGGAAGAGGTTCACGCTATGGGTATTGAACGCAGAGTTATCGAGGTTAATTTCGGCGTTGGTGCATCTGTTCGTGTAACAGACGGTCCGTTTTCAGACTTTGTCGGCGTTGTTGACGAGATTAACACAGAAAAACAATCAGTTCGCGTTATCGTTTCGATGTTCGGTCGTGAAACACCTGTCGAGCTTGACTTTTCTCAGATTGAAGTTTTAGACTAGTTTAATCGTTTGCTTTTTGCAAACTTTTAATATGCAAGGGTAACCCTTGTGTTATACGCAGCAAGTCTGCGTGTGGGAGGACAGGGAAAGGCTCTGTTCGCCATTACCACATTTGTTATTAAGGAGGTGCACGAAATGGCACAGAAAATCGCAGGTTACATCAAATTGCAGATTCCTGCAGGTAAAGCTACACCGGCTCCCCCGGTTGGTCCTGCATTAGGTCAGCATGGTGTAAACATCGTTCAGTTCACAAAGGAGTTTAATGAAAAAACAGCAAAGGATGCAGGTTTAATTATCCCTGTTGTTATCACAGTTTATGCTGACAGATCCTTTACATTCATTACAAAAACTCCCCCGGCGGCTGTACTTTTAAAGAAAGCCGCAAAAATCGAAAAGGCTTCAGGTACGCCTAACAAAACAAAGGTTGCTACAGTTAGCAAGGAAGCTATTAAGCAGATTGCTGAAACGAAAATGCCCGACTTAAATGCAGCTACACTCGATGCTGCTATGAGTATGATTGCAGGTACTGCAAGAAGTATGGGTATCACAGTCGAAGACTAATTCGATTTAATTAAGTGGGAGAGCGTAAAAACGCTTGTTCGACCACAGAAGGAGGAAACAGAATGTTTAGAGGTAAAAATTATAAAGAGAGCGAAAAGCTCGTAGAAAGAACAAAGCTTTATGACACAGAAGAAGCTTTAGACCTCGTTGTAAAAACATCAAAAGCAAAGTTTGATGAAACAGTTGAAGTTCATGTTCGTTTGGGCGTTGACTCAAGACACGCAGACCAGCAGGTTCGTGGTGCAATCGTATTGCCACACGGTACAGGTAAGGTTTCTCGTGTGTTAGTTTTTGCAAAGGGTGAAAAAGCTGATGAAGCTGCAAAAGCAGGTGCAGATTTCGTAGGAGCAGAGGAATTGATTCCAAAAATCCAGAACGAAAACTGGTTTGAGTATGATGTTATCGTTGCAACACCAGATATGATGGGTGTTGTAGGTCGTTTAGGTAAAGTGTTAGGTCCTAAGGGCTTAATGCCAAGCCCAAAAGCCGGCACAGTTACAATGGATGTAACAAAGGCTGTTAACGAAATTAAATCAGGTAAGGTTGAATACCGTCTTGATAAAACAAACATCATCCATTGCCCTGTTGGTAAGGTTTCTTTCGGTAAAGAGAAGCTTGTTGACAACTTTAACGCACTACTTTCTGCAATCATCAAGGCTAAGCCTGCTGCTGCAAAAGGTCAGTACATTAAGAGCTGCGTTGTTGCTTCAACAATGGGCCCTGGTGTTAAAGTTAACCAGGCAAAATTAACAGACTAATTTTTTGCTTGACAAAGTAAAAATACTTTGGTATAATAGCTAAAGTAAAATATTTTCCGCAGACAGCTGGTGCCGATTTCGGCTTAAAAATGCCCGCCGAGGAATTGCTTAAAATGATTTTTAAGGCTTTTCTTCGCTTGCGGAGAAAAGCCTTTTTATTCTATTATTGCGAGGTGAATATAATGCCCAGTGAAAAAATTCTTCAGCAGAAACAGCAGTTAGTTGCTGAATTATCTGAAAAATTTAAAACCGCTGCTGCAGGTGTTTTTGTTGACTATTGCGGTCTTACAGTAGAAGAAGATACAATTCTTCGTAACAAGCTCCGCGAAGCAGGAATCGAATATTCCGTTGTTAAAAATACACTTACAAAGCGTGCTGCAAATGAAGCTGGTTACACAGATTTCGACGAAATCTTAAACGGACCTACAGCTTTAGCTTTAAGCTATGATGATGTTGTTGCTCCCGCAAGAGTGTTAGCTGAATTTGCAAAAACAAAAGAAGTATTTGAAATTAAAGCAGGCTTTATGGAAGGCAAAGCAATGTCTATGGATGAAATCGTGGCTCTAAGCCAGATTCCTTCAAAGGATACATTATACGCTATGCTTGCTGGCGGCCTGAATGCTACTATTGCAGGTCTTGCTCGTGCAATTGACGCTGTAAGAGAGCAGAAAGAAACAGCATAATTAAAAATTAAAATTATTACTTTATATTTATTTTAGGAGGAAAATTAAAATGAGCGAAAAAATTACTGCTATGATTGAAGAAATTAAAGCTCTTTCAGTTCTTGAATTATCAGAGCTTGTAAAGGCAATTGAAGAGGAATTCGGCGTTAGCGCAGCTGCTCCTGTAGCTGTTGTTGGTGCTGCTGCACCTGGCGCTGCTGCTGCAGAAGAAAAATCTGAGTTCGATGTTGAACTTACAGAAGCTGGTGCTGAAAAAGTTAAGGTTATTAAAGCTGTTCGTGAAATCACAGGTCTTGGCCTTAAAGAAGCTAAAGATATGGTTGATGGCGCTCCAAAAATCATTAAAGAAGCTGCAAGCAAAGAAGCTGCTGATGAAATCAAAGCTAAGCTTGAAGAAGTTGGCGCAAAAGTTACACTTAAATAATTATAGTAACGAATTTTTAAGGACTGCGAATTCGCAGTCCTTATTTTTTTTGTAAAAAGATTGATTTTTTTTGTGTTTAGGGGTATAATTAAGTCGACTACATTTAGGGAGGAAATCCTTTGAAAAAAATCGTTTGCTTATTTATGACCGTTCTTGTTATTTTGACTGCATCAAGCGTTTCTTTTGCCCAAAAAGAAAGTGCGTGGGAAGTAGAATATGCAAAGGTTATAGATGAGGTAGAACTTGCAGGCAATATGCAGTTTGTCCTTACTGATACTGATTATGACGAGGTTCCTGAGCTTTTTTCTGTTAGCTCGGGCGTAATTTCTATGTACACATACAAAAACAGTTCGCTCATGAAGGTGGCAGAAATAAAGGATGTTCCGCCTGAATTTCTTTATAATATGAAAGCAATGTACAACACAAAAACAGATTTTACTGATTTTCTAGGACAGGCAGTGTTAAACGGAAAAGCGGTTACATATAAGCTTTTCTTTTCAGATAAGGGATTTATCGCCGAAGTTATTTACGATGCAGATGAAACAGGCTTTTTTGACGATTACATCCTAAGGCCGCACACAGTGTGTATCCTGACGAAAAATGAAATTCGTTCAGTTCCCGAAAAGGCTGTTGCTGCTAAAAGCTTTTTTGAAAGATACTCATTTTTAGAAAGTCTTTCTGACGATACCGCAGATTTTTCAAACACTGAGAGAGAAAAAATTAAAAAGATTGTCGGCAAGGGTGCATTTTTAAGCTTTGATAAAATTTCAAATCTTGGGGCATCAAATATTTTTGTTCAGTATTATGTTGAAGATATATCTTCTAAAACATATCTTCCTTATAAAAAGGTGTTTGCATGTATTTCGTTAGTTGATAAAACCTACGAGCCACTTTTTTACTATCACGAAAGCGAAATTAACACAGAATTTTTGCGTACAATAAAATCATCAGAGCATGAGGCATCAAATATTTACATTGACTATAATAAAGCCGAGTCTTTTCGCGGGTTTGATGATTTTGTAAACTACCTTTCTGCTATCATTTCAGAAA
The DNA here is from genome assembly GCA_045534535.1 of Congzhengia sp. Lineage (GTDB taxonomy): Bacteria > Bacillota > Clostridia > UBA1381 > UBA9506 > Congzhengia. The sequence goes on from JAZSJX010000102.1 coordinate 24,286, forward strand.
GCGGGAAAATCGCTAATGATAACGGAAAAAAAGACATTTCAGAATACATCGAATTTGCAGTAAACAAAAGTGCAAGAGCACAGATTAAGGCTAAAAACAATGTAGCCACAATAAATGAAGCCGGCGTTTCATTTATTGCAGAGTATGCGGTTGACTGTATGCAAAGGCTAGATACTGTTTGCAGTTCAGGAAATTTTTCAAAGATAAGAAAGCCCAGGGTAATTCCTCAGATTGTTTTGACAAATGTTGACCTTAAAAAGCCTGTGAGAATTGAATTTGAATCGGGCACAGCTCAAAGCATATCCGCGGTTTCGGGAATAAGGCTTATGCTAGACGACAGCTTTGGAGTGTATATAACCTGTGCTGACCTCTCTGCTTTAGAAAAGAGTGCGGACTGCTTTTGCATTGAAATTACAAAAAAAGAAAATGTGCTGTCTGTGGTATTTACAGATAAAAGCAACAAAGTCAGAGAGAAAATAGATGCTCCGGTCTGGTTTGTACTTCCTGCAGAAAGCCGTTATTCGACAATTATTGCAAGTTATTCAGAGGGCACTGAAAATTTAGGCGGGCAGTATCACGACCAACAAAGGACGATTGAGTTTTCAACGAAGTTTTCGGGAGATTTTGAGGTTTTAAAAAACGATATTACAATAAATGATATTGAAAACCTGCCTGAAAATACACAGGATTCAATAAGGTTTTTGGTGTCAAAGGGAATTTTTACAGTTGATAAAAGGAACAGATTTAATCCAAATGGCCAGATTTCAAAATACGAGTTTACTGAAAGCCTGGTAAAAATGTTTTATGATATAGAAGAGGATGCAGTTTCTTCTTTTACTGATGTAACTGAAAAAAATAAATATTATGATTTGGTTGCGTCTGCCGAAAAAAACAATGTGGCAGTTTCAGAAAACGAGCGGTTTTATGGAAACAAGGCAGTTTTAAGAGAATATGTTGTAGCTCTTTTAGGAAGAACACTTATGCAAAAGAGCGGGTATGAGTACCCCGAAAATCCGCAGGAGTTTTTGGTCTTTGCAGACAGCGATAAAATTTCAGAATGGGCAAAAACGGACATAGCCCTTGCTGTAGAGAGAAATTTGGTAGAAAAAACTGAAAAGTTTTTACCAAACGAAAAAATGACGCGTGAAAAATGTGCAACACTTTTGTACAAAACCTATATAGAGCTTCATGAGGTTTCGCCTGTAACCACAGCCTCTGCACAGCAAAGTGAAGAGGTGCCCGTAGAAGATGTAAACATATACGATAAAGAATTCGTTGCTGCGATGAGCATTTTTGGATTTTTATTCCTGTTGTTTGTAGGATACATTATAAGGAAGATAATAAAAAAAGCAAGGAAAAAATCAAAGTAATATAAATAAGAGGCTGTAGCATCTTGCTACAGCCTTTTTTGTAAAAAGTGTACATATAAATATGGTAAAATTGCGCATTTGACTGTTAAAAACATCTAAACTTAAAAATTTTTAAAAAAAAGTGTTGACTTTAGCACGCTAAAGTGGTAAAGTATTACCTGTAAACAAAATCAAAACAAAAAACAAGGAGAAATGAATCATGAAAAAACTTTTAGCACTTATTTTAACAATGGTAATGGCAGTAACAATGTTTGCTGCATGTGGAAACAACGGAGAAAAAACTTTAACAGACTTAGAATATGTTAAAGAAAAGGGCGAGCTTGTAATTGGTGTTACAAACTATCCTCCAATGAACTACTTAGACGATAACGGCGAATGGACAGGATTTGATACAGAGTTTGCAGAAGCTGTTGGTAAAGAGTTAGGCGTAAATGTTAAATTCGTTGAAATCAGCTGGGAAGCAAAAGAAACAGAATTGTCTTCTAAGAACATTGACTGCTTATGGAACGGAATGTGCATAACAGAAGACAGAAAAGAAATGTGGGAAGTAACAAAGCCTTATATGTACAACACACAGGCTATGGTTATGAAGAAAGACAAGGCTGCTGAAATCTTAGCAAGTGTTGACGGCAAGAAAGTTGTTGCAGAAGCTGGTTCAACAGGCGAAGAAAAAATCTTAGGAACAATTGATGATACAAACGACGAAACAGTTAAGGTTATGGCAAAGGAATACTTTAAAAATGCTGAATACACAGGCGTAAGCTCAATGGCTACAGCACTTATGGATGTTAAAAATAATGTTGCTGATGTTGCAGTTGTTGACTCAGTTATCGCTCAGGGCATGATTGAAGGCGAAGACTCATCATTCGGCGATTTAGTTATCAACCTTGACAACAAGTTCGGCGACCAGTACTTTGGTATCGCATTCAGAAAGGGCAGCGACATCTGTGCAAATGTTGAAGCTGCTATCGATACATTGATTGCAAACGGCGAGCTTAACAAAATTGCAGAAAAATATGGTTTAGTAAACGGTATTAAAGCTGCAGCAGAGCTTAATAAATAATTTTAAAAACTTTTAAATATCTTTAAAGGTTTCCGCAAAATTGCGGAAACCTTTCTTGGCATATTACAAACAAGGGTGAGAGGAATTTTTATGACTGAGTGTTACTTTGCAAATTACACAATCGGAGAAGATGCATACAAAAACATTGAAAATGTCTGTAAGGATTTTGGACGAAATGTTCTTATCGTAGGCGGAGAAACTGCGCTCTCAAAGTCTATTGAAAAGCTACGCAAAAATTTAGAAAATTTTAATATTGTAGATACTGTTATCTACGGAAAAGAGTGCTACAGGGAAAGAATAGAAGAGCTTTTTAATACATATAAAGACAAAAGCATAGATTTTGTAATGGGAGTAGGCGGCGGAAAGGCGCTTGACACATCAAAGTGCTTAGCAGATATGCTCTCGGTTCCTGTTGTAACAGTTCCTACTATTGCCTCCACCTGTGCAGCATCCTCGGCGCTTGCTGTTGTATATAATAAAGACCACGCATTCCAGGGCTTCTGGCGCTTTAAAAGCCCTGCCAGGCACACATTTATTGATACAAAAATCATTGCAGAGGCACCTTATATGTATCTTCGTGCAGGAATTGGCGACACACTTGCAAAGTACTACGAGGTCGAGTTTTCTGCCCGTAACAGCGAAAAAACCTTTAAGGATAATCTGGGCATAGAAATCAGCAAAATGTGCAGCACACCTCTGCTTAGTATTGCAAAAGAGGCAACGCTTTCTGCAAAAGAGCAAAAAGCAACAAAGGAACTAGAAGAAGCCGCACTGATAATTTTGGTAAGCACAGGAATGGTAAGTATGCTCATAAATCCCGTGTTTAACGGCGCACTTGCCCACGCTTTGTTTTATGGACTTACCGAAATAAAAGGCTTTGAAGAAAAGTTTTTACACGGCGATGTAATAGGCTATACAACAATAGTTCAGCTTGTGCTTGATAAAAATTATGACGAGGCAAAAAGAATAAGAAGAATAATTTCTCAAATGGGTGTTGAAACAACACTTAAGGAGAGAAATATTGATACATCTTATGAAAATTTAGAAAAAGTTTTAGATTCGGCACTGTTAGACCCCGATATGGAGGTTGTTCCATACGAAATAACAAAACAGATGCTGTATGATGCAATTATTGAAGTGGAAGAAATGAGCGGGGAGGAAGAGATATGAATAGTGCATGGATGCAGTTATTAGAAGGCTTTGGAATGAATTGTCTTCTTTTTGTGCTTACACTTTTAATGGCAATACCTTTAGGACTAATAATAACCTTTGGTTCTATGTCAAAATTTAAGCCATTAAGATACCTTGTAAAAACATTTGTGTGGATAATCCGAGGTTCACCTTTGATGCTTCAGCTCTTCATTGTACTCTATGCTCCCGGGTTGTTTTTTGGCGTATCATATTCAAGGGAAAATGCGACGATTATCGCGTTTGTAATAAATTACGCCGCTTACTTTTCTGAAATTTACAGAGGCGGTATAGAAAGTATTCCGAAAGGACAGTATGAAGCAGGTCAGGTGCTTGGACTTACAAAAATTCAGGTTTTCTTTAAAATAGTACTTTTCCAGGTAATAAAGAAAATTTCAGCACCAATGGGAAATGAGGTTATAACATTAGTTAAGGACACATCTTTGGCTCGTGTTATAGGTGTTGTAGAAATTATGAGAATTGCAGAAAGGTTCTCGTCGCGAGGTATTATCTGGCCGCTGTTTGCGACAGGTCTTTACTTCTTGTTATTTACAGGAATTCTTTCGCTGATACTGTCATACATAGAGAAAAAGTTAGACTACTATAAAGGTTAAGGAGGGGAAGATATGGCAATACTTGAGGTTAAAAATTTAACAAAAAGCTTTGGCAGCACTGATGTTTTAAAGGGAGTTTCATTTTCAATGAATCAGGGCGAGGTTGTTTCCATTATCGGCTCTTCCGGAAGTGGCAAAACGACGCTTTTACGCTGTATAAACTTTTTAGAAAAGGCAGATAAGGGCGAAATTGTACTAGATGATGAAATAATTTTTGACGAAAACAATATCTCAAAACTGACACCTGCCGAAATAAGAAAAAAGCAGATTAAGTTTGGATTTGTGTTCCAGTCTTTTAATCTCTTCCCTCAGTACACAGCTTTGGAAAATGTAGTTTTAGCACCGCGCCTTTTGGCAAAGGAAAGGGAAGATTACAAGGAAAATAAAGAAAAGATTTATAAGGAAATTGACGAGCGTGCAAAAGAGCTTTTAAACCGCTCGGGATTATCAGAAAAATATAACAACTACCCTTGCGAGTTATCGGGCGGTCAGCAGCAGCGTGTGGCAATTTGCAGAGCGTTGGCACTAAATCCTAAAATTATGCTCTTTGATGAGCCAACCTCGGCTTTAGACCCTGAAATTACAAACGAGGTTTTAAAGGTTATAAAATCCTTGGCAGACGATGGAATGACGATGATTATTGTAACCCACGAAATGTATTTTGCAAAAAACATCTCTGACAGAATTATATTTATGGATGATGGTGTAATCGCAGAAGCAGGAACTCCAACAGAAATTTTTGAAAACGCCAAAAACCCGAGAACCCGCGAGTTTATTGCAAGCTTTGCTTCGCAGGGCAAGGGCGAAGTATAATTAGGAGGGCGCTTATGTTTATTCAGATTATTGGCTCGTTGCAGCTTGGTCTTCTCTATGCTGCAATGGCTATGGGAGTTTACATAACATTTAGAATTTTAGATATTGCAGACCTGACTGTTGACGGAAGTTTTGTTACCGGTATGGCAACGACTGCCGTTGTGGGAGGTGTGATAAACAATCCGCTTGTTGCAATTCTCGCCGGCACTGTCGCTGCAGCATTGGCAGGACTGATTACAGGTCTTTTGCTTACAAAGGTTAAGGTTCCTGCAATACTGTCAGGAATTATTACAATGACAGGCTTATACAGCATAAATATGTTTATTATGGGTGAAAAGAGCAATTTATCATTAGTTGGAAAAGATACTGTTTTTTCAGTTTTCTGTAAGGCATCACCTATAAACGATGAATTTGATAAATTGATACTTGCCCTGTTTATTGCAGCACTCATTGCAGTGGCTCTGTCTGTTTTCTTTAAAACCCGTCCGGGAATGGCAATTCGTGCAACGGGTGATAATGAGGAAATGGTACGCTCATCATCAATAAATGCTGATGTTTCTAAGTGCTTAGGGCTAATTATTGCAAACGGGTGTGTTGGTTTGTCGGGCTCTCTCATTTGCCAATACCAGCAGTTTTCAGATGTCGGTTACGGCACAGGTATGGTGGTAATTGGCTTGGCGTCAATAATTATAGGTGAGAGCATCTGCGGTAAAAGGGGAATTATCACAGGAATAATTTCTGCTTGTGTCGGCTCTACGGTTTACAGGATTATAATAGCTCTGGCACTAAGATTTGATATTTTCCCATCTTATGCATTAAAGCTGATTTCTGCGGTTATTGTTGCACTTTCTATTGCAATTCCTGTACTTAAAAACGCGATAGTAAATGCTAAAATTAAATCTTCGAGGAGGCGTGCACAATGAGTAATATGCTTGTTTTAAAAAATATTAAAAAAGTGTTTTTTGCAGGCACGCCAAACGAAAAAGTGGCGCTTCAGAACCTTAATTTAGAGGTAGCTGAGGGAGATTTTATAACGATTTTAGGCTCAAATGGTGCAGGAAAGTCTACAATGTTTAATGCGATTTTAGGAGCTTTCCCAATAGAAGAGGGGAATATTATCTTAGATGACGAGGACATTACATTTAAAAAGGATTATAAGCGTGCTTTAGATATAGGGTGTATTTATCAGGACCCGATGCGAGGCACGAGCCCTCATATGACTATTGAAGAAAATTTGTCGCTTGCATACACAAGAAAAGCAAAAAAGAGCTTTTTTGCGGTAAACAAGCGTGATAGTGTGTATTTTAAGGAGCTTTTGGCGACATTGGATTTAGGTCTTGAAGACAGAATGAAAACGCAAATCGGTTTGCTCTCTGGTGGTCAGCGTCAGGCGGTATCGCTTCTTATGGCAACGATTGCAGGACCAAAGCTTTTGCTTTTAGATGAGCATACGGCGGCGTTAGACCCTGCAACCGCAAAAAAAGTGCTTAAAATCACATCGGAAATTGTTGAAAGCAACAAAATTACAACGATGATGATAACACACGATATGAATTACGCTTTGCAGTGCGGAAACCGAACGATAATGATGGATGACGGACAGGTTATTTTAGATATAAAAGGCGAAGAAAGAATGAATATGACGCCTGAAAAATTAGTCGCACTCTATTCTGAGGAGAGCAAAAAACAGTTAGTAAATGACAGAATGATGTTATCAATATAAAAGGCTGTAGCAAAATGCGCAGACCTCACAAAACAGTTTTAAATTTAAACGAATTAAAAAATGAAGGGAAATTCACATTAGATGTGAATTTCCCTTTTAATTCTTGTTTTGTGATATGAACAAACTTCGCCTCTCGGCGTACCATCGTACGCCTTCGGGCAACCCAAAATGGCATAAAATTACCATTTTGGCTCAGTTTGTCCATTCTGCATCATTTTTCGTCCAGCACAAAAGTGGCTGTAGCAAAATTGCTACAGCCACTTTTATTTATTTTGTGTTTAAATCAATTTCTTCATAAGAAAGCTTTGAGTAGGCTATTTTTTGTGATTTATAATGTCCGAAGTAGCCTGACATCATATAGCATATACCGCAGGCAATAGCAAAAGGCAGGAGATTATCCGTGCCAAAGACTTCGATGGCAAGCATAACAGATGCTAACGGGCAATTTACTGCACCGCAGAAAAGTGCAACAAATCCGATTGCAGCACTAAAGCCTGCATCTAATCCCAAAAGACCTCCTGCTACGCAACCAAAGGTTGAGCCTACAAAAAACGCGGGTACAATTTCGCCACCCTTAAAGCCTGCCGAAATTGTAATGGCAGTAAAAATAATCTTTAAAATAAAAGCTTCATAATTTGCGTTTCCGCCGATTGCTTTTGTTATAACATCCATTCCTGCACCATTGTAGTCATAGGTTCTAAGAACGAGTGATAAAAGAACAATTATTACACCGCCAACGATGGCTTTTAAGTATACATTTGGAATGAATTTTTTCATCAAATGCTCACACTTTTTGATGGCTGTGCAAAATAGTATGCTGACTAATGCACAAAGCACACAAAGGACAATAACCTTAAGCAAAAGTTCAACTGATAACACCTGCTCGGCAACTGAGCTAAAATGCACAGGTGAAATGCCAAACCGCAGCGCCACCATAAATGCCGAAACTGCACAAATAATACAAGGCACTAATGCCGCGTAGTGTATAACACCGACGGTTACGACCTCTAAAGCAAAAACTGCGGCAGTTAAAGGTGTTCCGAAAAGTGCCGCAAAAACCGCACTCATACCTGCCATAACAATTATATGCGTGTCGTCTTTGTCTAATTTAAACGCTCGTCCTATGTTGTAGCCTAAGCTTCCGCCAAGCTGAAGTGCCGCACCCTCTCTGCCTGCCGAGCCTCCGAAAAACTGGGTTATTACCGTTCCCAAAAAAATAAGAGGTATCATGATGACGGGTATTTTATTGTTTTCTCTTAACGATCTTATAACAAGGTTTGTATCAAGATGTACATCAGATTTAAAAATGTGATAAAACCAACGTATCACAACAGCCGCAACCGGAAGAAGCAGCACAAGCCATGTGTTATGAGATCGGAAATCCGTCGCTGAATCTATGCAAAAATGGAATAAGCTTCCCAAAACACCTCCGATACCGCCGACCAGAAGTGAAATTGCCACCCACTTCGAAAAATAAAGTGCGTATTCAAA
>JAZSJX010000009.1:0-3264 GCA_045534535.1 Congzhengia sp.
AGGTGGCATTCCTGTGGGAACGATTGCGATTGCCTTTGTTGCTATAGGCTTTGTTTTAAGCTTCGTATTTGCAAACTATGAAGGAAGCATTATTAAATCTATACTCGCAAGTCTCACCAATATTGTTTCGGTTTTGCTTGGTATATTTAATCTTTTCAGTGATATTGTTTCCTATATACGCCTTTGGGCTGTTGGTCTTGCGGGTGCAGCAATATCGGCAACTGTAAACGAGCTTGCGGGACCGTTATTTGGCAACTTTATGTTTATGATACTTGCCATTGTTATTTTGGTGTTTGGTCATGGACTAAATATGATATTGAATATATTGTCGGTTGTCGTTCATGGAATTAGACTTAACACATTAGAATTTTCATCCCACTTAGGCATGGCTTGGAGTGGATTTAAATTCAAACCCTTTGAAGAAAAAATTGATTAAAAGGAGAATTATTATGAATTTTGGATTATTAGGTACAGCATTGGTTATGGGTATTGCCGCAATCGGCTCAGCAATTGGTATTGGTATTGCAGGTCAAGCCTCTATTGGAGCATGGAAGAAATGTTATATGGTAAATAAAGCAGCTCCGTTTATTCTTACAGTTTTTGCAGGTGCACCTTTAACACAGACTATTTATGGTTTTCTTTTAATGCAGCAAATGAAGGCATCCTCTGCTGACCCTGCTTTTTTGCTCGGTCTTGGAATCGCATCCGGTTTGGCAATGGCATTTTCTGCCGTTGCTCAGGGTAAGGCAGGTGCCGCAGGTGCAGATGCTTTAGCTGAAACTGGAAAAGGATTTTCACAGTATATCACCGTTGTCGGTCTTTGTGAAACAGTTGCGTTATTTGCACTCGTTTTCAGTATGGTAGCATTAGGATAATATGAGAAAACAATGGATTAGAGCATCTACAACACATATTATATTATTAAGCTTTTTAATAGCAATATTGATAGGTGCATTATTGCTATCGCTTCCCATAAGTTCAGCTGATGGAAAGGCAAAGCCTTTCCTGGATGCACTTTTCACTGCAACAACTTCCACGTGTGTGACCGGATTGGTAGTAACACCGACTGTTTCTTCCTGGAGTATTTTCGGACAGGCTGTTATTTTGATATTAATTCAGATAGGCGGTCTTGGCGTTATAACAATTATGTCGGGACTTATGATACTTCTGCACAAGAAAATGGGTATTGGTGATCGACTGCTTTTGCAAGATGCGTTTAATCTGAATTCTCTTTCAGGACTTGTTCGTTTTGTTAAGAAGGTTGTCGGCGGAACATTTATCATAGAAGGTATAGGTGCTCTTCTTTATATGATTGTATTTATACCTCAATTCGGTGCAAAGGGAGTATGGATATCGGTATTTACATCAATATCCGCTTTTTGTAATGCCGGCATTGACATAATTGCCGAAAACAGTCTTTGTGATTATGCACTTAATCCCATTATCAACATAGTTACCAGCAGTTTGATAATCTTAGGAGGCATCGGTTATATTGTTTGGTGGGATGTGCTTAGGGTGCTGAGATTACGAAGAACTAAGAAAGTCAGATTTTTCAGAGATCTTACATTGCACAGCAAAATTGCAGTTACTGCAACTTTAATTTTAATTTTAGCTGGTGCAGGATTGATTTTTGCCTTTGAATACAACAATCCACAAACGATTAAGGACTATACACTGCTGCAAAAAATAGAGGTATCGTTGTTTCAATCGGTTACAACAAGAACAGCAGGCTTTGCAACTGTGCCACAGGAAAATCTCACTAATGCATCAGCGTTCGTTTGCTTACTTTTGATGTTTATCGGTGGTTCACCTGTTGGAACGGCCGGTGGTATAAAAACAGTAACTTTTGCAGTACTTGTAGCATCGGCATTCGCTTCTGTCCGGAATAAAGAAAATACAGAGGTGTTCGGCAGACAACTTACAAAACAGGCGGTCAGCAAAGCTGTTGCTGTTACGTGTATGTCTTTTATTATTATGTTCACTTCAACCGTTTTTCTTTCTGCCGTAACAGAAGCAAACGCATTGGATATAATTTACGAAACTGTTAGTGCAACTGCAACAGTAGGACTTACAAGAAATTTTACGGCTTCACTTAGCAGTATCGGGAAAATTATTATTATTGTAACGATGTATCTTGGCAGAGTAGGACCCATTTCGTTAGCTGTTGCATTTAAGCGAGGCAAAGATAATCAAAACATTATAAGAAACCCAATCGAAGAAATTAGTGTTGGGTAGAGAGGAAAATTTCTATGAGTATCCATAAAACATATGCAGTGTTAGGTCTTGGCAGATACGGAAAAGCAGTTGCAGAAGAGCTTGTGAAGAGTGGCGCCGAAGTATTGGCTGTAGATATTGATCAAAACAATGTTAACAGCGCTATTGAAACAATTCCTGTTTGTAAATGTGCAGATATTACTGAGCCGGAAACAATAAAAAGACTTGGAATATCCAACATTGATGTTGTAATTGTTGCTATGGCAAATAATCTTGAAGCAAACGTTATGGCAGTTATGCTTTGCAAAGAAGCAGGTGTTTCGACTGTTATAGCCAAATGCAGCAATGAAATGCACCAAAAGATACTCAGACGTATAGGTGCAGACAAGGTAATTATACCTGAAAAAGAGTCAGGAACGAGACTTGCTAAAAACTTGCTTACATCCGGTTTTTCGGAAAAGATAGAGCTTTCTGATGAAGTGTCTATGGTAGAGTTAGATGTGAAAGATGAATGGGATGGTAAGACATTAATAGAACTGAGTTTGAGAAAAAAATATTCTATCAATGTAGTTGCAATAAAAAATAATGGCAAAATAAGTACAACAGTTGATCCGACACTTCCACTTGAAAAAGGAATGCAACTTATAGTTATTGCCAACACAATCAAATTACAAAAATTAAAATAATGGTTGAAAAGAGAATACGATGATAAAACAAAATAAATATAAGATGATTATTTCCGCCATAATTACATTGTTACCGATGATTTTCGGATTTATTGTATGGGACAGACTTCCGGAGAATATAGCAACAAGCTTTGGGTGGAATGGAGAAATTACAGGTTACAGCAGTAAAATGTTCGCAGTTGTCGGACTTCCTGTAATGCTGACTTTTGTGAATTTAATATGCATTATTGCAACAAATGCCGATCCGAGAAGAAAGAATATAAGTAATAAAATGTTCACGGCCGTTATAAGCATTGTTCCTGTTTGCTCACTGCTTTGCGGAATTTGTATCTATGCTAATGCATTGGGATATAAAATAAGTGTC
>JAZSJX010000025.1:0-17055 GCA_045534535.1 Congzhengia sp.
ACAGCTTAAAAAGCTTGGCGACACGCCTTTTTATGAAGAGTCTTGCGAAATTAAAACAAAAGGCACACCGTTTGTTTCGGTGTCGTCAGTAAATGCGCTAAGGCGTTATGTGTGCGAAGAAATTGAAAAGCAAATTTGTTGCTCTTTTAAGCGGGAAGTAAAAGAAATAAAGCTTTTTCAAAAAGAAAAAAGAATGAAAAAAGTGCCTAAGATAAGCGTTTTTGTAAGAACAAAGGAACAGCTTGACGCAGTATGTGAAACGGGGATTTCTAAAGTTTATGCTCCGGCACAAATTTATAAAAAAGGGTGCATTTTAGCGTGCCCGTCTTTAACAAAAGAGGGCGAGGAGTTAGATTTAAAAGACGCTGACGAGGTTTTGATACAGAATATAGGACAGCTTTTAAAATGCACAGGCAAGAAAATGTCGGCTGGCGAAAGGCTAAATGTTACAAACTGTGAAACGATTAAAGTATTAAATGGACTTGGTATAGATGAGGTTACACTTTCAACAGAGTTAAACTTAAGAGAAATCGGCGACATTTTAGAGAAAACAGATGCAAAATGCGAAATCGTTTGCTATGGACGGCTTCCTGTAATGATTATGGAAAACTGCGTCATAAAAAGCGCGTATAAATGCGCAAAAGGGCAAGGAAACTTTGAATTAGAGGACAGACTCGGCGAGCGGTTTCCGATAATTTGCGAAAACTGCCGGAATGTGCTTTTAAACAGCGTGCCTCTATATATGGCAGACAAGTTAGATGATATTTTAGAGCTAAATCCCGACAGCTTAAAGCTTATTTTTACAACAGAAACAAAGGAAGAGGTAAAAAGCGTGATTGAGGCTTATAAAAAGGCTTTAAGCGGCGAAGCTCCCAAAAAGGTTTTTGATAAAATCACAAGAGGACATTTTTACCGCGGAGTTGAATAACTTATGACGAAAACGGACAAGATTATTTTTTGGGCGTGCCTTACTCTATCTTTGCTTTTGCTTGCTTTTTCAAACGCTTTGCTCAAAACAAACGGGAAAAAGACGGTCTTAATTGAGGTAAACGGAAAAAATTATGCAAGCTATGAAATGGAAAAAATAACAGTCCCGAAAAATTTAGAGGTTAAAACAGAATACGGCACAAACAAAATAGAAATTTTAAAGGATACGGTCAGGGTAACCGACGCCGACTGCCGAGACCTAGCGTGCATAGGCGAAATTTCAAAACAAGGCGAGCTTATTGTGTGTCTTCCGAACAAGCTTATCATAAAAATTCTGGCAAGCGGGGAGGAGGATTTGTATGCGTACTAGAACTTTAAGCCTTTTGTCAATTTTGTGTGCATTGGCATTGGTAATCGGATTTTTTGAAAGCTTTATTCCTTTAATGGGCGTTATTCCCGGCGGAAAAATCGGACTTTCTAACTGTGTAACGATGGTGGTTTTTCTTTGGTTTGGTTTAGGGGAGACCTTAGCTTTCGGTGTTTTAAGAAGCGTTTTAACTGCAGTTTTATTCGGTGGTGTATCCTCGCTTTTTTACAGCTTACCGGGCACGGTTTTTTCAGTTTTTGCAATGTTTTTTGCCAAAAAGCTTTTAAAAGGCAAAGCAAGTGCAATAGGACTTTCAATAATAGGAGCTTTCTTTTTTAACGCAGGGCAGATTTTATCTGCCACATTTATGCTAAGGAGCATACATATTTTAAGATATTTTCCCGTTTTAGGAATTTTGTCCTGTTTTTCGGGGCTTGCTACGGGATATATTGGAAAATTACTCACAAAACACCTTATTTTCAAAAATAAAGGAATGGAGAAATGATATATGGAAATAATATTAGCGTCAGGCTCTCCCAGAAGAAGAGAAATACTTCAGGGCGTAGGTGCAACATTTAAAATTATGATTTCCGACGCCGAAGAGATAATAGACGCATCTTTACCGCCTTATTTTACGGCAGAAAAGTTGTCGCTTTTAAAGGCATCAGACATTGCTTCAAAGCTTTCGGCAGAGGGCAAAGAGGCGGTTGTGATTGGTGCTGACACAATCGTGGTTAAAGACGGAGAAATTTTAACAAAGCCAAAGGATAAAGATGACGCAATCCGTATGCTTACACTGCTTTCGGGAAAAAGCCACGAGGTTATAACAGGTGTTACTGTAATTGACACAAAAACGGCAAAAAGCGAAAGCTTTTATGAAAGCACAAAGGTTTATTTTAAAAAGCTCACAGAAGTCGAAATTTTAGCGTATACAGAAACGAATGAGCCTTACGACAAGGCAGGAAGCTACGCAATTCAGGGAAAAGGTGCACTTTTAATTGAAAAAATTGAGGGCGACTACTTTAATGTAGTAGGGCTTCCTGTTTGCAGGCTTTCCTGCGTTTTAAAAGAGGAATTTAACATAAAACTTTAGTGGCAGAAAAATCCCTCAGGTGTTGGTACATAAAAAATGAGGGAGGAAATTTTTTGGCAAAATATATAGGAATTGATTTAGGAACTGCGAACACACTTATATACTTAAAAGGCAAGGGCATAGTTGTAAACGAGCCGTCAGTCGTTGCGATAAATACTAGGACAGGGCGGGTTTTGGCTGTAGGTCAGAAGGCAAAGGATATGATAGGAAAAACCGCAGACGAGGTGGCGGTAATTAAGCCTTTAAAAAACGGAGTTATTGCAGATTTTGATGTAACGCGTGCAATGCTTAAGGGATTTATTGATATGGCTGGCATAAGGGGCGTTTTAAGACCTTATGTTACAGTCTGTGCCCCTTTTGGAATAACCGAGGTAGAACGCCGCGCGATCTTAGAGGCAATTGTGCACTCGGGCGGAAAAAACACATTTTTAATAGAAGAGCCGATGGCGGCAGCCCTCGGGGCATCTCTTCCCGTAGACGAGCCTTACGGCAGTATGGTAGTTGATATAGGCGGAGGTACGACCGAGGTTGCGGTAGTGTCTTTTGGCGGAATAGTTTCGAGCACATCTGTGCTATATGCGGGAAATAAAATGGACAGCGATATTGTGTCGTATATAAAAAGTGCGTATAACCTTTTAATCGGCGAGCGTACGGCAGAGGCAATAAAGATAAATATAGGCGTTGCAAATCCTGACCAACCTGAAAAAAATATGAAGGTTTTAGGACGGGATTTAGTAACGGGGCTTCCCAAGGTAATCAATGTATCGTCCTTTGAAGTATACGAAGCGATTAAGCAAACTGTGGGAAAAATTGTAGATGCGGTAAAAACCACCTTGGAAAACACACCGCCTGAGCTTGCGTCAGATATCGCATCCGCCGGAATAGTTATTTGCGGCGGAGGTGCAAATCTTCCTGGCCTTGACGCTTTAATAAAGGACGCGACAGGAATTTCGGCGTTCGTTACAGAAGAGCCGGAAAACTGCGTTGCAAAGGGTGCGGGCATGGCGATAGTTTCAGCTTTAGAGAATGCCAAAAACGAAAGAATAATTAAAAAAGCATTTTTTCACAGGGCATAGTATATGAAAAAAATATTCACATACGCTTTTGTATTTTTGTTCGTTTTAGCGTTGTTTTTTGGGCTTGGCAAAGCAATAGGCGGTGTTGCAGACAGCGTTTTTGCACCGATGCAAAAGGCGATTTTTAAAACCGAAAACAAAATAAAGGACTTTTTTATATCAAAGGATACGGCAAAAGAATACAAAACTGAAAATGAGGCTTTAAAGGAAGAGGTTAGTTTTTTAAAGCGTGAAATAGAAAATATAAAAGGGTTAAAGGATGAAAACATAAGGCTGAGAGGTCTTTTGGAGCTTAAAAATACAAACAAAAAATTTAATATGGTGTTCTGTGATGTGATAGCCACAGAAACCAAGACAAAAAACCCTTATATAAAGGTCGATAAGGGCGAAAATTACAAAATTAAAATAAATGACATTGCGGTTTTAAATTATTCTTTGATAGGAAAGGTTACAAAGGTCGGCAAAGACTGGGCAAAAATTTCGCTGATAACCTCGCCTGACTTTTCTGTAGGTGTAAGGCTTATAAGAACGGGGGAATTCGGCGTTGCAGACGCAGGCGAAAAGCTTTCAGAAAACGAGCTTTATTTGTCGCACATTCCAAAGGAAACTAAGCTTTTAATCGGAGATGAGGTCGTAACCTCAGGAGAGGGAAGCATTTTCCCCAAAGGGCTTAAGGTGGGAAGAGTTTCAAAAATTTCAAACGAACAGACCATAATTGATACAGAACTTAATATTTACAGCATAAGGGAGCTTGGAATAATAAAAATGGGCGAAAAATAGTCTTGGAGGATTAGTGTTTGAAGGTAAAAAAATCTAAACGATACCTTTTGATATATATTTTTTTAACAGTGTTTTTTCTCGCTGCAGTCTTTTCGCTTTTTAGTCTGCAAATTGTAAACGGAGAAAAAAACAGAGCACTTTCTGACAACAGCTTATCGCTTAAAACCGTGATAAAAGCTGAAAGGGGCGACATTTGCGACCGATACGGAAGAGAATTGGTTACAAACAAAACAGGCTATTTTGTAGAGTTTAACAAAACCGCAAAAGGAAAAAAAGAACAAGAGGCGGAGCTTTTAAGCCTGTATGCGTTTTTAGGAGAGCCAAAAAATGCAGAGGATATACAAAAGGCATTGGCAGAAAGCGGATTTTCGGCAACTAATCCTTATGTTGTAATAGAAAATGCTGATATTGAAACTATAACAAAAATAAAAGAAAACAAAACGCTTTTTGAAAGCGTCAAAATTGTAGAGCGTCCCGTAAGGGAATACCTGTATCCTGAAACAGCGGTGCATATTTTAGGAAGAGTGGGGTTAGTTTCTAAAAACGAATATGAAGAGCTTTCAAAAAAAGGCTACAAAAGAAACGATTATGTAGGAAAACAAGGCGCAGAAAAAGCCTTTGAATCGTATTTAAAGGGAACTGACGGCATAAAAAGTGCAGAAAAAAGCTTAGGGTTTTACGACACCGAGTTTATAAAGGAAAAAGAAGCAAAAGCAGGCAACACCGTGATGCTGACAATAGATTTAGATGTTCAGACGGCAACAGAAGACGCGCTAAGAGATGCCCTGGAGGACAAAAAAAGCGGCGGTGCGGCGGTAGTTTTAGATGTAAATACGGGAGAAGTTTTAGCGTCTGCCTCATACCCTGATTTTAACATAGAGGAATTTAACAAAAATTATGAAAATCTTGCAAAAGACAAGAAAAAGCCCATGTTTAACAGGGCACTTTCGGGACTTTTCGAGCCAGGCTCAACCTTTAAGCCCGTATCCTCAATTGCTGCAATAGATAGCGGTGTAATAATGCCGACTGCAAAAATTTCGACCAAGGGAAAATACAAGTTTTTAGACCACACATTTTTATGTAACATATATAAAAAACAAGGAAAAACACACGGAACGATTGATGTAACCGAGGCATTAGCCAAATCCTGCAACTATTTTTTCTTTGAAACCGCCAAAAGAAGCGGAATAGACGCAATATCCGACACCGCCGAAAGCTTTGGATTAGGAGAAAAAACAGGCATAGAGCTTTTAGAGGAGGCAAGCGGAAAAATTGCGAGCAAAGAAAAAAGAGAAAAAAACGGCGGTGTGTGGTACCCGGGGGACACTTTGCAGGCTGCAATCGGTCAGTCTGACAATTTATTTACCCCAATTGCTCTGGCAAACTACGCAGCAGCCCTGGCAAACGGCGGAAATGTGTATAAAACCACCATACTAAAGGCGGTAAAGAACAAAGAAAGCAACGAAATTATAAAAACAAACGAGCCGAAAATAAAAAATGTTGCACCCGCTTCAAAGACCGCACTTTCTGCCGTTAAAAGCGGTATGCAAAAGGTGTGCCAAAAGGGCGGAACGGCAGAAACTGTATTTTTGGGTTTTCCTATAAGTGTTGCGGGAAAAACAGGCTCGGCACAGGTAAGCGGCGGAACAAACGGCCTTTTTATATGCTATGCGCCGGCGGAAAACCCCCAAATTGCCGTATCTGTCGTGTTAGAGGGTGGCGATTCGGGAACTTTTGCCGCACAAGCTGCCAGAAAAATATTGGAGGCGTACTTTAAAAAGCCTCAGGAAAACAACGAAATTACCGAAGAGGAAGGCTATTTTAAACTTCTTCCGTAAAATATACTTTAAGAGGAGACAAAAATGATAATTTTAAAAGGAAGTCCTAAGGGAATTTCAGTTTCTGTAGACGACACGGACATTGAAACGGGAAAAAAAGAGCTTGCAGAAAAGCTTTTTGCGTCAAAGGAATTTTTTAAAGACATTGAATTAGATGTTTATTTAACGAGCAATTTTTTAACAGAGCTTGAGGTTTTAGAGCTAAGACCTGCGGTAATTTCGGCGCTTTGCGAAACAAAGGTTAACTTTATCGATGAAGAGCCTAAAATGATACCGAAAAAGCATTCGCCTTTAGACGATTTATCGTATGACGAGGGAGTAACCAAGTTTTTGAGGCAGACGGTAAAGAGCGGCGAAAGCGTCGAGTATGACAACAACATCGTAATAATCGGCGATGTTGAGGCAGGGGCAAAGGTTATAGCAGGCGGCAATGTGTTCGTTTTAGGAACGCTTTTCGGCACAGTACACGCAGGTGCTGACGGAAGGCGTGATGCGGCGGTTGTTGCAATGAAGCTTATGCCCGAAAAGCTGATGATTGCGGATATGACTGCCGTAGTTAAGCACAGCACAATAAAAAAACTGTTTTCAAATACTCCCGAAATAGCATACATATACAAAGATTTAATTAAAATTGAACAGTACACGGAAAAATAAAAAAATTATAGACAACGAAAGGAATATGTGCTATAATTATACGCGTAAAGTGTAAAAGTCGGCGTTTTTATGGCTTTTATATTATCAGACATCGGGAAGGTGGTATAAGAATGAACATAGCATTGATAGCGCATGACAAGAAAAAAGAACTTATGGTGCAGTTTTGTATTGCATACAAAGGCATTTTGGAAAAGCATATGCTTTGCGCAACAGGAACTACCGGCGGTTTGATAATGGATGCAACGGGACTTTCTATTCACAGATTTTTGTCGGGACCTCAGGGCGGCGACCAGCAGATTGGTGCCAGAATTGCGTACAACGAAATAGATTTGGTGCTTTTCTTCCGCGACCCGTTGACTGCTCAGCCTCATGAACCCGATGTTTCGGCGCTTTTAAGACTTTGCGATGTGCATAATGTACCGCTTGCAACGAATGTTGCAACGGCAGAGGTTTTAATACACGGTCTTGACCGAGGAGACCTGGATTGGCGAGACATAGTAAATCCGAAATGATGCGGCTTTAAAAATTGCGCAGAGCGTGCAAAACAAAGAATTTTTAAGTAAAACTAACGAAGGGATTTCGCAAAAGCGAATCCCTTTTTATTTATGTTTTACACTATGAACATTCTTCGCCTCTCGCTGTACCTTTGTACAGCTTCGGACTCAGACTGTCCATTCTGCATCAATTTTTCTCAGCCACGCAGCTTTAAAAATTGCGCAGAACACGAAAAACAAGAAGAATTAAAGATAATTTAAAGAGGGAACTTGCAAATGCAAGTTCCTTTTGATTTTGTGTTTTTCGTTATCTACGAACTGCACCTCTCAGCGTACCTTTGTACGCTTTCGGGATTTAGTTCGTAGATTCGGCACCAATTTTTCTCAGCCGCAATGCTTCAAAAACGATGCAGACCGTGCAAAACAAAAAATTTTTAAATAGAACTAAGGTATAGATAAAGGAACTTGCATTTGCAAGTTCCTTTTCTCATTTTGATTACAAATAAAAATCGTGTTTGCCTATTGCTTTAAAAAACTTTCTGTTTTCAACAATCCAAAAGCTTGTTGATATTCTGGGGTTTAGGAAATACAGGCTTTTGCCTGCTTGATTTTCGCCCAGAAACGCTCTTTTTGCCGCAACTATACTATCACCTGTAGGGGTGTTATGAATAGTACCGTTTGCAGTTGGCGTAAACTGAACACCATACTTTGTATCGAAAATAACATCGTAGATGTTATCATCAAAGAGCTCGCTTTCTACACGATTTAAAACTACATTTCCCACAGCAACCTTGCCCTCCATAGGCTCTCCGCCGCTTTCAGCATTGATAATTCTTGAAAGCCAGTAGATGTCGCTGTCGGAATACCCGCGCTCGCCGATTAAATTGGGCGGAACAACTGTATCAGTCGCCAGAATTTTAGTCGTATAGGTTTCATTTTCCCAAGAAACCTTTGTGTTAAAGGTTTCTGAAACAAACCTTACGGGAACATAAAAACGGTCTGCAAAAATGCCTGATGGTGCGTCAAGCTTTACAGTTTTTCCGTTAACTTTGGCGGAGTTTCTTCCTTTATATAATGTAATCTCAGTAACGCCCTTTTTTATAACGGCGGATGAGGTTGCTTCGCTCCAGCTTATATTATCTGCACCTAATGCAGATGAGAGCACTCTTGCAGGGACCATAGTAATGCCGTTTAAAAGAAAGGCAGGGGTGTCGGATTTAATATACTTGTCATTAACGGTCATACAAACAGGGGTTTTAAACTCTGGTGTTTTGCTGACCAAATCATCATAAGAAGAAGCGACAGGGGTGTCGTAAAGATACGCGGGAAATAAAAAACAAAGTAAAATAAGTGCAACAATGAATGATTTCATACTGCCTCCATTCTTACACATCACTCGATATTTAGTATAAAATAAAGCCTCAAAAAAATCAACACACAATATATGGAAAAATGCCGTTATATATAGCATTTATGCGCAAATCAGATATAAAAAATTTACAAAAAAAAATATAAAAACGACGCTTTTTTTGTTGACATAGCTTTCTTAAAGTGGTATACTTATGATACGAATACTATTTAAAGCGAGAGATTGTGCGCATAAGAGAGGGTGGTAGAAATGAAAAAGACGCTTGGCATGTTTTTAGCAGCCGGAATACTCGCAACAAGCCTGGTTTCAACTCCGGTGATTGCAGCTGCAGAAGACATCGTTCAGGAACCGATAAAGGTGGAATATGAAACCTTGGCAGTCGGAACGGCTACACAGTGCAGCGGTGCAAGCGGTGGCCAGGTTTTGGTTGTTGATTCAACCTCAAGGCCGACGATTTCAGTACCTGTAAGCATCTCAAAAGCTGGATATTACGAAATAACCTATGTTGTTGGTGCAAAAGCATCTACTAACAGCCAAATTAATTTTACAATCAATGTAAATGTAGCAGGCGATTTTGAAATTCCGTGTAACAACTCTGACACCCCGAGTGTAGCTGCAGACTATACAGGTCCGTCAGGATGGACAATGAAAAAGTTTACAAGAAAGAGCGTCTGGATTGAGCCTAATGAATATGAGATATTTGCAAATCTTTCAGCAGCCAACAGCAAATACAGTGCGTGTCTTGACTATATAGAGGTAAAGCCGACGACTCCGCCAAGAATTTTGCCTTCTGCACCAACCAGAATTGAGCTTGATGACTATGATCATTTAGGAGTAGGCAGAATACAAAGACTTGTAGTTGCAGACAAAGAGGCAAGTGGTGGCTATTATACTGTGGAAAAACAAGCAGGTGGAGCGCCTTACACAAAAACCATTCCTGTAGTGATAGAAAAATCAGGATATTACCATGTAGAAGCAATAGCTTCTGCCAGACGAAGCGACGGCAAATACAATAAGTGGCGTTCTTTGATGGAGTATAAACTTGACGACCTTCTATTGTTAAACAATGACGGTGATACGGAAAAGATGTTAGGATATACAGCCTATGGTGCGAATACAGCTGGTCTGTTTAAAGCAAATTGGGTGTGGCTTCCTGCAGGCGAGCACAACCTTAAGATAATAGTCTATGACAAAGATGATGACTCATCTGACGAACCTCCTTATGTTAACTATCAATACGATTACATAGAGTTTACTCCTGCTGCCAACGGCATTACGATGGAAAATGGGGAAATTAAGGTTCACGCATCTTATTTAGATGCTGCAACAGGAAGAGCTATTATGGCAGCGTATAATGAACGCAATGAGCTTGTCGGAAGCGTGGGCTACGATGTTTCAAGCAAGCCGTATGTAAACTTTTCGCTTAAGGTCAATCAGCCTGTAGCAAAGGTAAAGGTTTTCCTTTGGGATTCTATCGAGAACATAGCGCCCCTGGAAATAGAAAAGGAATTTGATTTAACGAGTTAATAAAGCTAAGGGCTTATTATAAATTAAGATAACTTACTTTTACCCCCTGCTAACGGCAGGAAAATAAAAAAAATGGAGGGAAAAGAATGAGTAAGGTAAAGAAAATAGTATCAATGTTTTTGGTACTGACAATGACATTGGCAATGCTTACATTTACAGCTGCTGTGAGTGCGGCAGAAATCGAAGTCGTATTGGATGAATACGATTACAGCATTGCTGCAAAACTTGACGCGTTAGGCGTTATAGATGTTGTGAGCGACTCTGAGCTTGGCAACACAATGACAAGAGGAGAAATGATTCCTATTTTGGCAAAGTATTTGCTTTTTGACGAAAGCGGAGCTAGTGAAGCAACATCACCATTTTTGGATGTAAGCGCTTTTGATGACAACATCGCATCTTACAGATTGTTGTATAATTCAGGATATATCAAGGGTGATAACAATAAATTGTTCTATCCTGAAGTCGACCTTACATACAATGAAGCAATCACATTTATTATAAACGCAATGGGTTACGAGCCTTTTGCATTAAGAAACGGCGCATATCCTACAGGATATTTATACACAGCAAACAAATACGGCTTGCTTGATGGGTTAAGAGGAAGAGGCGATATGCCAATCCCTTATTGCGACCTATACAGAATTATTGAAGCAAGTTTGCTTGCCGACGCAGTAGAATATCGTTACGGCGTAGGTGAGGATTCAACAGAGTTTGCTCTAAGAGATGATTTAACAATCTTAGAAGAGTTACACGGCTATAAGTACATATCCGGTGTTGTTACAGGCAACCAGTATACAAAGCTTTTATCTGCTGAGGCTGGAAACATTGGAAAAGAACAGATTGAAATTGAAAACAAAGCATACAACACACCTGGTCAGGATTATACAGACCTTTTAGGCAAATATGTTTACGCATATGCTAAGGAAGCAGATTTCGGGAGATATGAGATTGTTTATATCGAGCCTGTTGCATCACGCAATGAGGTATATAAGATCTCATCAAGCCAGATTTTAACAGCTAAGGTTACATCTTCAAGACTTTATTATGAGGATGAAAACTTTAAAGAGAAGTTCTACAGTATTGACAGTTCAAACCTCAAGGTTATCTACAATGGTAAGAGCCGTACAGGTTATGGTCAGCTTATGAATGTTATGCCTTCAGCAGGTTTTGTAGAGGGTATTGATAACACAGGCGATGATGCAATTGATGTATTGTTCGTTTATGATTTTGCAAATGTAGTTGCAGGCACAATTGACACAAATAACCTCAAGGTATATGATATTGTTACAGGTGCGGGCACTTCATTAGACAGCTATGTTGACGCAATCAGAATCTTGAGCAAGAGCGGTTCGCCGATTGCTTTTTCAAACATTAAACAGGGCAATGTTTTAAGTGTTATGACGAGTGTTAACACAGGCAAAAAACTCGTAACAGCTTATGTTATAGATGAAACTGTAGAAGGCGAAATCACAGAGGTTGTTGGCAGCAAATACATCATCGATGGTAAATCTTATGAGATTGCAGCAAACCTTCAAACATATATTGCAAGCCATGGTGTAAGTGCTTTAAGAGCCGGTGTGAGTGCAAAATTCTACTTAGACTATGAAGGAAAAATTGCATACTATGTGCAAACAACGCCAAAAGACCTTAAGTATGGTGTTTTAGCAGCTATGGATGATGATACAACCTTAGACCCCCGCTTAACATTCAGAATTTTCCAATCTGATGGCAAGTGGCTTGAGGCGAATGCTGCAAGAAGACTCACAATTGACGGAAACAAATTTGATATGAATAAGCCTTCTGATATTACTTTAGCAAAAGCTGCATTAACAGGCTACACAGAAATATCTGATGTGCTTACAAATTCAGTAAGAAACTATGTTACAGAAACAAAAGGCTTAGGCTGGGTTGTTGTTTACAAAGTAGATGAAGAAGGAAAAATCAATTACATCGATACAGCTGTAAGAAATGCTGCAGACGGCGAGCTTAACCTTATCACTGCAGGAAGCCACTTGTTTAAGAGAAGTAATATTTGCTGTAATGAAACACCATCACAGGTAGCTAAAGACTATTTCTATGATGGCGGAAAGATAGCAATATTCAAAATTCCTGAAACATCAGAAATGCATGATCTGGAAAAATATGAAATTGTAAGTAAATTAAGCGGTTCTTACTATAATCCAACCGCAGCAGGCGCAAATAAGATTACAAATGGTTATGCTATTTACAGCTTAGGTGATAGTGACATAAAGGTTGCTACTGCTGCTATCTTAAGGGGTTCTGCAGCAACAACGTCAACAGGTAAAAACACTGACAGAGACCTTCGTGTTATCACAGACATCACACAGGTCAAGGACGAAGAGGGTCTTCTTGCAACAAAGATTTACTATTCACAGGCAGGCCTTGAAAGGTCAGCTATAGCAAACCAGACGGTAGGTTACTACTTTGGACCTATCGGCCAGAATACCGCAACTCCTGGAGTTTACATTGACTACACAAAGAGCATTACAGACCCGACAGGTGCTAACTTAAAACCTGGCGATATAGTACGAATGGATAAGGATGCCAATGGCAAGATTAACTTTGTCAATGTCATCTACAGAAAAACGGGCGGTACAGGTGCAAACTCCTATATTCCGACAAACCAGTTGACAGCTACTACAGATATCCGAAACAACCATGATGGTATTATTTATGGAGAAGTTGTGAAAATAGATACAACGAACTCGCTTATTTCGGTTCATGCTGACTATTACTGTAGTGCCACCCGTACATCTTTAACGCATAGCTATTCTACAAACAGTACTGATTATCTTGTACGTGCAACAACAACCAACATTACGGTTTACTACCAGAGCACAGGCAGAATGGAAAAGGGCACATTAAAATCAATTGTTCCAGGCAAAGACAAGGTCTTTATAAACAGTATGGGTACCAGCAACCATCTGTCACAAGCTGATGACATTATAGTTTACAGACCTTAACTAATGCATGTTGAGAAAGGAAGGGCTAAATAAATGAAAAAAATATTAAGTTTATTCTTAACAATTCTTTTAGCGATTGCGCCGATGTCAACTGTATTAGCAGCTGACGAATCGCTCGAAGTAGCACACGAGCATACAGGTTATGATTTTACAATCACAGCAAAAACAAACTTTAATGCCAGTGCAACATTAAAAGTATTTCCAATCGCAGCTGAGGGTGCAGAAATTGCACCCACAGCTGTGCCGACATACATAGCTCAGCTAGATGCTCCTACAGGAACAGACGCTGAGAGCGGAAAAAATGTTTACACATTTGATTTTGACTTTGCAACAGGAACAGCTACAGGCTGGTACCGTGCAATTGTAAACAACGAAAAAGCTGTTGATTTTAAATACTATGATGCAGGAGCAGTTGCATCATTCTATCAGGCATTAAAGGCTGCGGATGCTACAGGTATTGATGCAGTATTTCAGGCAAACAAGGACAGTGCTATCACCTTTGATATGGGGGCATACTTTGATCCTGTTGCTCCTTACGGCACAGCAGTCAAGGAAAAAATTGCAGCTTGCGTAAATGCGCTTGATGCAAGCCTTCCTGCTGACTTTTTACCTACACACGCACAGATTAAGGCATACATTATAGCTTTTGAGACGGTGCTTCTTCCTGAAATGGAAAGACTTATCACAATTGCTGAAATTGAAACGGCAACTAGCGCAACAGAGTTTGATACACTTATTCAGGCAAACAAAGTAGCGCTTGGTCTTGATATGACATACTATGATAATGCAACCTTAGGTCTTACTAAAGAGGTTGTTTATAACAGAGCGAAGGCAATCCCATCAGCAGACTTTACAAATGCTAAAGTAGCCGAAAAATTTAATGTAGCAGTAATGCTTGCTATGATTGATACGGTTGAATATGGTACAGTAACAGCTGCCTTACAGCATTACAATGGTAACGGCTTTACTCTCAGCAGCACCTATTCAGCAGGCTTTGGAGAAGCAGAGCACAACAGCGTAAGCGTGCTTCTCAAAAACAATGCTTCTTCAATTACATCAGCAGCTACTTTAGAAGCTAAATATTTAGAATATTCAGAGGATGTATTAAGAGGAGATGTGAATAATGGCACACAGGTTCCAGGACCCACTCCTTCAAACCAGGCGCCAATAGGCGGCGGTCCTGCAGGCCCAAGCAAACCTACAGGAACATTCTCAGATATAAACGAAGCTTCCTGGGCAAAAGAAGCTATCGAATACCTTGCTACAGAAAATGTTTTAGCAGGTAAAGGAGATGGCAAATTCTATCCTAACGATACAGTTACAAGAGAAGAGTTTGTTAAAATTATCGTTGAAGCATTCGATCTTTTAGATAAAAATGCAACAGCAGATTTTGCAGATGTTGCAAATGACAGATGGAGCTATAGCCACATTGCAGCTGCTTTTTCTGCAGGAATTATCACAGGTGATGGAAGCAACTTCAACCCTTCCAGTCAGATGACAAGACAGGATATGGCAGTTGTTATCTATCGTGTGGCACAGCATATGGGAGAAACACTTCCTGGTACGCCTGATAACTCATTCAAGGATCAGGTTAGAATTGCTGATTATGCTCAGGAGGCAGTAGGTGTTTTAGTAGGTGCAGGAATTATTAACGGCACAGGCGACAATATGTTTACACCTTCAGGCATAGTAACTCGTGCACAGGCAGCTAAGATTGTTTACGAGTTAATTATGGTAATAAAATAATAAATTACTAACATAAAAAACGAGAATGTTTTTATATGGAGGAGGAAATTAAATGAAAAAACTATTGGCAATTTGCCTATCGGTTTTCATGGTTATCAGCTTGATGCCTGCAGTATTTGCGGCTAATCCTGGTCCCGTTGCTGTATCAGCTACAGGCGAAACATGGATTGAAGCTGAAGTCTATACAACACTTCAGGCTGCGAATGACGGAACAACTTTTTCTGAATCTTCTGCAACTGTTTCTACAGGTAGCTACCATGACGGAAAAGCTGTGAAGCATATGTACACATTTACATCTGCTAATAAGTCTGTTGTTTATGTTGATATTCCGATAAGTGTGGCAGAAGCAGGAAAATACAAGATAACACTCAACGCACCTGCCGTTAAGTATCAGTATGCTAAGCTATATGTTGACGGATCTTTAATATTGATGGCTGAGAAGGTGGATGCACACGACGTAAACGCTGCTTTCTATGATTGTATTGGATATGCAGACCTTACCACAGAGTCAGAAAAATTGAGATTTGAGGTTACAAAAGATGCTTCAATAACTTCGTATCTTCTCTTCTGCTGGGATTATATTAAGCTTGAGCCTTTTGAACCAGTAACAGTGGCAGGTGAAACAACAAGATTTGAAGCTGAAGACTATCCGGTAATGATAACATCAACTGATGATGCAACGGATTTTAAGGTGGATGTATATCAAAACAGAGTAGCAACGGGTGAAACTCGTAGTGGTGGACTGTATATGCGAGCTGGTTCCGTTACAGGAAAGGGTCACACAAGCTATGCTGAAATTCCTTTTAAAGTAGCTAAGGACGGTCTGTACACAATCAACATGTCCATTAGGCATCATAGCATTGATAGTGCTACTTCGTGCGATTACAGAATTCATCTTGACGGCAAAGAGGTGAAAAAGCTTACTCAACAAAAAGGTGTGTGGGCAGATGAAACTATTCCTAACTTGAGTGTTACAGCAGGTACTACCCATACCCTTAAGATATTAAATAATGGTATGAATGGTTCGCACTATCCACTGCTTTATGACTATGTTGATATTGTGCCTTTCGTAAGCGGTTCCGTTGAGGTGCCAGCTAGCGGTGAATTAACTGTTCAGGCAGAGGAATATAAGAATTTGGTTTTCCATAAAGTTACAGCATCAACTGGTGCTGTAAATGAAGTGTCCACAACCGGTTACGCTTTATCTCTTGCGAACGGGGGAAGCTGCTTAGCTCGTACTGACAACACGGACAATACCTTATCAACAGACTCAACACTTTCATGGATACTAGACTTTACAGTTCCTGCAGATGGCAACTATAGAATAGTAACAAGCCATGCGGGTCGTGTTACAAGTCACAACGCAGGTGCTAAAGCATATGTTGACGGTGTGGAGCTTTTCTTTGACGAATCTGCAATTTCAGCTGCTAACCTAGAAATGCAGCTTGATGCAAAGACAGTTTCTCTTACAGCGGGCAAACATACCTATATATATGAAACATTATTTACACCTAATAATACTGATATGTATTTAGACTATGTTTCGTTTAAAATGCTTGACATGCCTGTAGATTTAAGTGAAACCGAAACAGTCAGAATTGAAGCTGAAGATGTTTCTCTTAAATGCGAATCAACATGTGCTGTTACACCAACGATAAAATACACAAATTCTAACGCAACGGTTGAATTCACTAGTGTTCATCATTATCCTGTATATACTGATTTTGTAGTTAACGCACCTGTTGCTGGAAATTACACATTCAGTGCTTATGTCAATAAGCCAGGCGCTAATGGTGATTTATCTCTCGTAGTTAACGGCGCAACAGTTACAGGCCTTGAAGATAATAATGAAACAGGCTGGGAATTAAAGACAGTTACAATTTCTCTTAACGAGGGCGAAAATACTGTTAAAGTTAGGGTAGCAGCTGTGGCTGGCTATAGCAACTTTGGCTTAGATTATGTTGAATTTACAAAAGCTGAAGATATTGTAGAGCCTGATGAGCCTGTAGTAACACCTGACAGCGTAAGCTATGCTTCAAATGTAGCTACAGTATATGTTAACTTTACAGATGCTGGTAAAGCTATCGTTGCATTCTATGGCGCTGACGGTGCTTTAGTTGGTATCGCAAGTGCTGATGTAGAAGCAAATGGCGTAATCGACACAACAGTTGAATGTAAAGCTGAGCCTACAGTATGTAAG
>JAZSJX010000090.1:0-3468 GCA_045534535.1 Congzhengia sp.
CAAAAAGTCTGAATGAATCTGTTGAAATGCTAAGAACCGCAAAAAGGTGCGGTGCGGAGTTGGTTGTTTTAACTCCCCACTATACATCTGACATTTCAATTGCAGAATTTTGTGAGCTCCGTCAGAAAAAGTATTTAGAGCTTAAGGCAGAGGTCCTTAAAAATAAGGATGAGTTTCCAAAGCTCCTTTTAGGTGCGGAGGTTTTGGTAAATAATGCTCTTTCCGAAAATGATGACATTAAAAGCCTCTGTATTTCAGAAACAAATTTGCTTATGTTAGAGCTTCCATATGAAAAGTGGCAAAAATGGCACTATAACGAGGTGTATAACCTTGTTGCAAAGCACAGCTTAACCCCCGTTATTGCACATGTCGAACGCTACCTTACCAAAGTGGAGGATTTAAAAAAATTAGAGCCTTTAATTTCTGTCGGTGCAAAATTTCAAATCAACGCTGATTCGTTTTTATCTTTCTTTGGCAAGCGCATAATTCGTGAGCTTGCAGCTATGGGGCTTATATCTGCAATCGGTTCAGATTGCCACGGGGCAACTTTCCGTTCCCCTGACATATCACGCGCTATTTCAGTGTTTTCTAAAAAATTTGGCGAGCCATTTATTGACTATCTGTACGAAAAATCATCAAAACTTTTAAATGAATCGAGAATATGAATGTTATTAAACGGGATTTTTTTAAATCCCGTTTAATATTCTATAAAAAGGAGAAAAAATTATGAAATTACGCGAAGTTTCAGAGATTTTAAATGCAAAGCTTATTACCGCCGTTCCTGAATGGGAGGATATAGAAGTTAAATCTGCCTTTGGGTGCGACCTTATGAGTGATGTTTTAGCATTTGTAACAAATCAGTCAATGCTTTTAACAGGACTTTCCAATCCTCAGGTAATAAGAACTGCAGAAATGATGGATATTAAGGTAATTGTATTTGTAAGAGGAAAGGCTCCGTCCGACGAGGTTGTAGAGCTTGCAAAAAGCCTGGGGATATCTGTCTTTTCAACTGATTTGACGCTTTATGTTTCCTGCGGAAGACTATACAAAAACAATCTTCCCGGCGGGGAGGAATAGGCTATGGCTGAAAATATTAATTTGCACTACAATATAAGCGGCTCAGATTTTTCTGTTGCAGGACAGGCGTCAAGCAACATTAAAAAGGTTCTGCAAAGGCTTGGTGTAAAACCCGAAATTATACGAAAAGCCGCAATTTGTATGTACGAAGGCGAGATAAACACCATTATACACGGAAAAGGCGGTGTGGCGGATGTTGAGATTTCGTCCGATAAAATTAAGATTGTCTTTACCGACCACGGCCCGGGAATTAAAGATATTACGCAAGCTATGCAGGAGGGTTTTTCAACCGCAACTGATGAAGCAAGAGAATTAGGCTTCGGTGCGGGGATGGGGCTCCCGAATATGAAAAAGTATTCAGATTCTTTAAATGTTACCTCAGTTTTAGGAGAGGGAACAACTGTAGAAATCACCATAAACATAGCATAGACACACATTTGAAGCGGAGGTGTGTAACATGGATTTTTCAAGCGATAAGCTATATCATTCAGTAACATTAGACAGTGAAAAATGCAAAGGCTGTACGGCTTGTCTTAAAAAGTGCCCTACAGAAGCTATAAGAATTCGCGATGGCAAGGCAAAAATAACAAAAGAGCTTTGCATTGATTGCGGCGTATGCATTAAAGTTTGTCCGTACCACGCAAAAAAAGCGGTTACAGATAGTTTTGACGCCTTAAATTCCTTTGAATACAACATTGCTGTCCCTGCACCAACCCTGTACGGACAGTTTAACAATATGAGGGACATAAACCTCATCCTAAACGGACTGTTAAAAATTGGTTTTGATGATGTTTATGAAACTGCAAAGGCAACAGAGGCAATAACAGATTACACAAAAAAGCTTTTAAAAGAGGGCAAACTTCAAAAACCCATTATAAGCTCTGCCTGTCCTGCAGTTTCAAGACTGATAACAGTAAGATTTCCAAATCTTATTTCTAACATTCTGCCCGTGATTGCTCCAGTTGAAGCGGCAGCTGTTGTGGCAAGAAAGAAAGCCTCCAAAAAAACAGGTCTTTCGCCTGAAAAAATAGGTGTTTTCTTCATTTCGCCCTGTGCTGCAAAGGCAACAACCATACAAAATCCGATAGGGCTCAAAAGCTCACCTATAAGCGGTGTTTTATCAATTAAGGATGTGTATTTAAAGCTTCTGCCCGTTTTAAGTAAGCTAAGTGATATAAAAGAGCTGAGCAATTCTTCATTAGAGGGAATAAGCTGGGCGAGAATAGGCGGCGAAACAAAGGCGCTTTCTGCTAATCGCACGCTTTGTGTTGACGGAATTGACAACATTATTTCTCTTTTTGAAAAAATCGAGGATTCTGAAAATTTAGATATAGATTTTATTGAGGCTTTATCCTGCACAGGCGGATGTGTAAGTGGTCCTTTAACTGTTGAAAACGGGTATGTCGCAAAAATGCGAATTGTAGAAATATCAAAGCTTCAGGAGAAAAAGGGCATTTTGCGTACCCCCGTTGGTATAAGCGAGGATGAGCTTGATTGGCAGGAACTTCCCCTGTATCGCAACGGCTTGAATTTAGATGAGGATTTTGTTGTTGCTATGCAAAAGCTTGATAAAATAGAAAAAATTTATAGTGAGCTTCCGCAAATAGACTGTGGGTCTTGCGGCTCTCCGACCTGCAGATGCTTAGCCGAGGATATTGTCCGCGGAAACGCAAAGGAAACAGATTGTATTTACAAGCTTCGTGAGCATCTTTTAAATCTTGCAAAATAGAAAATTTTGAGGTGAACTTATGTTAGTGAGCAAACTTTGTGAGGAGCTTAATTTGTCCGCCGAAACTTTAGGCGAAACAGATAACGAAATTAAAAACTGCTACATAGGCGATATGCTGAGCGTTGTTATGTCGAAGGCTTGCGAGGGAGACGCCTGGCTTACAGTTCAAACAAATGTTAACATCGTTGCTGTTGCCGTTTTAACAGGTATTTCCTGCATAATTTTAGTTGAGGGCATGGAGCCTGATGAGGAAACTGTAAAAAAAGCAAAAATGCAGGATGTTACTATTTTAAAATCGCCTGACAGTGCATACGAGCTCGCCTGCAAAATAACGAGCCTTATATGAACTATTTTTGCGACCTTCATATCCATTCGGCTCTCTCCCCTTGTGCCGATAACGATATGACACCAAATAATATTGTAAATATGGCGGTTTTGTGCGGTCTTGATATTATTGCAATAACAGACCATAACAGCATAGGAAATGTTAAAGCGGCAATGAAGGTGGCAGAAGAGCTTCCCGTAACAGTTGTTCCGGGAATGGAGCTTCAGACTGTGGAGGAGGCGCATTTTGTTTGCCTTTTCCCTACACTTAGTATTGCAAAGCAGTTTGACGAATGGCTCATGCCTTATAAATCTAAAATTTCAAACCGCCCCGAGAT
>JAZSJX010000006.1:0-16150 GCA_045534535.1 Congzhengia sp.
TCCTTTACTCCGAGCTGAACAGTTCGTCCGCCCCTTCTTACCATACCATAGATAAGTCCGGAAACTGCATCCTGAAGCTTTATCGGCTTGTCAGCATATTTAAGCGAATAAAATTCCTTGCCCCATACATTGTTTGCCAAAACATATAAAGGCATTGCGTACTTGTGGTCTATAAACTCCTCAGTATCTATAATGTTACTGTCGTATGTTATCTGTTTTCCGCCGGCACCTAACTGCATAACTGCCTGAGCAAATTCGCCGTAGGTTACGGTTTTGTCCTTATCGTACTGCGCACCACCAAAAAGATTTACGCTGTTATAAACCTGCTCTTTAATATTATCTGATACTAAATCATTAAAATTTAACTTTTTATTGTCAGCAGCCAACACTCTTGAACGAACTATTAAGGTTGCCGCCTCTGCTCTTGTAACAAAGCTGTCAAGACGAAGATTTAAGCCATCGTCTCCCTGTACAAGACCGATTGTGTATGCCCATGATGTTGCATACTTATTTGTTCCCTGATTTGAAATAGCTGATGGAGCGTCCGTGCTCTTAGGCGAGCCATTTCTTTTCCATATCAGATTAATAACATCAGCGCGAAGCATTGACATATCAGGGTAAATTCTAGAGCCATCAAGTTCTAAACCGGACCATACCAGGTAATCATAACCCCAATGATTGCTACTTAAATCGGTAATATATGTAGTGATTTTCTGGTCCCACTTGCCTATCATTTTAACGAATTCAGCACGGGTTACAGTCTTAGACGGCGCAAAAGAGCCATCCTCGTAGCCATTTATCGTTCCCTCGTTAACTAATTCCATAACATTCTGATACGCCCAGTGGTTCTCTTTTAAGTCGGTAAATTCAATAGCAAATACATTTATGCACATAGAAAAAATTACTAATATACATAAAAGCATCGAAACTATTTTTTTCATAAGTAAATTCTCCTTTTCCCTGCAGGGCTTTATTTTTCATCTTACATTAAAAAGTGAATATAAGATTATTACTCTCCAAATATAGTATCCTTTACCAAATCCACAGCCTCACGGGATATTGTACATCCCAGTTCATAAATCGGCGTATTTGATACAAGGTCATTTATAAAGTCCATATGCTTATCCATTAAAGTTTCAAATGCCGGTTTTCTTGTCTGGTTAAGTAAATTTATGGCAGCCTCAATCGGAGAAAGCCTCCTTATTGTATTTTCTGGTGCCTGTTTTAAAAACACAATTCCAGAAAGCGGTGCCTTAATATTTAAATTTATCTCCGTTTTACCACTCCAGGGCGTACCATAAGCAACAAACGAGTCATCTGTTTTTCTTATGACAGGTGTGTCGTCATTAAACAGAGAAACATCGTCAGAATAATACTTTTTCCACAATCCTGTATGCGTGCTTTTTCCCGTTTCCGACGGTGCCGAAAATAAAACTGCATTTCCTTTGTAAGCTACAGATGCCGAATGTAAAAGCATCGCATTTCTTACCGTCTGGCAAAATGCAAAAGCGTCATTTAGTGCATAATATAGCATATAATCCGTAGTAACATCGACAAAATAATCCTTAATATCAACATATTCAATTACTACATTCTTACATTCTTTGTCAATATCAATACGCATCATATTGGCAAGGTTATAAGATAATTGCTTGATAGCTGTATAGCCATCTTTGCCTCTATCTATCCAATACCACGCATCAAACCGGCGAAAATCATTTCCCGCCGGCACTAAGATGCTGTTATTCTCTTTAAAATTAACCGAAATGTCGGATACAGAGCAGTTGTTTTCTGCTCTGTAGCTTGACATTCTACGCTCGAAGTATTTGCTTTCAAATCCTTCAAGCCTTAAATTCAAATCTGCAATACGGTATAACATACAATTAGCTTGGATCTACAAGACCATCAATAGCGTTAAGGCCTGTTCCGCTCTGAGAAAGTGCCATATTGTAAACGCCCTTCTGTGTCATTGCGTTAGCTGTACCTTTGTATACTGTTGTGTTAACCGCTGCAATATTTTCTTTAAGCTGTAATTCAATTACGCTTACTAAAGGTTTTTCATATTTTTTCATTTCCTTATTTACCTCCTATTACTGCGGTTGAATAGCAGAACCTGCAAAGATTTTGTATGATTCGCCATCTTTATAGTATACTGCTGCATAGTATGTGCCGTTAGCTGAAATAAGAACCTCTCCTGGAGCAGCTGCAGCTTCATCACTGGTATCAATTAACTGGATTGCAAAATATCCATCTTCATTTGCCTGAAGTGCTTCAAAACTTGTGTAGGTTGCAAATGTTGCAGCATCCATTTCTGTTGCTGTAATAGCTTCTTCTGCAATGATGATACCATATTCTTCAACGCCTGAAACCTTACCAATAACTGTAAGCTTTCTGTCGCCTGCTGAAGCCATAATGCCTTCATCTTCAGTATCGTTCTTTAAAGAACCATCCTTTAAAGCAGCACCAGCAATGTACTGACCTACTTTAGGAATAACAACTGTTTCCTCTTTTGTAACATCAAGAGTTGTGTCAGCATTAACTGTTCCTAAAACAACTGTGATTATACCTTCACCAGGAACATAGCTTAAAACTTCAATATCGTTTGTAGCTGTTACGCCTGTGATTTCATAACCTGATGGTACTGAGTAGTTAATAACTACTGTTGCGCCTGTGTTGTCTGTAGGAATCTTCTGTACAACTGCATCATTAAAAGAAACTTCATAGCCAGGGATTGTGTCATCAATCTTTGTGCCGGCTGTTTCATTAAGAATAGCTGTGCTCTTTAAATTAGCAGCATCTGTTACATACTTAAACTGTGCTGCGCCTGTTGTAGCGTCTGCTGTTGTCTGGTCTAAGAAGAATGCACCTGTACCATTTGCTGCATAGTAGGTAACTTCTGCACCAGCTGCAGCTGTTACATTTGCGGTAACTTCAACCTTTAAATCATTTGTGTAGGTTGTTGTTACTGATGTAACTGAAACAGCACCTGCACTAACTGCAAAAGCGCAAACAAGTGCAATAGCTGCGGTTAAAGCAACAAGCTTTCTAAATGCCTTAGATTTAACCATTTTTTTTCCTCCTTTTTTAAAACATGTAATAATTCTTTTCCGGGGATAGGGATAAATTTATTACAGCGCGTTAAGTGCGCCATTCTGCAAAATAAAGGTTTTGTCGCAGGCGTCTATTACTTCCCTGCGGTGAGATATTATGATACAGGTCTTGTCTGTAAGCTCTTTTATTGAGCTTAAAAGATGGGACTCAGTAGCAATATCCAAAGATGAGGTTGCCTCATCCAGAAGCAAAACCGGTGCATCATAGTAAAGCGCTCTTGCTATCGCAATTCTTTGCACCTGACCTTCTGACAGGCCATGACCTTTTTCTCCTAAATATGTATCTAAGCCTTTCGGCGTTTTATCAATAAAATCCTTAATCTGAGCAATTTCTATAACCTTTTTAAGTTTTTCTTCATCGGGAGCTTCATCAGCAAAGGTTATATTGTCGCGAATAGTTCCCGAAAGAATCATATTGCCCTGCGGAACATATGAAAACATTTTTCTCATGTCTGAGTTGAAATTTATACTCTCGCCATCTGAAAACTTTAGAAGAACATTTCCCTCATTTGGCACAAGAACTGATAAAAGTAGCTTTGTCATCGTGCTTTTACCCGCACCTGAAATTCCGCAAAGAGCAACAAACTCGCCCTTTTTAATATCTAAGCTGACATTTTTTAAAACCTCAGTTTCATCATAAGAAAATGAAACATTATGGAAGCTTATTTTAGAAAACTGTGATAAATCTCTGTTTGTTTCAATATATTGAGTTTCTTCTTTTATATTTTCAAGCTCAATCAGTCTCTCAGCAGATGCCAGAACCATATAGGTCTGAGGAAGAATTCCGGCAACCTCACGAAACGGTGATTGCAGTTGAGAAACTAAGCTTAAAACTGCAGTTACAGTACCAAATGTTATCAGCCCTAAACTTAAACGATACACGCTCCACGCGAGTGCCCCGTAATAAACCATTGTTACTGCAAGGAAAAACAGTATGTTTGCCATTATTCCTGCAGTTGAGCGTTTAACATTTAGCTTGTAATTATCGGTTTGCAATGAATACGCCTTACGGCTCATATAACTTTCCCTGCCAAATGCCTTTACAACAAGAAAATTCTGGATTGTTTCCTGAATAAATGAACGAACCTTTCCATCACTCTCTCTGCATTTAATGTGCAGGGTTTTTATCTTCTTTTTATATATATAGGTTGCAGCAAGTGCCACAGGTCCTAAAAATAAGCAAGCAATTGCAAAATATTTGTCTAACATATAAAGTGCTGAAAAGCTGAATACTACCGTAGACAAAAGTGTAAATAAATTAGGTATAATTTCAGTTACCTTCTCTGAAACAATTGAAACATCACTTATAAGCCTGTTTAAAAATTCGCCGGAATGAATTGATGAAACTTCGGCAAAATCTTTTTTCAAAAGTTTATGAAACAAGTCGGTTCTTATCGACATTGAAAGCCTGCCGCTTATTTTTATATGAATTCTTATGTAAACAATCTGAAGGATAAGCTGAGCTATAAGCATCAGAGCAAGCCATATACCATTATGAAGAATGCTTCCTTCTGCCTGGTTTGTTACTATATCAATCAGTTTTTTTGAAATAAGCGAAAACCTTACAGTAATATATGATACTATTATGCCAACTATAATAAGAACAATTAAACCGGGAAAATAAGGACGAACCTTTTTAAAAATCCATTTTCCTGAATTCATTTCTTTTTTCACAGTATAAACCGTCCTTTATGAATTGTAATTTTTAGTCTTCAATAAATCCATGAGATTTTAAAAGAGATACATATTCTTTTGTATCCGCCTCAGCTGTTGCTTCATCAACATCATATTCTGATATCATTAAAGCCGTTAATTCCTCTATTGTTTTAGAGCTTTTCATCTGCTCCCAAAGGAATGCACCGGTTTCGTTTAAAGACACTGCAGCCGCAAAATCCACGATGTTGTCGCCCGTAGGCACAACCAAGAAATCATCTGCTATTTTCTTTAAAATAAAGCCTTCTTTTACTCTCATTTCATTCACCATTTTCGGACAAAATACACAAGTCTACAATATTATACATTTAAATTATATATTAGCGACTGTCAAATGTCAAGCACGATTTAACAAAAATTTTAATAATTTTTTTGAAAATTTCGACAAATTTAGCTAAATGCGAAATTTAAATATAATGCCAATATTTTCATTCTTTATAACTTGACAATAATATCACTATAATGTATAATAAACTTGTAGTAATTTCGGTTAATAGTTAACCATAATAAAATCATTTTGCAAGGTTGGAGGAAATTCACATTATGAAAAAAATCATTTTGGTTTTATTGTCAGTCATCATACTTTCTACTACTTTAGGCACACTGTCTGTAGGTGCTGTCGAAGCAGTTGAAATCTCGATGGACAAAAAAACAAGGTTTGAATTTGAAGATTACACTTCTGAGAATATCGTTAATTGCACTCAGGCAAGTGGTGGTAGAATTGTTTCTGTGTCAGACTCGGATACCGGTTCTAATATCAGCATACCTATTGTTATACCAGAAAGCGGCTATTATGTTATAAAATATGTTGTGGGTAAAAAAACTGCAACAAACCACAGCAAGGTGTTCTTATCAATTGACATTACCGATACTCCCATCAGACTACAATATGCTACTAACCAAACAACTTCCGGACAGGAATTGTCATATGTTACATCTTCATCACAAGAGATGGCCTTATACACACGAGATGCTATATGGCTTGACAAAAACACTTGCAAATTGACTGCAAATGTTGAAAAAGCTTCTGGAAAATATACATATCAGCTTGATTATGTTGAGATATATCCCAAGCCTGTTCCAGAAATTTCTTCCGTCAAAACTACGAGAATAGAATTAGACGCTTATGGTGGCGAGGGTGTTATGCGCGCAGATTACGGTCTTAAAGAAGATTCAAAAGCCAGCGGAGGATATTGTCTCTGGAACCCCTGGAGAGCTGCGGATACAACCCTTAAATTCTCTGTTACAGTAAATAAATCAGGCTACTACGATATTTTTGCAGTTTTAGGACCTAAGAAAAATGTTTCATGGTATAGTTTAATTACTCTTTATATAGGTAATCAAGAGCTCATTAACAACAAGGGCTTCGGAATAGAATCACTAGGATACGGCTGGGACGGAATGCCCGCCGCCACATTTGAAAACAAAGGTGTTTTCCTCAAAGCTGGCACACAGGAATTCCGTATAGTAATGCCGCGTACAACCGATGCAGGTTTGGCATCAAAATATAATTTGGACTATATTGAATTTACGCCCGGCGAAAAACCTGCCGATACCGGGAACACTCATACAGTTAAATTCAATTCAAATGGTGCTGGCTTAATCCCCGCTCAGACAGTTGAAGACGGTTCTGTAGCAACAGAACCCAGAATACCTTATAAGAAGGGAGATACTTTCGTTGGTTGGTATACTGACAGCGCGTTTAGATCAGCCTACGATTTTTCAAGTCCGGTTACTCAGGATTTGGCCCTTTATGCAAGATGGTCATCAAGTGTTGTGCCGGTTGAGCCAGAGCCTGTTGAACCGGAACCTGTTGAGCCGGAGCCAGTTGAACCAGAGCCGGTTGAGCCGGAGCCAGTTGAGCCTGAACCTGTCGACCCAGAACCTTCTGACGGTTCCTGGAAAAATCCTTTTACAGATGTTAAAGAGAATGATTGGTTTTATAATTCAATTAAGTACGCAAATGAAAACAGTTTAATGAACGGCGTATCAGACTCTTTATTCGGACCTAACAGCGATGTTACGCGTGCAATGTTTGTAACCGTTCTCTACCGTATTGAAAATCAGCCTGATGTAATTTCATCATCAATATTTGAAGATGTTGAAAGCGGAAGCTATTATGAAAAGGCTGTTGCATGGGCTCATGCTAATAAAATTGTAAACGGTGTTTCAGATACAGCGTTTGCACCACATCAAAACATCAGCCGCGAACAGATGGCTGCTATGATGTACAGATACGCTCAATACAAAAACATGGATGTAAGTGCTAGTGAGAGTACAGATATTTCATCGTATGATGATTTTGACGCTATTTCAGATTATGCTGTTTCTGCAATCAAATGGGCTTGCGGCAGCAAGATTATGAGTGGTGAAACAGAAACCACATTTAATCCTAAAAATCTTTCTACAAGAGCACAGGCTGCAACTGTATTTATGAGAGTAATTGAAAATAACAAATAATAAATCATAAGAAAACAAAAAAAGAAACCAAGCTTCTTGCTTGGTTTCTTTTTTATAATGGAGTAAACTTTATATATTTAAAAATATTATTGCGAGAAGACCAAACAGAATACTTTTTTTCTGAGCAGGAGAAAGCTTTTCTTTATAGCACATCACAGAGATTAAAACAGTTAACATAATGCTTCCTGCCGAAATAATCGGGAACACAAACGAAGCTGCAAGTCTTAATGACAACACCATGACAAGAAGATTTACAACCGCATTTGCAACACCTGATACAAAAATCTCTCCTATACCCTTTTTTATATTCCTTAAAATATCTTCTCTTTCATATATTGCCGCTGCAACAAAAAGTATGGCAGCAGAAACTATATATGCAATAACCATAAATTCGCTTTTGTAGGCACCGTCCGATTTCATCTGATATATCTTTTGAACCGTAGAACAAATTCCGTTTCCTGCAAACGATAAAAACGCGTATACTGCCCATCTTAATGATAATTTTTCTCCCTTGTCGTTCTTTTTAAAGTTTGTATAAAAAAGCGATACAGTAAGAAGTACAAGTCCTATTCCGCTCAGGTATGTAAAAGGCTCATTCAACATAAATATACCGTAAAATGTAGGTATAAAAAGCGAGTATGATGTTATAAGCGATGTCAGGGATAATGGTCCGGTATTTATTGCAAGAAGTGAAAATAATATGCCCATACTGAAAAAAACTGCAAATATAAAAGCAAAACTAATTGTTTGTCGTGAAAAATTTAAGTTTCCATGTGAGCATATAAGATAAACCAACAAGGATACAAATGCGGATGATGCCGAAAACGAAAGCGCTCCTTTTCCATCCTTATTACTATAGGACTTCCGTGATATATGTTGTGTAGAAATTCCTATGGCAGTAATTATGATAAATAGTATTTCCAATGTTAATTCTCCTGTAGTAAATAATAATTTTGAAATAAACATTAAAAAAGAACAAGCAACGCTTGTCCTTTTTGGTGATCCATCGGAGATTCGAACTCCGGACACCTTGATTAAAAGTCAAGTGCTCTGCCAACTGAGCTAATGGATCATATTAAGTTATAAAAAGTTTGGCTGGGCTGGCAGGACTCGAACCTACGAAATGCCAGAATCAAAATCTAGTGCCTTACCACTTGGCTACAGCCCAATAAAAGTTTGGCTGGGATGGCAGGACTCGAACCTACGAAATGCCGGAATCAGAATCCGGTGCCTTACCAACTTGGCGACATCCCAATCCACTGCTCGGAGTTAACTTGTCCGAATGCACAAAATTTATACAGAGCTGTTATATGGGGTGGATAATCGGAGTCGAACCGACGACCTCTAGAGCCACAATCTAGCGCTCTAACCAACTGAGCTATATCCACCAAATATTAAGCGCTTTCGTGGCGCGCCTGAAGAGATTCGAACTCCTGACCCACTGCTTAGAAGGCAGTTGCTCTATCCAACTGAGCTACAGGCGCATCAATATGGTGGAGCGGGTGATGGGAATCGAACCCACACGACCAGCTTGGAAGGCTGGGATTCTAGCCATTGAACTACACCCGCAATTCCTGCTTCACTCACCGACCTTGATTATTATAACAACAAAACACCCCAATGTCAAGTACTTTTTTAAATTTTTGCAAAAAAATTCCTTTGTAATACGATTGTAAGATTTTTTTAAATATTTGAAAATTGATTTTTTCCTGTTTTAGTGATATAATGTAATAAATACACATTCATAACAATACAATTTTATTGTACATGCATTTAGTCTTAAGCAAAAGAGGTAACATTATGTATAAAAAAATTATTTATCTTGCTTTGGTTATAACAATATTTGTTACATCAAATCTTGGTGTTATTACAGGAAGTGCAACGCCAAAAAAATCAGAATTTTCAGATGTTGGTACAAACTATTATTGGGCATCTGAGGCGATTTCTGCTTTGGTGGAAAAAGGCGTTCTGCAGGGAGTTGACACTAAAAATTTTGCTCCCTCCTCCCCTGTTACAAAAGAGCAATTTGCTAAAATGATTGTTTTGGCGCTGGATATTGAACTTATTGAAGGGCAAGAAAGCATTTTTTCTGATGTAGCACCTGACAGATGGTCTGTAGATTACATAAATACTGCTAATAATTATATGTACAGCGAAAACACGCTAAATTTTAATCCTGAAAAAAATTGTTCTCGTGAGGAATGCTCCTATGCAATAGCTTACGCTTTAGGAATAAGTGCTGACAAAAATCTTTTGGATAAAAATGTTTTAAACAAAAATTTCAAGGATGAAAATGATATATCTTCTAAAATGAAAACTCCTGTTGCAATCATAGCCGAAAGAGGAATAGTAAAGGGTGCAGATGGTCTTTTAAGACCAAAAGGTGATGTAACCCGTGCCGAGGCTGCTGTAATTTTATATCGTGCAATCAGCTACAAGGAAAGAAAGTCTGACGGACTTTTTATTACTCAGACTCCCATTGTCGGCAAAAGCACAGTAACACTTGAACAGGCTAAGCGTTGGGCTCAGAATTTGGGTGCACACGAGCGTTTTATAAATGCAGCTGATTATTACTGGAAATATGGCGAAATTACAGGAATGCGTCCTGAAATCTTATATGCACAGGCTGCAAAGGAAACAGCTTATGGAAAATACACAGGACAAGTTAAGCCCGAGCAAAATAACTGGGCAGGCATAAAGATAAGAAATCCGATTGCGGATTTACCTGAAGACCACGAAACCTTCGAAACTCCCGAAGACGGCGTAAGAGCACATTTTAATCATCTTTCGGCATATGTAGGTGTTGACCCCGTCGGCCAAACACATCCTCGCTATGATGTTTTAAAAACTACAAAATGGTATCGCACAGTAAAGTATACCGAGCAGTTAGGCGGTAAATGGGCACCAGATGTTACTTATGGATATAACATAGTAACAAAGCTGTTATCAGCAATGGAAAACACGAAATAAAACGACAGAAATAGAAATATACGATATTTAAGGCTCTAATCATTTCGATTAGAGCCTTTTAAAATCTTTATAATCTCCACGGTCTGTTACTATTTCATAACCAATTTTTTTAAATTTCTTCTTTAAACCGTTTAACGATTCTGCCGCCTCATCACCCGTTGAGATTTTGTTGTCATAAAGCATATATTTTTTTCTTACCGACTCTGGCGAAAGGTTTGGCATTACTACATTTGCTCCCGCAAGGATTGCCTTTTCCCGTCCTGAATCATCAGATGTTCCCAATGCCGTTGTTGCAGGAAGCAGAGCCTTCGGCAAAAGCAGACGGGTTAGTGCAACAATTAGAATTGTTTTGTCTGCACTTCCGTTTTCCATGCCAGCAAACGGCGTGTCCTTATGTGAAAGGAATGGTCCTATCCCTACCATTTGTGGATTAAGCTCTTCTAGAAAAAGCATATCGGATGCTATATTTTCTGCCGTCTGGTACGGCGAGCCAATCATCATTCCGCATCCTACCTGAAAACCAATTTCTTTTAAATTGTAAAGGCATTTCATTCTGTTTGCAAGCGTTAAATTTTCAGGATGCAACAGCTTATAATGGCAATCATCTGCTGTTTCGTGTCTTAATAAAAATCTGTCTGCACCTGCATTATAGTAACGCTCATAACTTTCCTTTTCTCTTTCCCCAACAGAAAGAGTTAAGGCACAGTCGGCAAAATCAGACTTAATCTCCGAAATTATTTCACACAGCTTATCGTCGGTATAAAACATATCCTCGCCACCTTGCAGAACAAAGGTGCGAAATCCTAATTTATACCCCTCACGGCAACACTCTAAAATCTCGTCTTTACTTAAGCGATACCTTTGGGCATTTTCGTTAGAACGCCTTATTCCGCAGTAAAGACAATCATTTCTGCAATAATTGGTAAACTCTATAAGTCCACGAATAAAAACCGTCTTTCCATAAACGGCATCACAGGTTTGTCGTGCTTTTTTAAAAATATACTCTTTTTGCGTTTCGCCGTTTTCTATTAAATATATCCACTCGTCCTTACTTAAAGAGCGGTTTTTAATCAGTTTTTCCGTTAAGGCTATTACTCGATTCATCGTCATCTGATTTCTCCGTTTTTCTCATTCTTTCAATAAGATAATAACAAAGTCCCACAAGCAAAATTGCTCCTAATCCGCCCGTTATATATGAAAGAGCATCCTGAGATTTATCCTCCCTGATATCATTAAACCGCACCGTATCATCCTTTTCCTTAATACTGGTAAAGGACACAGAAGAAACTAACTCCTCAAAGGCTTTCCTGTCATCATCCGTGGGTACTTCTCCATCGGTTTTCATTATAAAACCTATACCACTTCCGTTAATAAAGGTTACTCCTAAAACAAGACCCTTTTCTTCCCCGTTTGTAACAACAGTTCCCGGAACTGTAATCATTTTCATCTGGTCGCCGTGATTAAACAAAGCTTCCTCGTAGGTAAAATTGTTAACTGAAAAAACCTCTTTTAAAATTTTGTCTAAATTGTCGCAAAGGTATTTATCATCAAATTCTGAAATGTTATAAAGTTCGTATGTGTACTCGGTTTTACAAACTTTAACATAAACCTGCTGTTTTTTTTGCGAATTGGTTAAAAAATATTCACAATCCGAATTTTCAAGAGTTTCGTTTACCTCTTCCTTGGTCATTCCAACCTTGTCTAAAAGCTCAGTATCTTCCATGTTTTTTGAAAAAACAAACCAATCATCTGACACAGAAAATTCCATAAATGTATCAGTAGCAAAAACACATGCGTAGCATGATATGGTAATTAAAATCGTTAAAAAAACTGATAATATTTTTTTCATATACACATTCCCACCTACTCATTATCTAAAATTTCTTCTTTTTCATCGTCTGTCAGCACATCACATTTTACCATAGCATTTAAAACGACCTCGTGCCTCTTTTTTGCAAGTTCCTTGTTTTCGTAAAACAAAGATGGTGCATTAGGAAGTCCTGCCAAATATGTTGCCTCATATTCTGTCATGTCCTCTGGCAAACACTGAAAAAAGTCTTTAGATGCATCTAATATGCCGTAATTTCCGCCGCCGTAATATACTGTATTTATGTAAAGTTCTAAGATTACATCTTTAGAGTAACGGTCCTCAAGCTCATAAACCACAAAAAGCTCTGCTGCTTTTCTTGAAAAGCTTTTTTCGTTTGTAAAAAACATA
This sequence comes from Congzhengia sp., assembly GCA_045534535.1. Lineage (GTDB taxonomy): Bacteria > Bacillota > Clostridia > UBA1381 > UBA9506 > Congzhengia. The sequence goes on from JAZSJX010000006.1 coordinate 12,472, forward strand.
TTTTTAGCAAGCTGTTGAGTGATTGTGCTTCCGCCCTGAGAAAGCCCTTTATCCTTTATATTTTTAAAGGTTGCCCTTGCTAATGAAATGAGATCTACACCTTTATGACTGTAGAATCTGCTGTCCTCAGCGGAAATCACTGCATTTTCATATATATCAGGAATATTATCCAGCACAATATAATTTTCCTGTCTTCTTATTTCCTTTACTTTTTCAGACACAGTAATATCCTTTGTTGCATTTTTATACATAAGATAGCCTGTTACTGCAAAGTATGCGCAAAAAACGATAAGAGCTATAAATATTAAAGATAAAAGCTTTTTTAAAAGTTTTTTCATAGGCATCTCCTTAAATATAAATACAATATTATTTTATCATAAAAAAAATTTTTTTACAATAATAAAATTTACTTAAAACAGTTGACAGTTTTAAAGTTTCATATTATTATATTAAGGTAAAGTTTTGTATTAAAATCAGAATGGAGTTTTATACTATGAGAATGTCAAAATTGTTTTTAAGCACACTTCGTGAGGTTCCCTCCGAGGCAGAAACCATAAGCCATCAGCTTATGCTTCGCAGCGGAATTATAAGAAAGCTTGCGGCAGGAGTTTATTCTTACTTGCCGCTTGGTCTTCGTGTGCTTAAAAAGGTTGAAAATATAGTTCGTGAGGAAATGGACAACGCAGGGGCACAAGAGCTTTTAATGTCAGCCCTGCTTCCTGCTGAATCTTATCAGGCGTCAGGCAGATGGGAAGTTTTCGGCGAAAATATGTTTCGCTTAAAGGACAGAAACAATCGTGATTTTTGCTTAGGACCAACTCACGAAGAAATTTTTACAGAAACTGTTAAGGCTTCCTTAAAGTCTTATCGTCAGTTACCAGTTACTCTTTATCAGATTCAGAACAAGTACCGTGATGAAAGCCGTCCGCGTTTTGGTATAATCCGTTCGCGCGAATTTGTAATGAAGGACGCTTACAGTTTTGACCGTACCTGGGAAGGACTTGATGAGTCTTACAAAAAGATGTATGATGCATACTGCAAAATTTTCGACCGCTTAAAGCTTGACTACATAGTAGTTGACGCCGACTCAGGTGCTATGGGCGGTTCAGGCTCTCAGGAATTTATGGTAAAATCTGAGGTTGGCGAGGATACCATCGCATTCTGCCCTACCTGTCATTATGCAGGAAATGTTGAAAAGTCAGAATGTATTGCAGAAGAAAAAGCAAAAGAACCTGCAAAGAAAATTGAAAAAATCCACACCCCCAATGTAAAAACAATTGACGAATTAGTTGCATTTTTAAATACAGATAGCACCAGCTTTGTGAAAACCTTAATTTACTCTTATGGCGATGATGTTGTTGCTGTTATGGTGCGCGGCGACCGTGAAGTTAACGAGGTTAAGCTTGCAAATTTATTAGGTATAAACTCCGACGATTTAGCTATGGCTGCTCCTGAAACAGTTGTCAGGGTTACAAACGCAAAGGTCGGCTTTGCAGGTCCTGTCGGACTTGAAATTCCTGTTATTATGGATAAAGAGGTTTCGTTTATGTCAAACTTTATAGTTGGTGCAAACGAAACGGATTATCACTACATAAATGTTAATACAGATGATTTCGAAGCAAAAATCGCTGACATTCGTATTATTGAAGCAGGCGACCCTTGTCCTGTATGCGGAAAACCCATTTCTACAACTCAGGGTATTGAGGTTGGACACATATTCAAGCTTGGCACAAAGTACACAGACGCTTTAGACTGCACTTACCTTGACGAAAACGGAAAACCTCAGACAATTATTATGGGCTGCTACGGAATCGGTGTAAGCCGTACAATTGCTGCTGCTATTGAGCAAAACAGTGATGAAAACGGTATCGTTTGGCCTTTGGCTATTGCTCCTTACCATGTCAGCGTTGTTCCTGTAAATGTCAAAGACGAGGCACAGCTTGAAATGGCTGAAAAAATATACGAAAGTCTTAAGGCAAACGGAATCGAAGCTTTAATTGACGACCGTGAGGAGCGTGCAGGCGTTAAATTCAAAGATGCTGACCTTATTGGTATTCCTGTCAGAATTACAGTTGGCAAAAAGGCAACTGAGGGCATCTGCGAATTTAAGCTGAGAACAGAAAGCGAAGTTGTTGATATGACAGCTGACGATGCAATTTTAAAAGCAACTGAATATATTAAAGAAAACTTGTAATAATAAGAGCATAGAGTTAAATTTTAATAAAAGGAGAATATAAATGAAAAAAATTATAGGTTTATCTCTTGCTCTAATCTTATCAGTATTTATTATGTCCGCTTGTGGTCCTGAGGATGTAAAAAAACCTTTGGATGCCGTTGAGTCCGCTATGCCATCAATGCCTGGCAAAAACGATTCCACCGCAATTGATAGTCCAGAGGATTTAAATGACAAAAACGGCACAACAGAAAACAAAACTCCTGATACACAAAACGGCAATGAAACAGGCAAAACCAAAACTATGAAATAATCAAAAGTGCGGTTTATGAAAATTATCAAACAAATAGCATTAACTGTTTTAGCGTCTGTTATTTCCATTGTCTTGCTTTCGTCTTGTTTGAAAAGCGAAATCAACGAGGCTATGAATGATGCAGAAGTCTATATTAGTACAGACGAAACCCTTGACCTTTGTATATATAACATTGATACATTAAACCCACTTAAAACCTCGGCGAAACAAAACGCCGAGGTTCTTTCTTTATTGTATGACTCGCTTTTTATTGTATCCTCTGATTTTACCGCTATACCAAGCTTGTGTGAATCTTTTTCCGTTTCAAAAGACGGACTTGTATACTCCGCAAAAATAAAAGATGGCGTGTATTTCCAAAACGAAAAAAAGCTTACGGCATCCGATGTGGTTTACTCTTTAAACACGATTTTAGATTCTGATGGATACTATAAAAAACGACTTCAAATGGTAAAATCAGCAAAAGCTTACGGGAATTTCATAAAATTTTATTTAAGCCATCCGACCGCAAATTTTAATACACTTTTAGACTTCCCTGTTATCCCAGAAAACTGCGATGTTAAAGACGATGAATTTCTAACATCGGTAATACCGGGAAGCGGAGTTTATAAAGTATGCGAATATATAAAAAACAAGCACATTGCACTTTGTGTAAACGATGAACACCACAGCGGTACTATGCCTCTTATTGAGAAAATCAATATTCATATTGCTAAGGACAAAAAAACTGCCCTTTCTATGCTTGAAAATTCTCAGCTCGATATTCTGTCGGCAGATGACAGCTATATTCCAAAAAGGGAGCTTTCCTTTGTAGATTACAACAGTTTAAAATTTTTATATTTAGGAATGAACACAAATGAATCCCCCATAAATTCAGCTAAAATCCGCTCGGAAATTTTTTCAAAGCTTGATGCGCCATATATTATAAAAAAAGCCGGCGTAAACGGTCAGGTAGCAAAAGTTCCTCTGCACCCCGAGTCGCATCTTAATAGCGACATTTCTTTTAGAGGTTCTTCTAATGCCCTTTCAGAGTTTAAAGACAGCGACAACAACGGTATATTAGAAAAAATTGTGGGCAAAACAAAACACGAGCTTTCTTACGACCTTATAGTTTCAAAAGAAAACCCGTCAAAGACCTATATTGCAGCGCTGATTAAAGAAACTCTTCTGACACAGGGTATAAAAATAAGAGTCAG
>JAZSJX010000001.1:0-12657 GCA_045534535.1 Congzhengia sp.
GAAGGATTATAAATCTCAGGAGCGGAAGGTGCAATCCGTTACTCCTCGGTTTGAGCATGAGCACAAAGTGCAGTCTTCTGCATCCTATAAAACTGAGCGTATGCTTTTAAATCTTATGTTTTTTAGTGTACAAGCGTTTCGCATAGCAAAGGATGCTGTTTCCTCCGATGAGATTACAGACGATAAGCATCAAAGATTATTTGCTGAAATTATAAAATACAAAGAAGCAAATATAAACGGCGATTGTGCGTTGTTTTTGTCATCCATCCCCGAGGAACTTAAATCACTGGCTGCAGATATTTTGTGCAAAGAATATGTCGGCGATGCAGTTTTAGCGGTTAAGGATAACATAAATAAAATTAAAAAAGAAAATTTTAATATTCTAATAAACAAACTCGCCCAAGAGGGCAAAATTGATGAGATAAACGAGCTTATCAAAAAGGAAAACGAGAGGAGAACTAACATTGAGTGAGATTGAACAGAGGAAAACCGAGGCACTAAGCAAGCTTACTGCAAAGGGCCGCAAAAACGGCGTTTTAACCTATAAGGAAATAATGGATGCTTTATCTGAAATTGAGATGGAGTCTGAACAAATCGAACAGGTTTACGAGGTTTTAGAGCAAGAGGGTATTGAAGTTGTTTCCGATATGGATAAGGAAATGGAAAAAATTGAGGAGGAGTTTGAAGAAATTAAGCCCTCCGAGGATATGGATATCAGTGCCGAGGTTATGGAAATTTCATCTGCCGAGGGCGTTTCTATTGATGACCATGTTAAAATGTACCTGAAGGAAATCGGAAAAATTCCGCTTCTTGATGCTGAAGAAGAAACAAATTTTGCAAGGCTTATGTCAGAGGGCGACAACAATGCAAGAAAACGCCTGGCTGAAGCAAACTTAAGACTCGTTGTTTCCATTGCCAAAAGGTATGTTGGCCGTGGTATGCTGTTTTTGGACTTAATTCAGGAAGGTAATTTAGGTTTAATTAAGGCGGTTGAGAAGTTTGACTATGCCAAGGGTTATAAATTCAGTACCTACGCAACCTGGTGGATCAGACAGTCCATAACAAGAGCTATCGCAGACCAGGCAAGAACAATAAGAATTCCTGTTCATATGGTAGAAACCATAAACAAGCTTATCCGTGTTTCCCGTCAGTTAGTTCAGGAATTGGGACGCGACCCTCACCCTAACGAGATTGCAAAAGAGCTCAATATGTCGGTAGACAAGGTTCGTGAAATAATGAAAATCGCACAAGAGCCTGTATCCTTAGAAACCCCTATAGGCGAGGAAGAGGATAGCCATTTGGGTGATTTTATTCCTGATGACGATGCTCCTGCTCCATCGGAAGCCGCTTCATTTATGCTTCTAAAAGAACAGCTCGGAAATGTTTTAGATACACTTTCTCCAAGGGAATCTATGGTATTAAAATTAAGATTTGGTTTAGAGGACGGAAGGGCAAGAACATTAGAAGAGGTTGGCAAGGAATTTGATGTTACCCGTGAGCGTATCCGTCAGATTGAGGCAAAGGCATTAAGAAAATTACGCCATCCAAGCAGAAGCAAAAAATTAAAAGATTACCTCGAATAAAACGATTAAGATATTATAAAAGATGCTGTAGCAAAATTGCTACAGCATCTTTTTAGTTGGGTGAAAAATTATCTCTTCACTCTCTATGACACTATCTGTGTCCTTATGACACATCGATTTTTGACGAATTGCGGTATAATCTGTAGAATGCTGAAACATATTCCATTTAATTCCAAATAATTTACATTTTTTGGTAAAAAGTACTTGAAATTTAAAAAAACGCGTGTTATAATAGGCTTATCAAATATGTAAAATATTTCCATTTTATTCAAAGAATTTTCAGGAGGAGAAAAAATGATAAGAATTGTATCAGTAGACGACAACCCAGAAGTAAGAAACAGCTTAGCAGAATATTTTAAAAACATTTCTGACATCGAACTTGTTGGGATGGCAGATAACGGCGAAGATGGTTATAAGATGATATGCGATTTAAGACCTGACATTGCAATTTTGGATATTGTAATGCCAAAGCTTGATGGCTTAAGTCTTTTAGAAAAGTTAGGAAAAACACCTGGATTTTCAAAGGTGTGCTACATTATGTACAGTGCAATAGGTAACGACAAGGTTACGCAAAAGGCAATTTCATTAGGTGCTCACTACTATATTATGAAGCCCTGCGGAGATTTTAAGATTATAGAAGACCGTGTCCGCCAGCTTTATTCTATGGCAAACGCGTCTCCTGTAAGGCAGAGCATTTCAATGTCTACAGGATTTTCAAAAGGAATGTCTTCCCCTGTTGACGAGGATAACCTAGAAAGCGTTATAACAGATATAATTCACGAAATAGGTGTTCCTGCACACATTAAAGGCTATAACTATTTAAGAAATGCCATTGACCTTTGTATTCACGACGACGAGTTTATCAACTCAATTACAAAGCTTTTATACCCGACTGTTGCAAAAAACTTTTCGACAACATCGTCAAGGGTTGAGCGTGCAATAAGACACGCTATTGAGGTTGCGTGGAACCGGGGTCGCGAAGAGGTTTTAACAGATATTTTTGGTTATACCATTGACACTAACAAGGGAAAACCCACAAATGGCGAGTTTATAGCAATGATTTCAGATTCGATTAAGCTTAAAATGAAAAAGGCAGTATAAATACGCCCCCCACCCTTATCTGTGCAGTCTTTTTTATCCCCTCCCCTTTTGGATTGCACAGACATTTTATTATAAAAATGGGCAGCAGCGAAAGCTACTGCCCATTTGCTTTTCATTTTAGTTTAACTACTTCTTTTACATTTTTAGCAATATTTTCTGCGGTTAATCCGTAAAGTTCTAATAATTCGCTTGGCTTTCCTGACTGACCGAAAACATCTTGTGTTCCGACTCTTCTCATAGGAACAGGGGCTGTTTCGCAAAGAACCTCTGCAACAGCACTACCCAATCCGCCAATAATATTATGCTCCTCTGCGGTAACGATTGCACCCGTTTCTTTTGCGGCTTTTTCGATAATTTCAGCATCAATAGGCTTAATTGTTGCCATATTTATAACACGAGCTGAAATTCCTTCCTCTTTAAGCATCTCGGATGCCTTAATTGCCTCAGGTACCATAAGACCTGTTGCGATAATTGTTGCATCTGTTCCCTCTTTTAAGCACACGCCCTTACCTATTTCAAATGTGTATGTATCTCTGTCAAAAATCTCAGGAACTCCAAGTCGACCAAAGCGAAGATATACAGGACCCTTATGCTTAATTGCCGCCTCAACTGCCAAAATCGCCTCAGTTTTATCAGCAGGATTTAAGATTACCATATTTGGAATTGTTCTCATAATGCCGATATCTTCTAAGCACTGATGGGTAGCTCCGTCCTCACCTACTGAAATGCCTGCGTGCGTTGCACCTATTTTAACATTTAGGTTAGGATAGCAAATACTGTTTCTAATCTGTTCAAACGCTCTGCCGGCTGCAAACATTGCAAATGAGCTTGCAAAAACTATTTTTCCGCAGGAAGCAAGTCCTGCTGCAGTTGACATCATATTGCCCTCTGCTATACCTGTGTTAAAAAATCTTTCAGGGAATTTCTTTTTAAATGTATCGGTCTTTGTTGACTTTGAAAGGTCAGCATCTAAAACTACTATATCATATTTTTCGCCAAACTCAGCAAGTGCCAAGCCGTATGCTTCTCTCGTTGCTACATTACCCATTTTTTACGCCTCCTTCTTAAGCTCTAAAAGTGCATCGTCAAGCTCTTTTATAGCCTGTGCGAACTGTTCATCATTAGGTGCACTTCCATGCCATGCGGCATTATTTTCCATAAAGGAAACGCCTTTTCCTTTAACACTCTTTAAAATAATTGCTGTAGGCTTACCCTTTGTGTTTTTAGCTTCATTTATTGCAGAAAGCATCTCCTCAAAATCGTGAGCATCACATAAAATTACATTAAAGCCAAATGCTTCAAATTTTTTGTCAATAGGCAAAGGAGATAAAACATCAGAAATATTTCCGTCAATCTGCAAGCCGTTAAAGTCAACAAAAACGGTTAAGTTGTCAAGTCCATAGTGAGCAGCATACATAGCAGCCTCCCAAACCTGACCTTCTTCTAATTCGCCATCGCCCAAAACTGTATAAACCCTATAGGGTTTATTATCAATTTTTCCGGCAAGTGCCATACCGTTTGCTGCGCATATGCCCTGCCCTAATGAGCCTGTTGACATATCAACACCGGGAATGCCCTTCATATCAGGATGTCCCTGAAGATAGCTTCCTGTTTTACGAAATGTAATAAGGTCTTCCTTAGGGAAAAATCCTCTCTCTGCCAATACTCCGTAGAGTGCAGGCGAGCAATGTCCCTTTGATAAAACAAACCTGTCGCGGTCAGGGTTTTTAGGGTCTTTAGGGTCAATGTTCATAACCTCAAAGTATAAAAGTGTTAGAACATCTGCAACCGATAAAGAGCCACCCGGATGACCTGATGCTGCCGCGTGAACTGCGGTAAGCGCATCCTTTCTGACATTCGTTGCAATCGTTTTTAGTTCAGCAATTCTTGTCTTTTCCAAAATTACAACTCCTTCTAATATATTATGGGTAATTTTTAAATCCTTCTCCTGTTACCTGACGCGCCTGTGTTAAAATAACAAAGGCGGCAGCGTCTTTTTCTTTAACTATGCGTTGCAGTTTCTGTAATTCAATCCTTTTTACAACGCACATCAGCATAGTTCTGTCTTTTTTTATATACATTCCGCGAGTGTAAACACCTGTTACACCGCGAACAAGCTTTTTCATTATTTCGTCAGCAATTTCTTCACTTTTTTCTGATATTATATACGCAACCTTTGCAACATTTGCACCCGATATAATATAGTCAACCAAAAATGAGCTTACGAAAAGCGTAAGGATTCCTGCTAAAACCAAATCGGTGTTGCGAAAAAAGTAAGCACCTGCCGAAATTACTACAATATCAATAATAAATATCCATTTGCCAACATCTATATAAGGCACAGCCTTGTGCCCTAGTGCAGCTAAAATATCCGTTCCTCCGCTTGTTGCGCCCGATAAAAAGATTATACCGAATCCCAATCCAAATAAAACGCCTCCAAAAATTGCAGACATCAAAAGATTTTCAGAAAGACGCGGAAATCCTGCCGTTAAATCAGTCAAAACCGAAAACATCACTGTTCCGTAAAGTGATTTTATGCCAAAACCTACGCCCAAAACCTTTGCACCTATTATAAAGAGCGGAATGTTTATTAAAAGCATCGTTATTCCAATTGGAAATCCCGTGATATTGTTAATTATAATTGCAACTCCCGATGCTCCACCCGATACTATTGAATGCGGGGCAAGGAACATATTTACCGCAATTGATGCAAATAAAATGCCTGCTGTTATTATAGCATAAATTTTTATGGTGTGAAATGTTTTTTTTAGTTTCAAAAATACTCCTCCAAGCTTTACGCCCGGCTAAGCTCATTAAAACACATTTCTAAAATTTCGTTTAATCTTTCATTTTTCCCTGTGATGTATAAATAACCAACCAACGCCTCTAAACCCGTTGCCTGCCTGTAATCATTCATATCAGCATTTTTAGGAACAGTATGAATATTCGTATTTCTTCCGCGCTTGTAAATTTCGGTTTCCTCGTCAGAAAGAGTTTCTAAAATTTTAAGAATTGCTGTGCTTTGCGATTTTGCTTTAACATAGCCTACGGCAATTTTATGTAACTCCCCTGCGGGACGGTTTCCCATAGCCAAAATTTTTGTTCTTATAAAAAGCTCATAAACACCGTCGCCAACAAACGCTAAGGTTAATGGCGACAGTGCGCGAATATCAATGTTTGCGTCGGGTAAAATTGATTTAATGTCCATACTTTTTCACTTACTTTTCAATAATTCTTATTTTCATACCCTGTCTTGTATCTAAAACCTCAACACCCATAGATAAAAGCTTATCGCGAAGCTCGTCGGATTTTGCCCAATTCTTTTCCTCACGAGCTTTCTTTCTTTCTTCAATTATAGCTTTTGCCTCATCAGATATATTATCCTCTTGTGTGCGATTAAATATTCCCAAAACACCGCCAAGCTCTTTTAAAATACCTATTGCTTTTTCAAAGATTTCCAATGACCAGTTATCTTTATTTTCTGCATTTAAGTGTCTTGCCAGGTCAAATATTACAGAAATTGCATCAGCTGTGTTTAGGTCATCATCCATTGCCAAACAGAATTTATCTTTAAAAGATGAAAATGCCGAAATTGCCTCTTCATCTTCAGGTGTTAGTCCGCGATTTCTTGCTTTAGCCGATAAAAACTCTAAATTATACAGACAGTTATAAAGCCTTTCGAGGCCTGTTTTCGACTGAGCTAAAAGCTCGTCAGCAAAGTTTATAACGCTTCTGTAGTGAGCACTTAGCATAAAGAAACGAATTACCTCGTAATCATATTTTTTGGAAACATCACGAACAGTAAAGAAATTGCCCTTTGATTTTGACATTTTCTCGTTATCAACATTTATATAGCCGTTGTGCATCCAGTATCTTGCAAACGGTTTTCCGTTTGCACACTCGCTCTGTGCAATTTCGTTTTCGTGGTGCGGGAATATTAAATCCTGACCGCCCGAGTGAATATCAATCGTCTCGCCCAGGTACTTGTTAACCATAGCAGAGCACTCTATATGCCAACCTGGTCTTCCTTCGCCCCAGGGACTTTCCCATGCAGGCTCGCCCTCTTTTTTGGCTTTCCACAAAGCAAAGTCGGTAGGATTTTTCTTAACATCTGTAACATCAATTCTTGCACCCGCTTCCAAATCCTCTAAAGGCTGTTTTGAAAGCTTTCCGTACTCAGAAAATTTCTTTGTTTCAAAATAAACATCGCCATTTGACTCATAGGCATATCCTTTATCTACCAAAGTTTTTACGGTGTTAATTATAGCATCTATATTTTCCGTAGCCTTAGGATGAATTGTAGCTTCCTTAATTCCCAAGCCCTTAGCATCTGTAAAATACTCAGAAATAAACTTATCCGCCAGATCCTTAACAGTAATTCCCTGCTCGTTGGCATTTTTTATCATTTTATCGTCAATATCGGTAAAATTCTGAACAAATGTAACCTCGTAGCCTCTGTACTCTAAATATCTTCTTAATGTATCAAAGATAATAAAGGGGCGTGCGTTACCTATGTGAAAGAAATTGTACACAGTAGGTCCGCAGGAATACATCTTTACCTTGCCTTCTTCAAGTGGTATAAATTCTTCTTTTTTTCTTGATAATGTATTATAAATCTTCATTATCTTCCTCCTTGATTTTCTTTTCGAGCTTGTCAAGCCTTGCCTGAAGTCTGCAAAGCTCCATTGAAACTGGGTCTGGAATGTGAATCTGGTCTAAGTCCTCAGCACAAATTCTCTTACCGTCAATCCTTACCACACGGGCAGGAACACCAACACAGGTTGAATTTGGCGGAACCTCTGATAAAACAACGGCATTTGCCGCAATTTTCGAGTTTTCTCCAACGGTAAACGGTCCTAAAACCTTAGCACCTGAACCAATCAGGACATTATCACATATTGTAGGATGTCGCTTTCCTACATCCTTACCTGTACCACCTAAGGTTACTCCCTGATAAATTGTAACATTGTTGCCAATTTCGGTGGTTTCCCCAATAACAACACCCATACCGTGGTCAATAAACAAGCCTCTGCCTATTTTTGCACCGGGATGGATTTCAATTCCCGTCCAGAATCTTCCGCACTGCGAAAGGTAACGGGCAAAACCAAATATTTTGTGCTTATAAAACCAGTGAGCTGCTCTGTACCACCAAAGGGCGTGAAGCCCTGAATACATGAAAAATACCTGAACTGAGCTTTTTGCCGCAGGGTCCCTATCTTTAATTGTTTTAATATCTTCCCTTAGTCTTTTAAACATAGTCTTCCCTCATTTTAGATACGCTTACATAAAAGTGGCGAATTTTTTTCTCTGAATTTCTGGAAAGTTCCCTCTTCTAACGCTGTTCTGATTTTTTCCATAAGATTATTATAAAAATACAAATTGTGCATAACGGCAAGTCGCATTCCAAGCATTTCTCCCGACTTTAAAAGGTGCCTTATATACGCTCTTGAGTGATTTCGGCAGACAGGACAATCACAATCTGTGTCAATTGGCAAATTATCCCTTTGATATTTTGCATTTATAATATTTATTATTCCACGACTTGTAAAAAGATGTCCATGACGGGCGTTACGGCTCGGCATTACACAATCAAAAAAGTCAATTCCCCTTGCAACGCCCTCAATAATGTTGGTCGGTGTTCCAACGCCCATTAAATATCTCGGCTTGTTTTCAGGAGCGTGAGGAAGCGTTACATCTAAAATGTGATACATTTCCTCCGCAGTTTCGCCAACCGCAAGACCGCCTATTGCATAACCGGGCAAATCAAGCTTTGCAATTTTTTTCATATTTTCAATTCGCAAATCGTCATAAATTCCGCCCTGGTTAATACCAAAGAGCATCTGCTCTTTATTTATAGAAGTTTTGTTTAACCTTGAAAGCTCTGTCTTGCATCTTTCAAGCCATCGCTCTGTCCTTGCAACGCTTTCTTTAAAGTATTCTTTAGGAAGAGTTGAATCTGCACACTCATCAAACGCCATAGCGATAGTTGACGCTAAATTTGACTGAATTTGCATGCTCTCTTCAGGCCCCATAAATATTTTTTTGCCGTCAATATGGGACTGAAACGAAACGCCCTCTTCTTTAATTTTGCGGATTGAGGATAGTGAAAATACCTGAAAGCCACCACTATCGGTTAAAATCGGCTTATCCCAGTTCATAAACTTGTGAAGTCCGCCCATATCACGAACAACATCGTCGCCCGGACGAAGATGCAAATGGTAAGTATTGCAAAGCTCCACCTGACATTTTAATTCTTTTAAATCCAAAGATGAGATGCCGCCCTTAATCGCCGCCGAAGTTCCAACATTCATAAACACAGGCGTTTCGATAACGCCGTGAACTGTTGTGAACCTGCCGCGTCTTGCATGCCCTTCAGTTTTCAAAACCTCAAACATAAGTTTTCCTCGTTTTCATATATGTTATATCTGTAGTTTTATTTAATTTCAGGAAGACTTGCAGCCGCAACTGACTGACCTACTCTTCTTGAGCTTTCATCAGGAATATGGAGTGTAATCTTTTTAGCAAGCTCAGGGAATTCCTTATCTAAAACCTCCTGTGCTCTTTCTAATAAAATTGTTCCGCCTTCTCCTGATGTAACACGGCCCATAATTAAAACATGTTTTATATCGTAAAATTCTGTATAGAATGCAATAGCATATCCAAAATATGCGCCGATTGTGTCATAGATGTTCTTTGCTCTTTCATCGCCTTTTTCCATCAAGCCCTGAACAACCTTAAGCTTTTCAGCAGGAGATAAGTTCTCGTCAAGCTCAATACCTGCAAAAGGTGCAAGCTTAATTACGCCGTCCTGTGAAAAATACTTAACACCGCATCCGTAGTCGCCTGACCATTCATCCACCATTGCATCCTTGCAAAAATCAACAGGAACGAATGCAAGCTCGTTAAGCCAGCCTGTGATGTTTCCCTGAGGGTCAACATAACCGCCTGCTTCAGATGTTCCCATAGCAACACCCAAAACTGCATTGTCGTTTAAGTCCATAGCCCCGGCAAGTGCTGTAACATCGCCATCGTTTGCAACCTCAACAGGGATATTCTCACCAATTTCTTTTGCTACATCAATGTACATATTTTTAACTTTTTTCTCAAAGTCTTCATCTGATACTTTTAAGAAAAGCGATGCAACCATTATACGATTGTCAACATAAACACCTGCAGATGATACGCCGATTGCATCTACTCTTGGCATATGAGATGCTGCAGTTTTCATCGCTTCTAAAATTCCCTGATAATGATAATCAGGGTCCTCGTTAGTTTTCGGGAACCATACAACCTCTTCTGAGTATACACTTTCGCCGTTTACTACAGCACTTACCTTTCTATCACTTCCGCCCGCATCAAAGCCAATTCTGCAGCCATCTAAATGTCTTCCTATTGGTGCTGCTGCGGATTTGTCGCAAGGTGCATCTTCTGGCGCACAAACAATTACTTCAAATGGTTTTTCGTAAACTCTTTCCATAAAGTGAACATCGAAATCACGAAGACCACCATCTGTGTAAGCTTCCTTAATCTTATTTCCGATTAGTTCGCTTCCTGCGATATATATTTTGTATCCGCCTGAAACCCATAAAAGGGATTTTACCATTCTTTCTATAAATTCAAAATTCTCTTCATCATGGCCTGTACCATCTGCAAAAATACGGGTTTTATATGTGACGGTATACCCCTTGTTTCTCTCAATTGCAATAATTATGTCCTGACCTTCATTCTTTGTTGCCTCACGCATATCCCTGCAAACTACAGATAATGGTGCAAACTGTGGGTCAAGCTTTGCCTGTACCTTAAGCTTCATATTTAACCTCTCCTTTTATAATTGTTTTCAACACATTAAATTCATTACTTAAAATAACAATGTCCGCAATTTTGCCAACCTCTAATGAGCCTCTCTCTTTGTCCGCTCCAATGGTTGTGGCAGGGTTTAGTGATGCACAGTTAACACATTCCCAAAGCGGTATTGAAGAATTTGTGTATACATTCCAAACACCCTTGTTTAAAGGAAGAACGCTTCCTGCAATCGTTCCGTCTTCCAACTCGCAAACAATGCCTTTGTATATAATTTTCTGACCGCCCAGGGTGTACTCCCCATAAGGCAATCCGCCTGCAGGTAAACAGTCAGTTATAAAGCAGAGTTTTCTGCCTTTAAGCTTCCATAAAATATCATAAAGAGCTGATGAAACATGGAAGGTATCAACAATAAGCTCACAGCTTACATCAGAATTAAATACAGCGGTTACAACACCGGGGGCACGGTGAGCAAGAGGCGTCATACCGTTAAAAAGGTGTGTTGCATGCTTAACACCATTTTTTGTGCTCTCCATAGCAGTATTATAGTCTGCAGAGGTGTGTCCCATAGAAATAACAACATCTGTTTCCTTTTCTATTTTTCTGATTTCATCAAAATCAGCAGTATCCTCTTCGGGTGCTAATGTTATGATTTTTATAATATCAGAATACTCTTTTACAAACTCAGCATCAGGCTTTAAAATAAATTTTGCGTCCTGAGCACCTTTTTTTGATTCGCTGATAAACGGACCTTCTGCGTGGCAACCTAAAATTTCACTGCCTGCCCAGGTTTTACTTTCTTCCTTTAGTTTTCTTAAAACATTTAACGAATCCTTTATAACCTTCATATCTTCAGTCATTGTCGTAGGAAGAAATGCTGTTACACCATTTTCTATAATGCCGTTTGCTATAACCTTAATTGATTCTTCCTCGGCATCACAGACATCCTTGCCTAAATAACCATGAATATGTAAATCTATAAAACCTGGCGAAACATATCCCCCGTCAGCATCAATTATCTCAACATTTTCGGGAAGACTGTCTTTTTTAACTATACCTTCTATAACATCAGAAAACAAAAGCGCACAGTCTTCAATAATTCTGTCCTTTAAAATGATTTTTCCGTTAATAATCGCCTTCATTTTAAGCCCCTCCTCAATTATCGTCAAAATTAAATTTCCCTATTATCTATTATAGCACAATCATTTTTTGCTTGCAAGCATAATCTCCCACTTTATTTTCATAAATTTAAGAATAAAACAGGGATTGACAAACAAAAAATTTTGTGCTATACTTACTCTTGTTGAGTTTAGGGGTATGATGTAATGGTAACATGCCGGTCTCCAAAACCGTTCTTGAGGGTTCGAGTCCTTCTACCCCTGCCAATAAAAACAACAGTGTATCTGCATAGATATGCTGTTGTTTTTTTAATTAGTGAAGACTTGAACCCTGAGAGGGCAACGAGCGTTAAGAAAACGATTGATAATCGTTTTTAGCGAAGTTGGTGCGCAGACGGGTACCGAAACGCTTTGCGTTTGGGTCGGCAAACACGCCGGATGCGCAGCATCTGTGTCCTTCTACCCCTGCCAGCGTCGGAACAAGTTTCGCTTGTTCCGATTTTTTTATGCAAAAAAATCAATCACCGCTTCACTGGTCCTCCTTCTTCCCACAAAATCGCTGATTTTGCGGGATACCCTTTGTTATCTTGGCTCAAACACTGGGTTTGAGCCATTTTTTATTGTCAATTTTCGGAGAGCGGCAATCTTCACTTTTTTGAGCATCAATTTCGCATACGGTCGCATCCGTTTGCAAGCGTTCCGTCTGCTACATCATCATTTTAGCATCACTTGATTTCGTCAATTCTATCAATTTCGCCTGTAGAGAACAATTCTGCAAGAATATTTTTCAATTCTCGCAGAATATTTTTACCAAAAATTAAAATCCCTTTTTCTTTGTTTATGCGTATCAAATTTTGATACCCCTCGCGTCGGAGCAAAGTTCGCTTTGCTTCGTTTTTCTTTTTTAAAGAAAAATCTCCACTTGCTTCCTTGCTCCTCCTTCTCCCCAAAAAGCCAACGGGCTTTTCGGGGGACCCCATTTAATCATTTCATTCTCAGGGGTATTCTATTCTGCGATTCCGTCATATCTCGAATCCGTCTGTGATTCCGGTAAG
>JAZSJX010000002.1:0-4209 GCA_045534535.1 Congzhengia sp.
GGTCGTGGGTTCAAGTCCCATCTTCAGCTCCAAAAACACCTCACATAATTTCGTGAGGTGTTTTTTCTATTTTATTACTGCGCATAATCTTTCTTCTTTTTGCATTCTCCCATTCCGCTTTTTCCTCGTCTGTTGTGAGCAAAAGTTCGGGCACGGGCACGGGATTATCGTTTTCATCTAATGCCACCATCACGACATAAGCTTTGTTTATAAGCGTCCTTACACCTAAAAGCGACTCGACATATGTTTTAACACAAATCTCCATCGATGTTCTTCCGACATAGGTTATATATCCTTTAAGCACCACGGTATTATTTGCTCTTGCAGGCTTTTTAAACTCCAATCTGTCCACCAGGACCGTAGTAACATTTTTTTCTGAATGACGGCGTGCAACAACTGCCGCAACAACATCAATCCACTGCATAAGCTGACCACCAAAAAGACGACCAAACCCATTTATGTTCGACTGATTTAAAATTTGCACCTGCTCTGTGTATGAATCTTTAACAGTTTTTCCCATAGAGTGCCTCCTTTTTGTTATTTTAACCTTCTTTTTAAAATGTATTAAAAATAACTGTAAGGAAAAACTATTATCGGGTGATTTTATGAAAAAAAAGCTTATAATTTTTGCTGTTGGTGCTATCGGCTATGGATTAGTTGAAATTTTGTGGCGCGGGTTTACACATTGGTCAATGATACTTGCCGGCGGCGTATGTTTTTCGCTTTTTTATAAACTTTGCGAAGATGAAGAAGATATGCCTGTATTTAAAAAATGTATAATCGGTGCAACACTTATAACCTCGGTCGAGCTTATTTTCGGCACTTTTGTAAATGTAATACTTAAATGGAATGTTTGGGACTATTCTTTTCTTCCGTTAAATTTTTACGGACAAGTTTGCCTGCCATACTCTGTTTTATGGTTTTTTCTTTGTCTGCCACTTGCCGCACTCTGCAAAAAAATAAGAAAAATGCAATAGCATTTTTCTTATGATAATTTTCTATCAGGAAGCTGAGCTAAAATAATCGCCGCAAACATTAAAACACCGCCTAAAATCTGCGGAAGGCTCATCATCTCGCCCAAAAGCACCCAGCCTGAGAGTGCCGCAAATACCGATTCTAAACTCATTATCATTGACGCTGATGTAGGGTCTGTGTATTTTTGACCGACGATTTGAAGCGTGTACGCCACACCGCAGGACATAATTCCCGAATACAAAATAGCGCCTATGCACTGCTTTATAAGTGCGATATCGGGATTTTCAAATATGAACATAACAATAAGGTTAAGCGTACCTGCCACCAAAAACTGTACACAAGAAAGCTTTACGCCATCAGTTTTTGGCGAAAATTTATCAATTACTATAATATGGAATGTAAACACTATCGCACAAATAAGCGTTAAAAAGTCGCCAAAGCAAAAATTTACTGTTTCTCCGTAAAGGCACAAAAAATACATTCCAAAAACTGCCATTAAAACGCCTGAAATTATTTTTAAATTGAGTCTTCTTCCTGTAAAGACTCCAATAATTGCAACAAAAATTATGTACAGTGCCGTTATAAATCCGCTTTTGCCCGCTGTGGTTTCTTTGAGTCCATAGGTCTGCAGCGTTGCTGCAACACACAAAAACACTCCGCAAATTGTGCCGTAAAGCAAAAGCTTTTTAAAATCGCACTTTTCATAGGTTCCGTTTTTCTTTTTGCCCTTATCTATCACAAAAATTACGGGCAGAAGTACTATTCCGCCTAAAAATGTTCTTATACCGTTAAAGGTGTTAGGCTCAATATATTCCATTCCAACACTTTGGGAAACAAATGAAATTCCCCATACTACAGCCGTTAAAAGCAACAACAAGTTGCCGCGCATTTTTTTAGACATATTTTTCCTCCAAGATTATTTAAGCACAACATTTTTTTCGCCTAAAAGGTTCTTAAGCTGTAAAATGGTATCATCATCTGCATTTGTCCAAAGACTTTTTTCTGCAAGCGCCTTTATATTTTTTTCTTCCATATATATGAAGACAGGGGTATTACCTTTTGCATTTGCCAAAATTTCTTTGATACGAGGAAGCAAATAATCCTTGCCAAGCTCAAATTTTAAGTAGAGCTTTTGTACGCCCTCGCCTGCCTGCTTTTCATAAGTATAAGGCTTTGGCTGAATTTTTTCGCTCTTCATCCCGTGTTCTAGCGGCTCGATTGCATCGCATATAATTTTCGGCTCTTCCTCTTCTTTATATGAGAGCTTGCCTGAAATTACAATCGGTACATCTTCTGATAAGAATTTTTTCGCACGGTCATAAACATTCGGGAACACCAAAATTTCGCCCTGACCTGTTAAGTCCTCCGCTGTAACAAATGCCATCATCTTGTTGCTTTTCGTAATTTTCGTCTTGATGTTTGACGCTATCGCACATATTTTTACCTGTGTTCCGTCTTCAAACATAGTTTTAGAAGCCATTTCTTCTTCATCTTCGCCACTTGCCTGAAGCTGCGCAAATGTTATAGAAGAAAGATTTTCAATTTCTTTTGAAAATTCGTTTAAGGGGTGTCCTGAAATATAGTAACCGACACTTTCCTTTTCAAGCTTTAAAAGCTCTTTTTGTGTATATTCAGGAATATCTGCCGCAAAGCTTTCCTGAGTTTCCTCAGAATCTCCCCAAAGAGAAATCTGCCCCGAAACATTTCTCTTTAAATCGTCTGCGATAGAGTCTATTACCGACTCATAGTCTGCCAAAAGGCAAGAACGCTTTTCGCCCAGGGCATCAAAGGCACCTGCTTTAATCAGGTACTCGTGAACTCTTTTTGTTATGTTTAGCCCCGATGTTCTCTTTGCAAAATCCCTGTAAGATGCGTATTTTCCATTTAGCTTTCTCTCTTCTACCAAAGCATCAACTGCACCAATTCCGACATTTTTTATAACCGCCAGGCCAAACCTTATGTTTCCGTCAGTTACAGCAAAGCCCGAAACACTTTCGTTAATATCGGGCGGCAGAATTTTAATACCCATTCTTGTCGCTTCGTTTGAATAAACCGCAACCTTTTCGGGCGAGTCTAAAACAGACGACAAAAGTGCTGCCATATACTGTGCGGGGTAAAAATGCTTAAGATATGCTGTCTGGTATGTTACAAAAGCGTACGCTGCCGCGTGGGACTTGTTAAAAGCATAGTTTGCAAAATCCATCATTTCGTCAAAAATTTCGTTTGCGGTTTTTTCATCAACGCCACGCCTTAATGCACCCTCTATCTGCACTGTGCCGTCATCATTATTTTTGCCGTAAATGAAGTTTTTGCGTTCTTCATTCATAACATCCATCTTTTTCTTACTCATCGCACGGCGCACCAAATCTGCACGCCCCAACGAATATCCGCCTAACTTTCTGACTATTTCCATAACCTGCTCCTGATACACCATACAGCCGTAGGTTACATTTAAAATAGGCTCTAATAAAGCGTGCTTATATGTTACCTTGTCGGGATTATTCTTGTTTGAAACATAGCGTGGAATCTGGTCCATAGGGCCCGGACGATAAAGCGAAATTCCCGCTATAATATCTTCTATATTTTCAGGCTTAAGTTCTTTTATAAACTGCTTCATTCCCTGGCTTTCAAGCTGAAAAACGCCTTCGGTTTCACCACGGGAAAGCATTTTATAAACGCCCTCTTCGTTTAAATCAATATTGTCAATATCAATTTTTTCGCCCTCTGATTCTTCTATGATTTTTAAAGCATCTTTTATAATTCCAAGATTTCGAAGTCCTAAAAAGTCCATCTTTAAAAGACCTAATTCCTCTACTGTATCTTTTGGGAACTGGGTAATTAAAACATCATCATTTTTTTGAAGCGGAACATACTCAGTCAGTGGTTTTTGCGATATTACCACCCCTGCAGCGTGAGTGCCTGCATTACGAATTAACCCCTCTACCGCCATAGCATCGTCAATAAGCTCACGGGCAGTATCGTCCTCTTCGTACTTTGCACGAAGCTCGGGGTTAACTTTTAGTGCCTTATCTATTGTCATTTTTAAATCGAACGGAATCATTTTTGCAATTACATCCGTATCGCTGTAGGAAACATCTAAAACTCTGCCAACATCACGAATAGCATTTTTTGCCTTCATTTTGTTAAAGGTTATAATCTGCGAAACACAGTCCCTGCCGTACTTTTCAACAACATAGTCAATTACCTTTTGCCTGTCTTCGTTGCAAAAATCAA
>JAZSJX010000043.1:0-7797 GCA_045534535.1 Congzhengia sp.
AACAAAAAAACTTGAGTATGGCAAAGATTTTGTTTTGGGAGATATTTTAAAAACAGTATTTACGGCGGGAGATTTTAAGGCGGTAAGCAAAAAAATTATAACTGCCATTCATTTGTGGGATGAGACAGAGGATTTTGGCGCAATGCCAACGATGGAAACTTACGAAGAAAAAGAGGAAGAGGAGGAATAAATATGTCATATAATTTCAGCTTTGCAGACAATATAAGCTACGGTGCGCAAGATGTAAATAAGATTACCTCAAGACTTGTAACATCAGGGGTAGAGGATAGCTTTGAAGATGGCGTGGCGTATAATTTGTCAGGACTTAACGAAGCAGGGACGCTTGTATATACATCAGGCGTAGTGTCTGAAACAATTCTGACGCTGAAGGTTACTGCCGGAAACACACAGAACACAATTTTAATAAACCCCGGTACAGCCTTTTTTAATGACGGCTCAGTTATTGAGATTGAAGCCGGCGGACACGAGCTTTCCTATACGCCGGGAGTGAAAAACTATGTATACCTTAAAAACGATTTAATATCTACCAACACATCTTACCCTGTGTGCTCAGAAGATGCACCGACAGGAGATTTTGTATATCTTGCAGAAATTTCGGAAAATGGAAAAATTTCAGATAAAAGAACATATGCCAAGGGAAAGCTTCCGGGGTATCAGAGCAATGACAATTATCGTATGGTAATAAAAGATTATGTTTATCTTGAGGGCAAATCTACCGTGAGCAAAACATACGACATAGGAAATAACAACTTTAAGTTTTTAATGGTTAGAAATGAAGGAGTATTGAATAGTTATGAAACGGTAAATTACGGGTTGGGTCTTTATGACTTTGAAACCGGAAAGTATATCTCTCTTGCTAATATGAGATGGGGCGAGGCTTATGTAAAAACGAATGGGCTATGGATTCGCAAAAACTCTTCGCACTATGATGCGCCAAAAAATTGGGTAGATGTAACGATATCCTTTGAAAATGGGCAGTTAACGCTAAACTTTTTTAATGGCTATGAAGAGATAGATTCAGTTCCGTTCGAATTATATTTGTTTTAAGGGGTGAAAAGATGATTACATATAAGCTTAAAATTAAATATCAGGACACGAAGACACTAGTGAGCGATATAGAGCTTATTTCAGGCGATGTCGGAGCGTGCAGATTGGAAATGGAATTTTACGACAACAACGAGCGTGCAGATATTTCTGAATGTATAGTGAGCGTTAAAGCAAGACGGGCAGACGGCAAGGTTTTATCTGACAGCGGAACTGTAAAAGACAATAAAGGCATCATAAATTTAAGTAACGAAATTTATGCCGTTCCGGGCGAGCTTTACTTAGAGGTTGCACTTTCTGACAGTGCCAAAAACTATATTACGGCTAAGGTGATTTTAATAAATGTAATAGAAGGCTTAGGAGAAACTGACGAAACTGCAAAAGATAATGTTTCGGTTTATGTGTCTATTCTGAATCAGACAAAAACTCAGCTTGATGCATCAAATACTCTGCTTTTTAAAGCTCGCGAGCTTTTGGGAGATACTGAAGGAGTAGCTTTAGCATTAGACGAAATTTTAGCAATTCAGGAAGCTTTCGTCGGAGGTGAAGCCGAATGAGTATAGCGGAAAAGCTGACCCAAATATCAGAAAATGAGGAAAAGGTTTACGAAGCAGGTAAAAATGCGGAATGGAATGCGTTTTGGGACGGTTATCAGGATTACGGAAACAGGACAGATTATACTTATGATTTTTATAAAAACGCCAAATGGAACGACAATAACTTTAAGCCTAAATACAATATTACTCCAAGTGGGTCGCTATCGTATTTTTTTAACGCTATTCAAATTAGCGGTGATTTAGCGGAAACACTAAAAAATTTAGGTGTTAGTATTGATACTTCAAATGCAACGAGTCTTAATAATGCTTTTCGTCAAATGGATAATTGTACTCGTTTTCCTGAAATCAATCTTACAAATATAAGTGCTGTTGGTTGTATGTATAATTTTTATTTAAATGCAAACTTAGAAACAATTGACAAAATCATATTTGCAGATGATTGTAAGGCTACAGACTTTACCGGAACGCTATATAGAAACCCCAAGCTGAAGAATTTAACTATTGAGGGAAAAATTGGTGCAAACGGACTTAATTTGTCAGCAAGTACAATGCTATCAAAGGAAAGCATCACAAGCGTTATAAATGCGTTATCGGATGTAACAAGCGGATTGACAGTAACCATTTCCAAAACGGCAAAAGAGAATGCCTTTACAGAAGAGGAATGGGCAACTCTTATTGCGACAAAACAAAATTGGACTATAACATTAGCATAAGGAGTGATTATATGAAGCAAAGAATTATTTTATATGCAGATGAAGGAAAAATTTTAACTGACGGCGAGGTATACGGAAAGCAGATTTTCTTAGGTGAAGACAGGAATGCTGAAGAGTTTTATGAAATTGCGGATAAGGAATATGACGAAATAACAGAAAAAAGCTTGGAGGAGGATTTAAATGCCAAGTGAGATAATGGTGGCGCTGATGTCGCTTTTAGGAACATGCGTGGGTTCGTTGAGCGGAATTTTAACTGCAAGCAGACTTTCAAATTATCGCATAGAACAGCTTGAAAAAAAGGTTGAAAAGCACAACCATGTAATAGAGCGTGTATACGAGCTTGAAAGACGAGATGCGGTAGTAGAAGAAGAAATAAAGGTTGCAAATCACAGAATATGCGATTTGGAGGAGTATCACAGATAGGAGGTACAAATGAAAGTATCAAAAGGAACAGTGGCAAGAACACTGCTTTTACTTTTAGCGCTTTTTAATCAGGCTTTGACAATGGGCGGATTAAATCCGCTCCCTTGGGCAGAAAGTGAGATGTATGACGCTATATCAAATGTAATTACAGTAGTTGCATCCCTGATAGCTTGGTGGAAAAATAATTCTTTTACAAAAAGGGCAATTTTAGCAGATGAGCATCTTAAAAAGCTGAAAGGGGAGT
Organism: Congzhengia sp.; assembly: GCA_045534535.1. Lineage (GTDB taxonomy): Bacteria > Bacillota > Clostridia > UBA1381 > UBA9506 > Congzhengia. The sequence goes on from JAZSJX010000043.1 coordinate 3,003, forward strand.
AGGCGTATGGAGATTATAAAAAAGCAGATAGCATATAATCGCACGAGAAGAAAAGGTAAAATTTGCTACATAGTAATTCACGATACGGGCAATAAATCAAATGGCGCCGATGCAGACTCTCATTTTAAGTATTTTAACGGCGGAAACCGAAATTCGTCTGCCGATTTTTTCGTAGACGATAAAAAGATTTTACAAATAAACGACTATAATATTTACAACACCTGGCAGGTAGGCGACGGCAAAGGGAAATATGGCATAACAAATGGGAATTCCATAGGTATTGAAATTTGTGTAAATAGCGACGGCGATTATAATATTGCTTTTGCAAACGCTATAAAGCTCACAAAATATTTGATGAAAGAGCTTAACATTCCTATTGAGAATGTTGTTCGTCATTATGATGCAAGCCGTAAAAATTGTCCTGCGTCAATGAGTGAAAACAACTGGGCAAAATGGAAAGAGTTTAAAAAATTACTTAGGGAGGAAATTTTTGTGGAATGTAAATTTTCAGATATTTCGGAAAGCTTTGCCGAAAAGGAAATAAAAGAGCTTTTTGAAATGGGTGTAGTTAACGGCAAAAACGAAATACATTTTAAGCCTGACGATACCATAACTAGAGCAGAAGTGGCAGTCATAGCAAGGAATGTAATAAGGTACATATTAGGAAAATAAAAATGTTCGAATCCCTCTCAAAAAATTATACAAAAAATAGAGGCACCTTACGGCACCTCTATAATTTTGTGGCGGAGAGAGAGGGATAAATCTGCTTCGCATCTTTCCTGCTCGACGACCGAAAACTTGCGTTTTCAGTACCCGTCATCGCACCAACTTCGCTAAAAATATGCCACGGGCATATTTTCTAGACGCTCGTTGCCCCCTCGGTGTTCGAATCCCTCTCAAAAAAATTACACAAAAAAATAGAGGCACCTTACAGCACCTCTATCTTTTTGTGGCGGAGAGAGAGGGATTCGAACCCTCGGAGCGCTATTAACGCTCACACGATTTCCAATCGTGCGCCTTAGGCCAGCTCAGCCATCTCTCCATATCTTGCGACACAAATGATATTATAGCAAAGGAAGCACCAAAAGTCAAGGAATTTTTCACTAAAATTTTTTCAAATTCCAAAAAAAATTAGTGTGTTTTACCACAAAATATTCGATAATTTACTTGACAACATACAATATATATGATATTATTACTACATAACAGAAGATTATTGTGTGACTGACGGATTAGTGGAGTATACCACGGGGAGCACAAAAAAACAAAAAGCCGACCGTCTGGGCAGATTCACAAGCGTGTGAATCTGCTTTTTGTTTACTTTTAGAGTAAGGGGGCAATAAATATGTGTACAGCATGGAGAAATTTTAATAACGGAGTTTGGCAGGAAGAAATAAATGTTCGTGATTTTATTCAGACGAACTACACTCCATATGAGGGTGGAAAAGAGTTTTTGTCAGGTCCTACTGAGAGGACTACTAAGCTTAATAAAAAATTCAACAAGCTTTTAAAGGAAGAACGCGAAAAGGGTGGAGTTTTAGATGTAGATACCGAAACTGCATCTTCTTTGGATGCATTCGATGCAGGCTACCTTGATAAAAAGCACGAAATTATCGTTGGAATTCAGACAGACGCACCTTTAAAGCGCGCAGTAAACCCGTTTGGCGGTATCAGAATGTCGCGTTCTGCTTGTGCAAGCTACGGGTATAGCCTATCTGACAAAATCGAGTCGGAATTTAAATACAGAACAACCCACAACGACGGTGTCTTTCGTGTATATACAGACGAGATGCGCCGTGCCAGAAAAAGTGGTGTTATAACAGGTCTTCCTGATGCATACGGCAGGGGAAGAATAATAGGCGACTACAGAAGAGTTGCGCTTTATGGCGTAGATAAGCTTATAGAAGAAAAGCAAAAGGATAATGATGCCATTGCGAAAAAACCAATGACAGAAGAAAACATAAAACTTCGCGAAGAGCTTTTCCGCCAGATTGAATTTTTAAGAAAGTTAAAATCAATGGCACAATCTTATGGATACGACATAAGTATGCCTGCAGAAAATACAAAAGAAGCAGTTCAGTGGTTGTATTTTGGATACTTAGGTGCAATAAAAGAACAAAATGGTGCTGCGATGTCCTTAGGCAGAACAAGTACATTTATAGACATTTACATTGAGCGTGATTTCAAAGAGGGCACACTGACAGAGGAGGGTGCACAGGAAATCATTGACGATTTTGTTATGAAGCTTCGTATGGCAAGACACCTTCGTACACCGGAATACAACGAGCTTTTTGGCGGAGACCCGATGTGGATTACAGAAGCAGTCGGCGGTCAGGGCGAAGACGGAAGAACTCTGGTTACAAAGAATTCTTTCAGAATTTTAAATACGCTTTACAATTTAGGACCTGCTCCTGAGCCAAACCTTACAATTTTATGGTCTCAGAGTCAGCCTCGAGGCTTTTCGGAATTTTGTGCTGAGGTTTCAATTGACACAAACTCAACACAGTATGAAAATGATGATGTTATGCGTCCGATATACGGCGATGACTATGCTATTGCTTGCTGTGTTTCTGCAATGAAGGTCGGAAAGCAGATGCAGTTCTTTGGTGCAAGATGCAATCTTCCAAAGCTTTTGCTTTTGAGTTTAAATGGTGGTGTAGACCCAAAAAGCGGTTTGGAATTAGGACCTAAAGAAGAAGTATATCCTGATGAATATTTAGATTATGATAAGGTTATGGAGCGTTTTGTACGCTATCGTGCATGGCTTTGCAGTCTATATGTTAATACAATGAATGTAATCCATTGTATGCACGACAAATACGCTTACGAAAAAATCCAGATGGCACTACACGATACAGAGGTAACACGCTTTATGGCGTTTGGTGTTGCAGGCCTTTCAGTTTTAGCAGACTCGCTAAGTGCTATTAAATATGCTAAAGTTAAAACAATAAGAAACGATGACGGACACATTGTAGATTTTGAAACAGAGGGTGAGTTCCCGACATTCGGCAACGATGATGACCGCGTTGATATGATTGCAAAGCAGATGGTAGAAGAAACGATAGAAGAGCTTCGCAAAACACCAACCTACAGAAATGCAATTCATACATTATCGGTTTTAACAATCACATCAAATGTTGTGTACGGCAAAAAAACAGGCTCAACTCCTGACGGAAGAAAAGCAGGCGAGCCTTTCGCTCCGGGTGCAAACCCTATGCATAATCGTGAGAAAAATGGTGCTTTGGCATCGCTTAACTCTGTTGCAAAGCTTCCTTACGAAGCGTGCCGTGATGGTATATCAAACACATTCTCAATAGTACCTGATTCGTTAGGAAAAACAATGGATGAAAAAAGCAAAAATTTAGTTTCCATTTTAAATGGATATTTTGCTAAAATGGCTCATCACATAAATGTAAATGTAATGACGAGAGAACAGCTTATAGAGGCATACAACGACCCGTCAGCATATCCTAATCTTACAATTCGTGTGTCGGGTTATGCGGTTAACTTCCATAAGCTTTCACGCGAACAGCAAAAAGAGGTTATCAGCAGAACATTCCATATGGATTTATAGGTGAAACTATGATTGGCAGAATACATAGTTTTCAGTCTTTAGGAACATTAGATGGTCCCGGCGTGAGATTTATTGCATTTATGCACGGTTGTAATCTTTCTTGCGGATATTGTCATAATATAGATGTCTGCAGGGGAAACTATCAGGAATTTACGACTGATGATGTTTTAAAAAGAGCGTTAAGGTGCAAAGAGTATTTTGGTAAAGAAGGCGGAATAACCGTATCGGGCGGAGAGCCTCTTATGCAGGCAGAATTCGTGTATGAGCTTTTTAAAAAGTGCCACGAGAACGCAGTTCACACTGTATTAGATACATCGGGCAGTATATGGAACGATGCGACAGAAAAGTTACTTACTGTTACGGATATGGTACTTTTAGACATAAAAATGGTAACCGATGAGCTTTATAAAAAGCATATTGGTTGTGGTATAGACGCGCCACTTAAGTTTTTAGATGAGCTTGAAAAACGAAAAATACCTGCCGTTATCCGTCAAGTGATAGTTTCGGGAATAAACGATACCGAGGAAAGTATTTTAAAACTTAAAGAACTTACAAAAGGCAAAAGCTGTGTTGTAAAAACAGAGCTTCTGCCTTTTAGAAAGATATGCTCAGAAAAGTATAAAGAAATGGGAATTGCATTTCCGTTTGAACATTATGATGAGCCTGATGAAAAAACAATGAACAGGTTAAACAATATTTTGGAGAAAAATAATGAAACTTACATTTAAGCACACGAAGTTTGCTTGCTACCTGGGTTATATTGTGAGTGCAATGATAAATAATTTTACACCGCTTTTGTTTGTTATTTTTCAAACTGAATTTAAAATAAAAATGTGGCAACTAAGTCTTTTGATAACGCTAAACTTCGGAACACAAATGACAGTTGACTTTTTAGGTGCAAAATTTGCAGACAAGGTTGGCTACAGAAAAATGGCGGTTACGGCAAATATATTATGTGTGTCAGGGCTTATTATACTTGGCGCGCTAACCCGCATAATAAATCCGTATACGGCAATTTTAATTGCAACTGTTACAATGGCTGTATCAAGCGGACTTTTAGAGGTAATTGTAAGCCCTATTATTGCAGCAATTCCATCTGATGAAACATCCGGCTCTATGAGTCTTCTTCACTCGTTTTATAGCTGGGGACAGGTTTTGACTGTTTTAGTTTCAACTCTTTTTTTTGTAATGTTTGGAAAAAACAACTGGAATATGCTCTGC
>JAZSJX010000078.1:0-18669 GCA_045534535.1 Congzhengia sp.
CAGGGTGGGATTCGAACCCACGTGCCGGATTGAATACCGACAAACTGATTTCGAGTCAGCCCCGTTATGACCACTTCGATACCTGTCCGTGTGTATGTTTGAACTCCGATTTGACGGAGAAAAAAACGAGCAAATTATGAATTTTTGTTAGAAAAATGTTAGAAATGGCTAGAAAAACCGCTAGATAAGGGTGTAAAAACAAGGTTTGAACCTCGCTTAAACCCGCGTGGTTAAGCCATTTGTAGGGGTACAGTTACAGTGTAACCGAGGGGATTTCGAGTCAGCCCCGTTATAACCACTTCGATACCTGTCCGTGTGTATATTTTGACACACATTATAGTGTGAAAAAATCATTGATATTTAATTGTCTCAAATTTTGCATAAAAACCACTAAAGAAACAACATACTAATAATACACTATTTCTATAAGAAAATCAACTATTTATCAGAAATAATTTTGTAAATTTAAAATGGAAAAATAAAATTTTATTTTTATGAAAAAAATACTTGACAAACGGTTAATTTTAGTGTAAAATACAACTTGCTGGTTTTATATGGCGGCATGGCTCAGCTGGCTAGAGCAATCGGTTCATACCCGATAGGTCGGTGGTTCAAGTCCACCTGCCGCTACCAAACCTTGGCCCGTTGGTCAAGCGGTTAAGACACCGCCCTTTCACGGCGGTAACACGAGTTCGATTCTCGTACGGGTCACCAATTATATTAAAGCGAAATAAACCCTGCTCGGTTGAGTAGGGTTTTTATTTTTAGTCTTCAAGTCCACAATTAAGAACATATAATAAAATAGAGCATCTGCTGATGCTCTGCTTTTGGTACACCATCAGCCGAGTGCGTCAAAAAACAATCCTGTGAATTGTTTTTTAGCACGAGCGTCCCTGTGAGATGAAGGCGAGCCAAGCAAAGACTGAATCCATCGAGCCAACGGCGAGAATGTCAAAAAAAAGATGCGTTTTAAAACGCATCTTTTTTGGTACACCATCAGGGACTCGAACCCTGGACACCCTGATTAAGAGTCAGGTGCTCTACCATCTGAGCTAATGGTGCATATCAAGTTTTATCTGTCAACGAAGATACATTATAGCACAATATTTTCAGTTTGTAAAGAGTTTTTTTAAATTTTTTTTGACTAGGTGTTATATTGATTTTTTTGGAACAGGGTGGTATAATAATTGTGTGGAGTTTTGAGATAAATGTGCGTATCTATTATGGAAATAAGGAGCGGTAAAATGCTGAAAAAATTGTTTGCCTTGTTTTTTGCATTTTTGAAAATAGGAGCGTTTACATTTGGTGGCGGATATGCTATGATACCGCTTATTCAAAGAGAAACGGTAGAAAAACATAAGTGGATTTCGGACGATGATATATTAGAAATCATTGCGATTGCAGAAAGCACACCGGGACCGATTGCAATAAACTCTGCAACCTTTATAGGCTATAAAGTGGTGGGGTTCTGGGGTTCGTTTATGGCAACCTTTGGTGTTGTTTTGCCATCGTTTGTAATAATTACGATTGTTTCCTATGTGCTTAACGAGTTTCAGCATTTAAAGGCGGTAACTTATGCATTTAACGGCATAAGAGCAGGCGTTTTGGCACTTATTATAAAATCCTTGTGGTCAATGTATAAAAAAATGCCGAAAAATTTAGTTTCATACATTATTGCAGCCTTAGCATTTGTAGCAGTTGTGTTTTTAGATGTAAATGTTTTAATAGTAATAATTGCCTGTGCGATTTTCGGATTGACTGCCTCTTTGGCATTTGAAAGGAGGCAGGGCAAATGATGCTGTTTACACTTTTTGCAACATTTTTTAAAATTGGCCTTTTTACCTTTGGTGGCGGGTATGCGATGCTTCCTTTAATACAGGAGGAGGTCGTGCGTCGCGGATGGTTTACCATGGAGGAGCTTATTAACTTTATCGCTGTAAGCGAAAGCACGCCGGGACCGTTTGCTGTTAACATATCGACCTTTATCGGCACAAGAGCAGAGGGAATATTAGGTGGAATTTGTGCGACATTAGGTGTTATTCTTCCGTCGTTTATTATAATTTTGATTGTGGCACAATTTTTTGAAAGGTTTAAAACGAATAAAATTGTAAAGGGCTGTATGTCCGGACTAAAACCTGCCGTAATTGGGCTTATTGGCTCTGCAGTTATTTCTATGGGCAAGACAGTGTTCTTCCCAATTGGTTTAAATACGGCAGTTTTTTGTGATATAAACCTTTATATTTCGCTAGCGATTTTTGGCGTAATGACATATCTTTCGTTTAAAAAGGCTCATCCGATTTTAATTATCTGCCTTTCGGCAATAATTGGGATTGTGGTTGGATATTTGGTATAGAGGAGGAATTGGTCCCGTGTTTGATGCATTGAAAGTAAAAAATGAGTGTGTGGAATGGATTAGAGATTTTTTTGAGAAAAACGGCAAGGGCTGTAACGCCGTGGTTGGTATTTCCGGCGGAAAGGACAGTTCTGTTGTTGCGGCGCTCTGCGTTGAGGCTTTGGGAAAGGACAGAGTAATTGGTGTTTTGATGCCTTGTGGCGAGCAACACGACATAGATTGTTCAAAGCAGTTGGTTGAGCACTTGGGAATAAAACACTTCGTTATAAATGTTAAGGAAAGTATAGATGCTTTGGTTAACAGTTTTCCTGCTGACATGGATTTTACAACACAGGCAAAAACAAATCTGCCACCGAGAATTCGTATGGCGACACTTTACGCTGTAAGCCAGTCAAATAACGGAAGAGTTGCAAACACCTGCAATCTTTCGGAGGATTGGGTTGGGTATTCTACAAGATACGGCGACAGTGCAGGGGATTTCAGCCCGTGCGCGAACCTGACCGTTTTTGAGGTTAAGGAAATAGGAAAAGTTTTAGGACTTCCTGAAAATTTGGTCGAAAAAACACCGATTGACGGACTTTGCGGAAAAACTGACGAAGAAAATTTAGGCTTTACCTATGCTGAGCTTGATAAATATATAAGAACAGGTGTTTGTGAAAACGAACAGGTTAAGGAAAAGATAGACAGAATGCACAAGCTAAACAAATTTAAGCTTGAGCTTATGCCGAGCTTTAAGCCTGAGTTTTAAATAAATGACGGTAATAAAGTGAAAAACGAATAAAATAAATAAAGCCCCGACTCGATGTCGGGGCTTTGTTTATAGTAAATAGCCGAAGGCGAAGTCGTAAAAAGTTGTTAGCGACAGCGAGTCGTTGTGAGTGCGTTTACAAACGAACAGACAAGCCGAGCGGGACTTTTTACGAATGAGGAGGAACAGTGAAGCAAGTGATTGATTTTTTTGCAAAAAAATCGGAACAAGCGAAACTTGTTCCGAGTGGCACCCCCAATAGGAATCGAACCTATAACTGCCCCTTAGGAGGGGGCTGTTATATCCATTTAACTATGGGGGCATACTGCACACCAAACATTATAGCACAAACCCCTTTTGTTTGTAAAGAAAAATAAAAAAATGTTTTACAAATTGTCAAAAGTGTTGTATAATATCCTATATATACATATTTTAGGAGGAACATCATGGCAGAGAATAATGCACAGGTTCAGGAGCTTAGTGAAATTTTGCAGGTAAGAAGAGATAAGCTTAAAGAACTTCAGCAAAATGGCGCTGACCCATTTCAAATAACAAAATTTAATCGCACCCATACATCTAAGGATATCTGTGAGGGTTATAGCGAGGAAGAACGCACAATTGAGGTGCACGGAGAAGAAAAGCAGATTGTGGCAAAAATTTCTCCATTAAACGGACAGATTGTAACAGTTGCAGGCAGAATTATGTCAAAGCGTGGTATGGGCAAGGTCGGTTTTGCACACATTCAGGATATAAACGGCAAAGTTCAGCTTTTTGTTAAAAAAGATATCTTGGGCGAGGAAGCATACAATGTATTTAAAAAATATGACATTGGTGATATTGTAGGTGCAGAAGGCGAAGTGTTTACAACACAAACAGGCGAAATTTCTATTCGTGTTAACTCAATCACTCTTTTGTCAAAATCACTTCAGCCACTGCCTGAAAAATTCCATGGAATGACAGATACAGATATGCGTTACAGACAACGCTATGTTGACCTTATTATGAATGAAGATGTTAAGGACACATTCATTAAGCGTTCAAAGATTATTTCTTCAATCAGAAGATTCTTAGATGGTCAGGGCTTTTTAGAGGTTGAAACACCTATGCTCGTTTCAAATGCGGGCGGTGCTGCTGCAAGACCTTTTGAAACTCATCATAATGCATTAGACGAAGACTTTAAACTAAGAATTTCGTTGGAATTATACTTAAAACGATTAATCGTTGGTGGTTTAGAGCGTGTTTATGAAATAGGCAGAGTGTTCAGAAACGAGGGTGTTGATACCCGTCATAATCCTGAGTTTACGCTTATGGAACTATACCAGGCATACACAGATTATCACGGTATGATGGATTTAACAGAAAATCTTTTCCGTCATGTAGCACAGGAAGTTTTAGGTACAACAAAAATTGTGTACAATGGCGTCGAAATGGATTTAGGTCAGCCATTTGAAAGAATTACAATGGTAGAAGCTGTTAAAAAGTATTCCGGTGTTGACTTTGATGAAATTAAGACAGCAGATGAAGCAAAAGCTATTGCTAAGGAAAAACACATAGAGTTTGAGGATCATCACAAAAAGGGCGATATATTAAATCTCTTCTTTGAAGAATTTGTTGAAGAGCATTTGATTCAGCCAACATTCGTTATGGACCATCCGGTTGAAATTTCTCCTTTAACGAAGAAAAAGCCAGGTAATCCTGACTATGTTGAGCGTTTTGAGTTCTTTATGAACGGCTGGGAAATGGCAAATGCTTATTCAGAGCTTAATGACCCGATTGACCAGAGAGAACGCTTTAAGGCTCAGGAGGCACTTTTAGCTTTAGGCGATGAAGAGGCCAACACAACAGACGAAGACTTTATGAGAGCGCTAGAAATCGGTATGGCTCCAACAGGCGGTATCGGTTACGGCATCGACAGAATGTGTATGTTACTTACAGACTCTGCCGCAATACGCGATGTTTTATTGTTCCCAACGATGAAAAGTTTAGATAAATAGCGTGGTTATACAGGTTTAAAGGCGAAAGATTACAAAAAATAAGATTTACGAAAAAAGGCTATAGCAATTTTGCTATAGCCTCTTTTATTGGTAAAAAAAATGATATTTATGGTAGTGCCCTAAATATTTCAAAGTATGCTTTAGGATGTGAGCACACAGGGCAAACCTCCGGTGCGGAGCTTCCCTCGTAGATATATCCACAATTTCTGCATATCCAGATTGCGTTTTTGTCCTTTGTGAACACCTTGTTTGTTTTTACATTTTCTAATGCTCTTAAGAATCGTTCCTCGTGCTCTCTTTCGATTTTTGCAACCTCTGAAAAAAGTTTGTGAAGTCTTGTAAAGCCCTCTTCCTTTGCTACCTCGGCAAATTCTTTATACATCTGTGTCCATTCGCTGTTTTCACCTGCTGCAGCCCACTCTAAATTCTGTTTGGTATCAGAAATTCCAGACAATTCTTTGAGCCATATTTTTGCGTGAGCACGCTCATTTTCTGCGGTTTTTTGAAAAATGTCCGCAATTTCTTCAAAGCCTTCCTTTTTCGCTGCACTGCTGAAAAATGTGTATTTATTTCTCGCCTGAGATTCTCCTGCAAAAGCAGCAATCAGATTTTGCTCAGTTTTTGAACCCTTAAGCTCCATAATTTTTTCCGCCTTTCCTTCAATTTAAGGTTATTTACAAATTCTATTATTTGCCGAAATATCCATTTTATGCACCGAAATTAAAGTTGCTTGACAAGGTTTGTAATAAGTAATATAATATAAATAGTTACAAAAAAAATACATATCGTGTCGCAAAGAGGTTTTAAGTATTTTTGCAATTTTTAATACTTTTATTGCAACCTGATTAGCATCTATGGCTTTTTAACGGGGAAATTGGCGTTTTACAAGACCGTAAAATGTTAATAATAAATTCTGCATATAAATTATGCGGGGGACAGGATGTGGTTTGTGTGTTTAAAGGATACTCTTTAGAAGAAGAGGAAAAGACAAGGTCAGTTCATAAACTGGCAAAGAGTCTTAAAAATCTAAGGTGTATGTGCGGATGGTCGCAGGAGGTTTTAGCGTCTTATATCGGTGTTACAAGGCAGACTATCATATCTATTGAGAAGGGCAAAAGAGAGATGACATGGACTATGTTTTTAGCTCTCACTCTTTTGTTTTTGGCAAACAGCAACACTAAAGACGAGTTTATAAGCTTGGGCATATGCACAGACGGGCTCGCCGAATTTTTAAGCATCGGCAAGAATTAAAAAGTTATAATACATCTGCGCAGTTTCGCATTTATGTGCGAAAATGCGTGGGTGTCTTATTTATGTAGCTGTAATTTTAACTGTGAAGCGTACGCTTTGGGGTGATTTTATGGTAATGGGAAAAAACAATAAAAAACTTAATGAGGACTCTTCCGAAGAACAGGTTTTCGGCAACGAAAGGTATGGCATACCGTCTGACTGCACAAAAAAGCAGAAAATGAGCGGGTTTAAGCTCACTTGCTATATTGTAATAGTGGCGGTTATTTGCACCATGGTGTACAGTGGTTTTAAAACTGCATCGTCGCATTTTTTGCCTGAGATGACCTTTGACAAATCGGATGAGCCTTTTTTGTATGTAAAAAATGGTTCTTTAATGATAAAGAAAGACAGCGCGGCTAAGGCTGTATCGTTAAACGGAACTGACGGAATCTGTGAAAAGGACATATTTATTACGGAGGACGACCAGCACATTTTTTATGGGGCAGACAGAAAAAACGGAGCCTTCAGTCTGTATTTAAGAAAGCTGTCAGAAGATGGCAAAGCGGAAAATGAAACGGTGTTGATAGATAGTGATGTAACTGAGTTTAAGGCACATCCTAAGGGGCAGTTTGTGGTGTATCTGAAGGGAGACAGGCTCTATATTTCTCACCTTTACAAGCCTAGCGTAATATCAGTTGATGTTAATGAATTTTATTTAAGCAAAAACAGTCAGCAAATAATTTACTATAAGGAAGACGGGAAAATGTACACCTGTCCTGTAGGAGATGAAATAAGACCTGTAATGGTGGATGACGACATAGAAAAGCTTTTGTCTCCGAAAAATGAGTATGCTGACATTTACTACATAAAAAACGGCACGCTGTATAATAAAAAGAACGATGCTGAAAGGGTATTGATTTCGGAAAATGTTACTGATGCAATTTTGCTCGGCAAGTTCCTTTATTTTACAAGATACGAAGCAGTTTCACATAAGTTTTCAGACTATGTTGCGGATGATTTGTCTGCAAAGGACAAAACAGTCTATGTGCCTGACAGAAAAAACTTTATTGAAAAGGATGATTTCAGAAGAGAGGTATTAAACGAAGAAGACTATGAAGAGGCAAAAAAGAGTTATGAAGAAAAGCTAAAGCGTGATGAGATACGAGACTTTTTTGCAAAAAATCCACCAACAAAGGAAGAGTTTGTTTTATATACCGTAAAAAACGACGAGGTAAGAAAAGTTGATGTCGGGTTAACGGATGGAATTCTTAAGTATTACAGCTCAAAGGACACGATAGTTTACAGGCGTGAGGCGAAAAATGAGGATAAAATAGAGATTGACAGTATTTTGAGTGTAGAGGATGCTATACAAAGGGTAGATGATGAACTTAATGAGGCAGAGCCTCCGTCAATGTATGTGTTATCAAAGGACAAAAAGCCGTATTTGGTAGAAAAGGATTTTCCTGACGGAGAGATTGAGGTTTCGCTTGACGGAAAATACATATATGCAACAAGCGGGTTGACAGACAAAGGCAAAAGGACGCTTACAAGGTATTCTCTGGGGGCAAGGTCTTTGAAGAATAAGACGGTTCTCAAAAATGGAGTAACAGATTTTGAGGTTGATGGTGCTGATTCATCTGTAGCCGTAGTTTTTGACGGAAACGCAATAGGAATCTGTATCGGAAAAGAGTATACGCACCTTTCCGACCGTTCATTTAACAGATTTTTCTATGTTGATAAAACAATGTTTTTCTATGATAATTACGATTATGAGAAAAAATCAGGAAATCTCAAGTTTTTCCGTGAAGGAAAGGTTAAGACTGTTGATGTAAATGTTTATGATTTTGATGTGAGAAACTTAAAAACAGTTTCCTACATAAAAAATTACAACAGCGAGCAGGGCTCATGGGGAATGTATTTAAAAAACGGAAACAAAAGAAGAAGGGTTGATTCCTTTGTAAGCGACATTTTAAAATAGCTCTCTTAACCATTTAACTTTTTTCTTTACTTTAATACACTTGTGTGATAAAATGATGGTAATATAAGAATTTGGAATATATAAATAAAAAATTTGGGAGGCAGGAAAAATGGCAAGAAACAGAAGACCAGATGAAGATTACATTGAAGAAACCGAGCAGATTTTAGAAAACGAAACAACAGAAGAATACGAAGATTACGACTACAGCTACGAAGAAAGCAATGACGGGGAAGAAACTTCAGAGCGCCCTAAGACAGGAAAGAAGATATTAACTGTTATCGTTATAATTATAGCTCTTATTGCCCTTTTCTTTGCATCATCCACAATAACAAAAATGTGGCTTGATTATAATGAAGAGCCGGTAAACTTTGAAAGCGATGTTCCCGATATTGATGACGATATGGATTCAGATGATTATGTTGAGGATAACGGAAATGACGGTCCTATTGCAAATTTAGACGGAGATGAAGACGAAGATGTTGTGCCGACAGCTGTGCCTACAGAGTCTGCAAAACCTACAGAGTCTGCAAAGCCTTCAGCAAAACCTTCAGCGGAAGCGACAAAAACACCAGCTCCGACAGCTGAACCTACCAAAACCCCTGCACCAACCTCAACCCCTGTTCCGACAGCGAAGCCGGCAACACCGATTATTCCCGGAAACCCTGCGGCGTAAGGTATGGTTTATAATACAAAAAGCAGCGTGGAAACCACGCAGGTTGCAAAAGAGTTTTCAAAAAGCCTTAAGGCAGGAGATGTGGTGTGCCTGACAGGTGAAATGGGTGTGGGAAAAACTGTGTTTACAAATGGCTTGTGCCAGGGGCTTGGTGTAACGGACTATGTTACAAGTCCTACATTTACGATTGTAAACGAGTATGATGGCAACGCTTTTCGTGTTTTTCATTTTGATATGTACCGCATAGAAGAGGAAGACGAGCTTTTAGAAATCGGCTTTGACGAGTATTTATCCTCAGGCGGTGTCTGCGTTATAGAGTGGCCGCAAAATACCAAGAGCTACATTCCAAAACACAGATATGAAGTGGAAATTACGAGGAATGGCGAGAACGGAAGAGTTATTTCAATAAGTAAAATATAGTGGAGATTTTTATGTTAATATTAAGTGTTGATTCTTCATCACAGGCTGCGACTGCGGCACTTATTTGCGATGGAGAGCTGCTTTGTGAGTATACGCAAAATCAAAAAAAGACACATTCTGTAAAAATGCTTCCAATGATAGAAAAAATGCTTTCTGATGTTGGCGTTACGATGTCGGAGATTGATTTTTTTGTCTGCGGAATAGGCCCCGGTTCATTCACAGGCTTAAGAATTGGCGTTGCGACCGTAAGGGGCTTTGCCGAAACTTTAGGAAAAGAATGTGTTCCTGTAAATAGCTTAGAGGCACTATCAAACAATGTTTCGGGGTTTAACGGGCTCATATTCTCTTTGGTTTCAGCCCGGGAAAATGAGTGCTACTGTGCAGTTTACGAAAACGGCAAAGAAATTTTAGCACCCTGCGTTTTGACAATCGAAGAAATTTGTCAAAAGGCATCAGATATGCCTTGTATGTTTGTGGGCGACGGTGCAGTTTTAAACTATGAGCTTTTGCGTCAAAATGTTAAATGCGCACACTTTACCACAAACAGAAACAATATGATTTCGTCTGCCTCAATAGGCGAGGTTGGATACAGAAAGATATTAGACGGGAAAACATCTTCCTGTGAAAGCTTAGTTCCATTATACCTCAGAAAATCACAGGCAGAGCGTGAGTATTACGAAAAACACAAAAACGATTAAACACTGAAAGGAAAATATAAATGCAAGTTGTTATAGGAAGCGACCACGGCGGTTTTGAGTTAAAGCAGGTGCTTTTGGCACATTTAAAAGAAAAAGGCTACGATGTTTTAGATGTCGGATGCTTCAACACAAATTCTGTTGATTATCCTGACATTGCTGAAAAAGCGTGTGCAGAGGTTGTATCGGGAAAATGCGAGTTTGGTATCCTGGTTTGCGGAACGGGAATTGGAATTTCAATTTCTGCAAACAAGGTAAAGGGAATAAGATGTGCGTTAGTTTCAAACGAGTACAGTGCCGAAATGACAAAACGCCACAACAACGCAAATATGCTTGCCTTTGGCGGAAGAGTTACAGGTCCTGACCTTGCAAAAAATATATTGGACGCTTATTTAAAAGCCGAGTTTGAGGGCGGAAGACACGAAAACAGGGTTAATAAAATAAGTGCATTAGAGGGGTAAACCTTTATGAAAGAAAGACGAGATAAAATAAATTACTATCTTGATATAGCGGAAACCGTTTCAGAGCGCGCAACCTGTTTAAGAAGAAAATACGGTGCAATTATCGTAAAGAACGATGAAATTATTTCAACGGGCTATAACGGGGCACCGAGAGGCAGAAAAAACTGTATTGATTTAAAGCGTTGTGTAAGGGAAGAGCTTAATGTTCCAAGTGGCGAAAGATACGAGCTTTGCCGTTCTGTTCACGCGGAGGCAAACTGCGTTATAAGTGCGTCAAGGCGTGATATGCTGGGCGGAACTTTATATCTTGCCTGCCGTGACGGCAAAACTGATGAACTTTTGTCAGGAACAAACAGTTGTACTATGTGTAAACGCCAGATTATAAATGCAGGAATTGAAACAGTAATCATTCGTGATACCAAAACAGAGTATCGTATAATAAGTGTAAACGAATGGATAGAGGATGACGATTCACTAAATTAAAAAAATTTTAAAAAGTGCTTGACATATAAGGTTTTATATGTTATTATATTTGAGTATTGAAGCAGAAGCTTGACCGTTTCTCGCCACAAGGGGCTTTTAGCCACCAAAGTGGTAAATATCCTCAACTTTAGGTTGGTATATTTACGCGGGCAAGCTATGCCCGCGTTTTTTAATTTTATTGGAGGTGTTTTTCCATTAGTAAACAAGAATTGATGATTAACGAGGAAATCAGAGTAAAAGAAGTAAGATTGATCGGTCCTGACGGCTCTCCTTTAGGAATAGTTTCGTCTGCTGACGCCTTGGAACAAGCGTATGCAAAAAACCTTGACTTGGTTTTAATCGCACCGAAGGCTGAACCACCCGTGTGTAAGATTATGGACTACGGAAAGTACAGATTCGAGCTTGCAAAGCGCGACAAAGAGGCAAAGAAAAATCAAAAGGTTATTTCCGTTAAGGAAATCAGACTTTCTCCGTCTATCGATAATCATGATTTTGAAACTAAGGTAAACCATGTTAAAAAGTTTTTGTCGGGCGGCGACAAGGTTAAAATCACGGTTCGTTTCCGCGGTCGTGAAATTCATCACAGTAGCATAGGGCTTGAACTTTTAGAGAGATTTAAAGAGGCTGTGTCAGAATTCGGCGCAGTTGACAAGGCACCAAAGCTCGAAGGAAAAAATATGAGCATGGTGGTTTCTCCAAAGTCAGCCGCTAAATAAAAAATACATTGGAAGGGGTAAAAATTATGCCTAAAATCAAAACACATAGAGCGAGTGCTAAAAGATTCAGAGTTACAAAAAACGGTAAAGTAAAAATGAATCACGCTTTTACAAGTCATATTTTGACAAAGAAAACAACTAAGAGAAAAAGAAATCTTAGAAAAGGTGCTTATGCGTCTTCGGCAAACTTAAAGACAATCAAAAAAATGATTCCTTACAAATAAGTTTGTAAATT
Source organism: Congzhengia sp. (assembly GCA_045534535.1). GTDB lineage: Bacteria > Bacillota > Clostridia > UBA1381 > UBA9506 > Congzhengia. Next base: position 11,987 of record JAZSJX010000078.1, read on the forward strand.
CTTTATTTTAGAAAAAATATATTGGAGGTAACTTAAAATGGCAAGAATTAAAGGCGCAGTAACCACGCGCAAAAGACATAAAAGAATATTAAAGCTCGCTAAAGGCTACAGAGGTGCTAAGAGCAAACAGTTCAGAACTGCAAAAGAAGCAGTTATGAAATCTCTATCTTACGCTTATGTTGGTCGTAAGCAAAAGAAGAGAAACTTCCGTCAGCTTTGGATTGCAAGAATTTCTGCACAGGCTAAAATGAATGGTATGAACTACTCAACATTTATGAATGGTCTTAAAAAAGCAGGTATCGAAATGAACCGCAAAATGCTTTCAGAAATCGCAATCAGCGACAAGGCTGCATTTGCTGCATTAGCAGAAAAAGCAAAAGAAGCTTTAAAATAATTAAACAAAAGGTGCGAGGTTTACTTTAACATCGCACCTTTATTTTTGTAATCTAAAGATAACACAAGTTTAGAAAGGATTAGATAGATTATGAAACTTGGTATAGTAATTCATGTACCTGTTTTCTGTATCTCTATATATCCTTATAAAACTCTATAAATGGCTATATACATAGGATTTTCACAAGAGCTGAATTCTATATATTCCCGTATAACACTATATATTTCATAAAAAATTGGTGTCAAAAATGGTGTCAGGGATAATATGATAAAAAGAGTTTGACACACAACTTAAAAACACCTGACATTATTAAAAGGACAATGGATAATTCTATTGTCCTTTTGTGTTTTTATTTATTTTATTATAAAAAATGTTTATTTAATGCATTGAATTTTTTGTAGATATATGGTAGAATAATGAGATAAAATTTAATACATTCACACAGAGTGTCGGTTATGCTGTAAAAGCCTATCTGCGAGGCATAACCGGTGGAAAGGGAATGGGGTGAGAATCCCCTGCGGTTAACTGTCGGTGTGTGCATCGAATGTTTTTATATCCGTTATCGAAAGATAGTCATTGGGAAACTGAGAAGGCAGGATATAAAAATGCGGACAGATTTGTCTATATGGTGCGAGTCACAAGACCTGCTTTGATGTTATTCCGTAAGTGCTCATTTGCATAGGAATGATGTTTTCAGATTGAGGTGCTGAAATGTAATATTTCAGGGCTTTGTCTCATATTCTCATCTGAATTGTGATTCATCACAGAAAAACTCAGCTGTGGTAATTTTTCAAAGAAAAATTGCCGCAGTTTTTTTATTGCCTGCGGCTACGGAGGTGAAAACGCAAGCAATAAAAGTGATGAATTGAAAGGAATGAAACAAATTGAAGAAGATTTTAAGTTTACTTTTGGCACTTGTTATGGTCATTAGTATGATGCCAATGACAATTTATGCAGCTACGGATTGTATCGTAACGGATAATATCATTGATATTACCGATAAGCTGGTTTATGAACAAAGAGGCTTGGGTTCTGCAAAGGTTACGAATATTAAAATAACAGACGCAGATGTTATAAGTGCCACAGAAGATAATACCACGATAGATATCGTTTTGAGTGGCAGTACAACACCGGATGCAACAGTAAATGTAGTATTTAGCACAACTTTGGATAGGAACATGAATATGAGTGGTCATGAAGCATCTGTAACTCTTAGTGAAGGTGTGGCTTCTCTTGATATGACATTAAAAGGTCGATACTCAACGATAGATAGATACAGCGGTACTGTGACCTATACATTAAATTTCTCTTTAGCAGAGATGCCTACAACGCCTCCTGAACGATTGGTGGAGTCAGACAGCATATCTACATATAGTGGTGTTGCCGTAGAACTAAGTCTAAAGGATTATTTCAAAAATGCAAAAGAGTATTATCTTATAGATGGTGATGAAAAGACTCTTATTGACGGCAGAACATACTTTTTCAAGAGTTTTATTGGTGGCACACATACATTGATTTTTTCTGCATCCAACGATAACGGCGAATGTCCTGATTTTGTTACTGTAACAATTGAAGTAAATGAGGTCGAAAGTGGTGCATGGCTTGGAATTACCACATCCAATGGTAGTGTAAATTTTGTGAAATTTACAGATGCCGACGGTAATGATATTGATGGGCTTTCAGCATCCCTTGAAGATAAAAATATTGTTGTCACCTTGCCTCGTTCTTATGATATCAATGGCAAAATTACTGCTGCATTTGATTTGACACAAACTGAAACAAGTGACGGTAAATTGCCGTTTATTTCGGGTAGTAATGCATTTAATCAGGGTGTGGGAACAACTACTGCGTATGCATCTGTACTTTCGGGTGGGATGACAAAAAAGACACTTTATCTTTATAACTCCAAGCCGAAAGCTACAAGCAATAACTACACAACCTATACTATAAGTTATGCTGTCCAAAACGAGATTCCTACACTTGCAGAAAATCAAAATGAACCGATAGCGGCTGAAATTATTGCAGGTGAAAGCTATAACATTGACCTTGCACCGCTTTTTATCGATGCAGACGGTGATGAGCTTAGCTTTAGTGTAAAGATAAACGGCGAAGATGCAGTATCGACTGATGCAAATTTCAGCTTTGCTCCTACACTTGGCGGGACTTACGAGCTTGAATTTTTTGCAAGTGACTTTATGGCAACATCTTTGGATTCATATAAAGTTATACTTACTGTAACAAATTCCGCAGAAACCTATGATATGTCGGTATTACTTCCCGATGACATTGCTCCGGCATTTTATATTACAAACGGCTATGATGCAAACGGAGTAGATATTATTGGTGAAGCACTTGCAGCTGAAAAAGGTGAATCGGCAGACGGAAACACAATTTATACCGTATCTGTTCCTGAAAATGTTTCTCTGATTTCTGTTCGTGATGAAGTTTATGGCGGATTGTCTTTCTCTGCATCAAGCGGAAGCAGCGTAAAGCTTTGCAAGGTGCAGGTAGAAATTATTGATTTCAGCGATAAAGTGATTTCAGGTTCTTTTGGTGTTTCTTACGGCGACTATAAAGTGGTAGGCGTTAACGGAAAATTCCTTTTAATGCCCGAAGCAGAATATGCATTTACGGCATCGCCTGAAAACACATCGGTATATAGCTCCAAAACAGAAACACTTAACATAACAGAAGATACCCGTAAAATAACGATTAAAGTGCCGTATAAGAACCCAAAAACTGTTATAACAACAACGGGTGCTGTGGCAAAATTATTTAAATATCAGAACAACTACTTTGTGCATACGGTATATGAACCACTTGCAACCGTTGATAACGAGAACGGTACATCCACACATTACTTTGCTGCAGACGGCGGTCTTAGTTACCGTGTGTCAATGGAAGGTAAAATCACTAAAGCCGGATATATTAAAATCGGAAATTCTGTAACGGTGCTTCACACAGAAGATGATAAGTTACCGACAGACAGAACCGACTATTTTACAGAGACCTCCGATGCGGCAACTGTCGGTGATGACAGCGTGCTCCTCAATATCAATCAGCAAAATCATCTTTCTTTAGAACTTGGTGAAACTAAAACTATAAAAGCATACAGAGCTTGGCAGATTATTGACCTTACCTACAATAATCACATTATTGAACCTGATTTCCATTTTAATATTCTTTCGGGCGAAGATGTAATAAGTCTTGAGACTATTCCCAATCAGCCTACAACCAATGGCAGCGGTAATTGGCGAAAGCTTACTGCAATCGGAAAAGGAACTGCGATTGTTGAGGTTACTTACGATGCTATAGAAATAACCGGAAGTTCTTTTGACGGATTATACGGTGCAAGCGATCCTGCAAGATGTGGACTTTTTGTAGTTACCGTTGGTGCAGATGCTCCCGATGTTGACTTTGGAATTGAAAGCAAAGCAAGTGCAGGCAGTATGGTTTATACTGAAGCAAACAAAAAACCGTGGGATAGCGAACTTGACACACTCTACTTCATTGGTGAAAACGGAGAAATTAAATTTTCTCCCTCTTTTGCGGAAGGAAATATAACCGAAGTTGCAGTATCAGGAGATAAAGGTGAAAGCTATACTGTTCTTGAAGCAATAGACGGTGTATATACTGCACCGATTGTATCGGGTAACAACATTATCCGTGTAACTACTGATACGGAAATTGCGTACAAGATAGTTCGTGGCGATAAAGTTGAACTTAAGGTAAAGAACAATACACATCCGGGCAAGCCGATAAATGCAGGTGATGAAGTAAGCCTTGCACTTATTGGTGTACACACTCCTATTCCGAAAATTGCAGGTACATATAATCCCGGATACAAGAACAATACAGATGGTGACGGCGGAGTTCATCTTCATTACAGTTTTGGCGAAGAAACCATAAAAAGCGAGGGCAAACAATACAATTTCTCCAAAGAAGGAACTATAATAAAGTTCACTGTTCCCGAAAACACTGAAGAAACCGAATTTACTCTTACAGACGGATATATCGGTCTTGGTGTAATCGGTGTTACCGCTTTTCCTGATGACGGAGAAAGTCACCGTGATATTCCGGATAGTGGGGGTACAACAAGAGGAAGCACAACATCTTTCCATAGCCGTAGCATACTTCCTGATATTACTGTAAAGTTAGGTATGCTTCCAAGTGATAATACAGCACCATATATTCGTGAAAAAGCACCCAAAACTGCTTCGCTTAATCTTGGAGGCACATACGCCCTCAGTATGTCAACAGTTTTCACAGACCGAGATAACGATACTCTGACATATGCAGCAAAAGTGAATGACGGCGAAGTTGTTTCGGTTGAAGATGCTTATTATACTTTCATACCGGATAGTATTGGCACATATTCAATAACCTTTGTTGCGAAAGACAATGAAACAGAAAGCAATGCACATACTGTCACTTTAACAGTAAAAGAAAAGTCAAACTCGTCTCAATCGGCTCCTTCTACAGAATGGGATATTTCGGGCGATGAGATCGACGGATATGTAAATATCAGCTTTACGGACAACGGAAAACGAGTGAAGGGCGAATCTAATGTGACTTATCCGAAAGCTCTCGGTACAATTATCTCTTCAAAACGAGTACCATTTACCAAAGGTGACACAGTTGCAGATGTAACTCTTCGTTTGCTTAATGCAATGAATTTCACATATCAGCATACAGGCACTACAAAAAGCGGTTTTTATCTTGCATCAATCGGTGATTTCTCTCTTAAAGGCATTAGTTATGATTCCTTTGGCGAATTTGATGCAGGCAGTGGTTCTGGTTGGATGATTACACTCAATAAGACATTTATTGAATATGGTGCATCTGAATTTACAGTGAAAAACGGAGATACAATCAAGTGGCAATACACTTGTCAGTTAGGTGCTGATATAGGAGATCCTTTCTATTCAGGTTCTTCATCTTCTTCAAACAATAACAATAAAAAAGAGGATGAAAAGAAAGAAGAAACCGAAAAGCCTAACGAGGAAATAAAAGAAGAAAAAACGGAAGAAGTAAAAAAGAATACATTCACAGAAACCACATTTGCCGATGTTAAAAAAGACGATTGGCATTATGAAACTGTAAAGTATGTATATGAAAACAATCTTATGCAAGGCACAGATAACGGGTTTGAGCCTGAAAGCAAAATGTCAAGAGCTATGCTTGTAACTGTTCTTTACAGAATGGCAAAGCCTGAAAGTGTTGAAAGCACACATAACTTTAAAGATGTAGCTAAAGGTCAGTGGTATTCTGATGCGGTTGCTTGGGCGGCTGCAAATGGAATTGTAAGTGGTATCACAAGCACAGAGTTTGCACCCGATAGTGATATATCCCGTGAACAAATGGCACTTATTATCTATCGTTTTGCAAAAATGCAGGGTTATAATGTAAGTGATGCCAGTGACCTTTCAAACTTTGCGGATACAAGTGATGTAAGTGATTGGACAATAGATGCACTTTCATGGGCAAACAAAGCTAGGCTTGTAAATGGTACAAGTGAAACCACACTTTCACCGAAAGCTACCGCAACCCGTGCTCAGGTTGCAGCAATTCTCATGCGTTTCTGTGAGAATATAGCAAAATAAAATTTACGGAAAAGAGCCAGCAGTCAGCTTGAAAACTGACTGCTCGCTATCACCGTTTTAAAAGGAGCATTAGAATGAAGAAATTTATATCAATACTTTTGAGTTTCACAATTCTTTTCAGCCTTTCTTTGTCGGCATTTGCTTATGATACGAATAAAGTGAATGTTACTTTAGAAAGCGTTGGAAATTACCTATATGAAACTGTGAAAGAGCCGATTGTAGGTTCCATTGGTGGCGAATGGTCGGTTTTAGGTCTTGCACGAAGTAATATGGATATTCCTGATGAGTATTTTGAGAATTACTATCAGACGGTTACAAAATATGTGAAAGACTGTGGAGGTGTACTTCAAAACAAGAAATACACAGAATATTCAAGAGTGATAGTTGCTCTCACCTCTATCGGCAAAAACCCCAAAGATATTGCAGGCTACAATCTTTTAACACCGCTTGGGGATTATGAAAAAACTATATGGCAAGGTGTAAACGGAGCTATATGGGCACTCATTGCACTTGACAGCGGTAACTATGTTTTGCCAAGCAATCCCGATGCAAAGATTCAGGCAACAAGAGAAATGTATATAAATCATATTATAGAAAATCAAACATCTGACGGTGGATGGGCATTATCGGGAGATGTGGCTGATCCTGATGTTACAGGAATGGCACTTCAGGCACTTTCAAAATAT
>JAZSJX010000019.1:0-7443 GCA_045534535.1 Congzhengia sp.
ACTGGATTTATATTTTAATAGTCGGCATAGTTTATTTTATTATTTATTATTTCCTATTTGGAATTTTAATAAGAAAGCTAAATTACAAAACCCCCGGCAGAGAAGATATCGATGAAGAAACAAAGCTTTATACAAGAAAAGATTATAACGAGGCTAAGGAAAGAAAAAATGACAGAGCACAAAACATTTTAGCTTCTTTAGGCGGAAAAGAAAACTTATCCGACATCGACTGTTGTGCAACAAGGCTCAGGATTACAGTAAAAGACGCAAATTTAGTCGATGACACGGGTCTTAAGGCAACAGGAGCATCGGGTGTTATAAAAAAAGGAAACGGTGTACAGGTGATATACGGACCTAAAGTTACGGTTATAAAAAGTGAACTTGAGGATTATATAGGAAATATTGAAACTGTAGATGAGTAAATTTAGCGGACACAAAAAAGTGTCCGCTAAATTTTTGTATATTTTTCAAATAATACTTGAAAAAAATGTATTTTTTTAATATAATATACATTGTAAATGTATATTTATTAGATTTGGGCAGAAGGAGGCTTTTAAAATGAATATTTTACTCGTTGTAAACGAAAAGAAGGATACAAACTTTTCTCTTTCTAATATCGTTGCGGAGTACATAGGAAAAAGAGCCAACATTTATGTTTTTGATAAAAAACACGAAACTGTAATAAAGAATTCTGAATATACCAGCGATTTGTCTAAAATCGATATGTTTATCGTGTTAGGTGGCGACGGAACGCTTTTGTCTGTCGCAAAAAGTGCCTCTGAATTAGGAATACCAGTTGTAGGCATAAATCTTGGAAAACTTGGATTTTTGACCGAAATCGAGACAAATGAAATCAAAGAGGGAATTGACAGGCTCATTTCGGGTGATTTTGTAATTGAGAACAGAATGATGCTCGAAGCAACTTTGCCTGACGGCAAAAAAACCACATCATTAAATGATTTTGTTATAACTCGCGGAAATTCCACTTTGAAGATTCTGGCGTTAGATGTGTATATTGATAATGAATATGTTGATGACTTCAGGGCGGACGGAATAATAATTTCAACACCAACAGGTTCTACGGCATATTCGCTTTCGGCAGGGGGTCCTGTTGTTGACCCTGCACTCGATTCTTTAATTATTACGCCGATTTGTCCTCACAAAATGTACTCTCGTACAATTATTGCACCGCCCGAAAAAATTGTTAAAGTGGTTTCGGTGTCTGAAGATGGTAACGATGTTGTTGTAGCGTCAGACAGTGAAGTTTTCGGAACTCTTGCTTATAACGATACGCTTATTATAAAAATGGCTGAAAAACCATTTAAGCTTATAAGATTTAAAGAGTATAAATTTTTTGGTGCACTTCACAATAAGCTCTTAAAAAAAGAGAAATGATGAAAGGATAGGTTTTATGAAACTCAGCAGGCATTCAAAAATTCTTGATTTAATATCAAAATATAATATCGACACACAAGAAGAGCTTGCCAAAAAGCTTTCTGACGCGGGATATAATGTAACTCAGGCAACGGTTTCGCGTGATATAAAGGACTTAAAATTAGTAAAGGTTTTAAGCGATGATGGTGTGTATAAATACGCCCAGAGCACAACAAGGGAAAATACCGCTTCTGACAAAAATTTTAATCCTATTTTGGTAAATTCAGTCGTGTCAGTTGAATATGCACAGAACTTGGTTGTTATCAAAACGCACGGCGGTATGGCACAAGCGGTGGGTTTTGTTATTGACACGCTTGGAATTGATGAAATCATAGGATGTGTTGCAGGCGATGATACACTTTTATGTGTTGCCAAAAACGAAAAGTCTGCATCGTTTGTTACCGAAAAAATTAAACTTTTGATTAAGAGCTGATTTTAAGGAAAGGAACATTTTTTATGCTTTTTAATCTCAGAATAGAAAATGTAGCTTTAATTGAACAGGCCGATGTAAATTTTGACGATGGATTCAATGTATTAACTGGCGAAACAGGTGCAGGAAAGTCAATTTTAATTGGCTCTTTAAATATGCTTTTAGGAGAGCGAATCGGCCGTGAAATAATAAGAAACGGCGAAGATTACGCTTATGTCGAGGGCCTTTTTTATCTTGCAGACGAAGTGGTTTTAGGGCTTAAAAACTTTGATATTTCATCAGAAGATGATAATAGCTTAATAGTTTCAAGAAAACTTACTTGCGATGGCAAAAACATCTGCAAGGTAAACGGAAAAACTGTTTCGGTATCGACTTTAAGAGATATAGGAAGAATGCTTATAAATATTCATGGCCAGCACGATAACCAGGCACTTTTGGACAGCTTATGCCATATAAACTTTTTAGATGCATATATTCCTGAAAAAGAAATTTTTGTTAAGTATAGGGATGCATATGAAAAATTAAAAAGCGAAGAAAAGAAACTTTTGGAATTAGATATAGACGAAAATGAAAAATTAAGAAAAATTGACATTTTAACATTCGAGATTGATGAAATTGAAAAGGCGAACATTACAGTGGGCGAAGAAGACGAGCTTAAAGAGAAAAAAGCCTTGGTTAAAAATCGCGACAATTTAATTAAAAAGTGCTCTTATGCTTTGGATTCTTTATATGAAAACAACGACGGAGTTTGTGCATATAATCTTTTTTCAACGGCGGTTAACGCTATAGAAACACTTTGTGATACATCAGAAGATTTTTCTGAAATATACGAAAAAATGAATGATATTCTGTACGGAATTGAAGATGTAACTTCATCGGTTCGTAAAAAGTTAGACGAGGTAAGCTATGCAGATATTTCTGCTGACGAAATCGAAGAAAGGCTTGATGTAATTTACCGTCTTAAAAGAAAATATGGCGATTCGGAAGAGGCAATTTTAAAATATTTAGAAAATGCGCATAACGAATTGGAAAAAATAACATCTGCCGATTTAGATAAAGAAAAAATAAAAGAAACTGTCGACAGATTACGCAAGCTCACAACAGAAATTTCCGCTAAAATCTCTAAACTTCGTAAAGAATATGCAAAAGAGATTGAACAAAAAGTGAACAAAGAATTGTCAGAGCTTAATATGGAAAATGCAATTTTCTCTGTGTCAATTGAAGAAACCGAAATTAACAAAAACGGCAATGACAGAGTTGAATTTTTGCTCACTGCAAATAAAGGTGAGCCAGAAAAACCGCTATCTAAAATTGTGTCGGGCGGTGAGCTTTCAAGAATAATGCTTGCACTTAAAAATATTCTAAGCGCAGGAGATGTTGCAAGCACATTGATATTTGACGAAATAGATTCAGGTATAAGCGGAAGAGCAGCGGGCAAGGTTGGTCAAAAGCTTGTTGATATTTCAAAAAAGAAACAGGTATTGTGTGTTACCCATCTTCCTCAAATAGCATCGCTTTCTGACCATCACTACAAAATCAGTAAAGTGCAAAACGAGAATAAAACAAACACACAAATTAAAAAGCTTGCAAAGAGTGAAAAAATTGAAGAAATCGCACTTATGATAGGCGGAGAAAATGTAACCAAAACAACACTTGCGCAGGCTCAGGAAATGGTAAGATAAAAAAACGGGGAATCCCCGTTTTTTTTATTTAAAAACTTGTATAATTTAATCTATTTTTTAATTGAAAATGATGCTTTTTTGTGGTATAATTTACATTAAAGTATATAAAAGGTTGTGTTTTATTTGGAAAGACGAAAAACTAAAGAATTTAAAATAGGGAAAATCGGCATAGGAGGAGAGTATCCTGTTACAATTCAGTCTATGCTCAATACAAAAAACGGGGATATTTCTTCTGCGATAGAACAAACTAAATGTCTTAAAGACGCAGGTTGTGATATTGTTCGCCTTGCCGTAACTGACGACAAGAGCATTGAGGTTGTAAAGGCTTTAAAAAGCCACATTGATATTCCGCTTGTTGCAGACATTCAGTTTGACTATAAAATGGCATTAAAATCAATTGAAGCAGGCATTGATAAAATCAGGCTCAATCCGGGAAACATTGGCTCTGACGATAAAGTAAGAGAGGTAGTAAAAGCGGCAAGCGAAAGAAATCTGCCCATAAGGATTGGAGTAAACACCGGCTCAGTTTCAAAGGAAATTGCACAAAAGTATGGAAGATACAGCCCTGAGGGATTGGTTTTGGAGGCTCAGCGTCATATCGATATTTTAGAGAGCCTAAACTTTGAAAATATAGTTATTTCCCTTAAGGCTTCAGATGTTGTTACTATGATAAAATCATATAAAATGATGGCAAGCCGTTGTGATTATCCGCTTCATTTAGGTGTTACCGAGGCAGGAACTGCATATTCAGGTACTGTAAAGTCCGCAGTAGGAATTGGAGCTTTATTGGCGGACGGAATAGGCGACACAATAAGAGTATCGTTGACAGACGAGCCGTGCGAGGAAATCCGTGCTGCAAAGGAGATTTTAAAATCGTTAGGTCTTAAAAAGGACGGTGCATCTTTAGTTTCTTGTCCTACCTGTTCAAGATGCAGTATTGACCTTATAAGTATCGCAAAAGAGGTAACAAAAAGGTTAGAAAGCGTTCAGAAAAATATTAAGGTGGCAGTTATGGGATGCGTGGTAAACGGACCTGGAGAAGCACAAGACGCTGATATCGGCATAACCGGTGCAAATGGAGAAGGTCTTATTTTTAAGAACGGCGAAATTATAAGGCGTGTTCCTGAAGAAAAAATTATAGACGAATTGTTTTTAGAGATAGATAAACTTTAAGGAGAGTACAAATGGTAGACTTAATGGCAGAGCTTACAGATGAAGAGTTTGCGGCGTCCAATAATAAAACCCATATTACTTCATGCAAGGTTAAAAAAGATGATATGTCTATGAATGTAGAGATTTTTTGTGAAGAATTTCCTTGCGTTATGCCGATTGAAGAGTTTAAAGAGAGAGTTTTTCAAAAATTTGGGGTTAAAAAAATAAATTTATCCTTTAAATATGAAAATTTTGAATTAACTACCGAAAACGAAGAGCAGTTCTATAACTGTATTTGCGATATTGTATGCTCAGAAAAGCAATCCTTAAGCAACATTTTAACAGGAAGCACTGCAAAAATTTTAGATGATGTTCTAGAAATTTCATTGCGTTTTGGCGGTGAAAAAACACTTACTGACCAAAAAGTAAACGAATATATTGAAAATATTATTTACACCACCTTTAATAAAAATATAAAAGTTATTTTCAAAGATAACGAAAAAGACGAAAATGACCTTTTAAAAAGGCTTGAGGATAAGAAGAACGAGCTTGTTGCAGGCTCATCTGAAATTGCGAATAAGGCAACAGAAAAAAAGGTTACTAAGACAGTTTCAAAAGTAAAAAATGATGAAGAAAAAAAGGAAGATGTTTTAATAGGCAAGGATTTTTCGGGCGAAATTACACAGATGTGTGATGTGAACGAATACACAGGGAAGGTTATTGTATCAGGAAAAATCATCTCTTCTGAAATAAAAGAAATAAAAAACGAAAAAGTAATTTTCTTCATCTATATTTCTGACGGTACAGGTTCAGTTACCTGCAAATGCTTTATGAAAAATGAGGAGTATAAGGAGCTTAAAGGAAAGCTGAAATCTGCAAAGGCTGTGTGTGTTAAGGGCTTGGCTCAGTATGACTCTTTCGAACGGGAAGTAACTGTAAAGATTGACGATATGAAGGTCGTTAAGGTGTCGAAAAAAGAAGATAATGCAGAGGTAAAAAGAGTAGAGCTTCATGCCCATACTGTTATGTCGGCTATGGATTCTGTTGCAAAAACGGAAGAGCTTATATCACTTGCTGCATCTTACGGACATAAGGCGATTGCAATTACTGACCATGGCGTTGTTCAGGCATATCCTGATGCGTTTTCTGCGGGTAAAAAGAACGGAATTAAAATAATTTACGGTATGGAAGGCTACATTATGGGGGAAGAAGCAAAGCTCGTATATGGCAATAAATCTATGCCCATTTCAGGTAGCTTTGTAGTTTTTGATATTGAAACAACAGGTCTTAGCGCTAAATTTGATGAAATAATTGAAATTGCAGGTGTAAAGGTAGAAAATGGTGCAATAATTGACCGTTTTTCTAAATTCATACATCCGCAGAAAGAAATTCCTCCTCGCATAACAGAGCTTACCAGAATCACAAACGAAATGGTAAAGGATGCAGATGATACAAAAACTGTTATCGGTGAATTTTTAAGTTTTTGCGATGGTTCAGTACTGGTTGCTCACAACGCAAACTTTGATGTAGGATTTTTAAAGAAAACCTGTGAAAAGCTAGGAATCGATTTTGACTTTACATATATTGACACATTAGCGCTCAGCAGACGACTTGTAAAAAAAATCAAGCGTCATAAATTAAATAATGTTGCAAAGGCATTGGGCTTTACATTTGAAGGGCATCACAGAGCGATAAATGACGCTGAAGTAACTGCAAAGATTTTTAACGCCTTTATAGAAATGATAAAAAGAGAGGGTATTGAGGACATTTCTGAAATAAATGATAAGCTCACAGAAGAGTCAGTAACAAGATACACAGACCTTTATCACATAATTTTAATTGCTAAAAATATGACTGGTCTATCAAACCTTTACAAGCTCGTTTCAACATCTCACATAGATAATTTTTATAAAAAACCAAGAATTTCAAGAGAGGTTTTAGAAGCGCACAGAGAAGGTCTTATTATAGGCAGTGCTTGTGAAGCTGGCGAACTTTACAGAGCAATTTTATCGGGCAAAAAAAACGACGAGATAGAAAAAATTGCAAGTTTTTATGATTATTTAGAAATTCAGCCTCTGGGCAATAATGCGTTTTTAATAAGAGACGATGAGGTAGCATCAGAGGATAATTTGGTAGAAATTAATCGCGAAATTGTTGCGCTCGGGGAAAAACTTAATAAACCTGTAGTAGCTACATGCGATGTTCATTTTATACATCCGGAAGATGCGATATACCGTGAGGTTTTGTTTACAGGGCAAGACTATGATGATGCCGCAAATCAGGCACCTTTATTTTTCAGAACAACCGAGGAAATGTTAAATGAGTTTTCGTATTTGGGCAAGAAAAAGGCGTATGAAATTGTTGTTCATAACACGAATTTAATAGCAGATATGACGGAAGAAATAATTCCTATACCAGAAGAAACCTATCCGCCTGAAATGCCTGGCGCGACAGAGGATATAAAGAGAATGTCTGAAGAGAAAGCACACGAGCTTTACGGTGAAAATCTGCCGCAGATTGTCCGCGACAGAATGGACAAAGAGCTTGTGCCTATTATAAAGTACGGCTTTTCCGTTATGTATATGATTGCTCAAAAGCTTGTTACAAAGTCGTTGTCTGACGGCTATTTAGTAGGCTCGAGAGGTTCTGTCGGTTCTTCGTTTATTGCTTATCTTATTGGTATCACTGAAATAAACTCACTTCCGCCGCATTATGTGTGCAGGAAATGTAAAAATACTGAGTTTG
>JAZSJX010000071.1:0-15424 GCA_045534535.1 Congzhengia sp.
TAACAAAAATTCTTAAAATCGTGTATACTATAAAAGGACCTTTGTTTTTGCGAATTTGCTCTTTAGCCGACCTGAAAAATCCTTCTTTTTTCTTTGTGCTTTTTAGAGAATTCAATTTATAAGACCTCCTCATAGTGAGTATATAACAAAATATATAATATATACTAATATGCATTAAATGTTAACATAATTAACGAAATTTGTCAAATATTCCAGCTGTTTGAAAAACGCAAAAAATTATATAATATTGCTTGTTTCTTTTCATATTTACCCTTATACATCTTTTTATTCTTAGTATGCAAAATATGAAAAGAGGTTATAATTAAATTGAAGAAAAAATTAAGGGGTTCAAAATGCAAAAAAATGACAAGTTTATTATAAAAAAATCAGATGGCTTAATAGGAAAAATTGAAATTTCAGGATCAAAAAATGCGGCAATCCCAATTCTTGCGGCTACAATTTTACAAGAGGGTAAAACCACACTTATAAATGTACCGAAGCTTACTGACATAGATGTGATGTGTGAAATTTTATCGTGTCTTGGTGCAGAAATAGTTTTCAGCAAAAAAAATGAAGTTATTATAGATGCCGAAAAAATAAGACAGACAACTGCGCCATATGACTTAACTTGTCGTATGCGTGGCTCTTTTTTGGTTTTAGGCCCGCTGCTTGCACGAATGAAAAAGGTAAGACTATCGCTTCCGGGCGGATGCCCCATAGGCTCTCGGCCTGTTGATCTGCACCTTAAGGGTTTTGAACTGATGGGGGCGAAAATAAGTAAAGGCTATGGCTATGTAGAGGTGAGCTGTAAAAAACTTACAGGCACAAAAATATACCTTGATTTTCCAAGTGTAGGTGCAACGGAAAACATTTTAATGGCGGCTGTTTTAGCAGAAGGGGAAACAACGATTGAAAATGCTGCAGCTGAGCCTGAAATAGAAGATTTAGCACGCTTTTTAAAAAAGATGGGTGCTAAAATAAAGGGTGCAGGAACAGACACAATAAAAATAACAGGAGTGGAGTCTTTAACACCGGCAAGCCACACTGTTATGCCTGACAGAATAGAAGCAGGGAGCTTTATGTTAGCTTCTGCAATAACCTGTGGGGATATAACCGTCTCAAATATGATTCCTGAGCATGTAAAACCGATTACTGCAAAGCTTACTGAAATTGGAGCGGATGTTTTAGTTCAGGAAAAGTCGGTAAGAGTTAAGGGCGCAACAAAATACACATCTGCTGATGTTAAAACGCTTCCTTTTCCCGGATTTCCAACTGATATGCAGGCACAGATGATGTCGCTTTTAGCACTCTCATCAGGTACAGGTATAGTTACAGAAACAATCTTTGAAAATAGATTTATGCATGCAAACGAGCTTATAAGAATGGGTGCAGATATTAAAGTTGAAGGACATTGTGCCATAATTGAGGGGAAAAAGAATTTGACGGGAACAAAGGTAGTTTCAAGTGATTTAAGAGCCGGTGCAGCACTTGTTTTAGCAGGACTTGCAGCAAAGGGAACGACGGAGGTTTACGACATTTACCACATAGACAGAGGGTATGAATGTTTAGACGAAAAACTTCGTGGGCTTGGCGCAAATATAGAGAGAACAACCTGTTAAATAAAGCCATTCGCTTATGCGAATGGCTTTATTTAAACATTTGTAAAAAATAATAAATGATGCCTGCACCAACAGATGCGGTAATACCATAAACCAATACAGGCCCTGCAACCGTAAACATCTTAACCGCAAGTCCTAAAACAAGGCCCTCACTTTTAAATTCCATAGCGGGTGATACGATAGAGTTTGCAAAACCCGTAATCGGAACAATTGTTCCAGCACCTGCGTGCTTTGCAAGGTCATCATACCATCCGATTCCTGTAAAAAGAGCACCTAAAAAGACCATAGTAATTGATGTTCCTATATTGCACTGGTCGTAGCTAAACCCTACAGCCTTGTAGCCGTTAAATATCAGCTGAGCTATAATACAGATAAGACCTCCTACAAGATACGCCAAACATACATCTTTTAAAAGTGGCGAGTTCGGAGTTTTTTTGTCGACATAATTCTGATACTCTTTATCTGTCATATTATTTTTCATATATACACCTCATATGATTTATTTATACGCAAAAACCATAACAGCAGAATTTACATATGCGTTAGGTCCTGTTTCGGAAAAATTAAAGTAAAGTCCGAAACTTAATGCACATAGTATAAAAAGTAATGAGATGATTCTTGCACCTTTTAAAATACTCATAATTTAAGTTCCTTCCTTTCAAAGTTTATATTACTATTTTTCCTAAAGAGCGTTTTTTTATTCTTAATATAGCATATAGACCAAATTTTAAGGCGTCTATTGGGAAAAATAAAACATTTTTACACAATTTTACATTATTTTAATTTAGGACTTGAAATTTGCTTTGACATTGTGCTATAATACACAGATGAGAGTTTATATAGGGAGGATAAGAAATTGTCAGCTATTTTAGAAAAAAAAGAAAAAAACACAGTTGAATTTACCATCACAATCTCAGCAGAAAAATTTGCTGCTGCAGTTGATGAGGCATTCAAGAAAAATGTAAAGAAAATTACGGTACCGGGTTTTAGAAAAGGTAAGGCTCCAAGAAAACTTATCGAAAAGACCTACGGCGAAGGAATCTTTTATGATGACGCTATAGACAGTGTATTGCCTGGGGCTTATGATGAGGCAGTAAAAGAGTTGGGCTTAGAGCCTGTTGATATGCCTAAGGTTGATGTAAAGGAAATCGGAAAAGATAAGGATTTGGTAATTTTAGCTTCTGTTACAGTTAAGCCTGAGGTAAAACTTGGTGAATATAAAGGTTTAAAACTTAAAGATATTGTACATACTGTAAGTGATAAAGATGTTGATGAAGAACTTTCCAAAAGACAGGAAAGAGCTTCAAGACAGGTTAGTGTTGACGATCGTGCAGTTAAGAAGAACGACACAGCAAACATTGACTTTGAAGGCTTTGTTGACGGTGTAGCATTTGCAGGCGGCAAAGGCGAAAACTTTGACCTTGTAATTGGCAGCGGTCAGTTTATCCCCGGTTTTGAAGACCAGATTATTGGTAAAAAGATCGGTGATGAGTTTGATGTAACAGTTACATTCCCTGAAGATTACCACGCAGAAGAGTTAAAGGGCAAAGAAGCTGTATTTAAAACAAAGCTTAACTCAATCAGCGTAAAAGAATTACCTGAATTAGATGGCGAGTTTGCTAAAGATGTAAGTGAATTTGATACTTTAGCAGAACTTAAAGAAGACATCAAAAAGAAATTGACAGAGGCAGCTGCTGCTCGTACAAAACAGGAAAAGGAAAATGCCTGCGTTGACAAAATCGTAGAAGAGATGGAAGTTGATGTTCCTGATTGTATGGTAGAGTCCCGTATTGAAAGCACAATTCGTGAAAATAATGCCCGTATGGCACAGCAGGGTATTTCTTTTGAACAGTACTTAGGCTTTATGGGTACAACTATTGAACAGTTTAAAGAACAGCTTAAGCCTAATGCACTGCTTCAGGTTAAAGGCACACTTGCTTTAGAGCAGATTGCAAAAGAAGAAAAATTAGAGGTTTCAGAAGACGATGTTACAGAGCAGCTGAAGAAATTGGCTGAAAGCTATAATATGGAGCTTGACAAGGTTAAATCATTTATGCGTGATGAAGATATTGAAGCTATTAAATCTGATCTTAAGATTTCAAAAGCTTTAGACTTTATCGTTGAAAATGCTAAGTGGTCAAAAACTGCACCTAAAAAGACAGCAGCTAAAAAAGAGGAAGGCGAAGAAGTAAAAGAGCCTGCTAAAAAGACAACCACAACAAAGAAAACAACATCTTCTGCAACAAAGAAGACAACAACAAAGTCTACAACAACAAAAGCGTCTACAACAAAAAAGACAACAACTACAAAGAAAAAGGCTGAGGACGCTGAATAATTAAGTCATAAATATAGTGGAGGTAAAATTATGAGCTTAGTACCGGTAGTAGTGGAACAGACAAGCAGAGGAGAACGCTCCTATGACATCTATTCAAGACTTTTAAAAGACAGAATAATATTCTTAAGTGAAGAAGTTAATGATGTAACTGCAAGCTTAATTGTTGCACAGATGTTATTTTTAGAAGGGGAAGACCCTGATAAAGATATTCAGTTTTACATCAACAGTCCCGGCGGTTCAATTACCTCAGGAATGGCAATTTACGATACAATGCAATACATAAGATGCGATGTATCAACAATTTGTGTTGGTATGGCGGCATCTATGGGTGCATTCTTATTAGCGGCGGGAACACCCGGCAAGCGTTTTGCCCTTCCTAACAGTGAAATTATGATTCACCAGCCCTTAGGCGGAATGCAGGGGCAGGCAACCGATATTAAAATCCACGCCGACAGAATTATTAAAATTAAAGAAAATTTAAATAAGATTTTAAGTCAGCGTACAGGTAAATCCTTAGAAGAGATTACAAAAGACACAGAGCGTGATAATTTTATGTCATCATATGAGGCTAAAGATTACGGTTTGATTGACAGAGTTATTGAATCTGCTAAGGAAATCGGCAAATAGGTTTAAACAAAATCAGGGGCTGCTTTAAATTTTGCAGCCCCTTTTTATCACAGTTTATTTTTATTTACATAAAAGTATAGTAAATGCTTTTTTCGCAAGTTGTGCCCGAAATTTGCGAAGAAATTTGGCGGGCAGAAAGGCTGTGTTTTTGTATGTCAACAAGGGATGAACATAAATCATCATTTCGTTGCAGTTTTTGCGGAAAATACGAAAACGAAGTTATAAGAATATTTGAAGGTCCCGATGTTTGCATCTGCAACGAGTGTGTATCTTTATGTAATCGCTATATGGGCGAAAATTTTGATATAGGTGCACCTGAAATATCTTATGAGGGGCTTCCAAAACCTAAAGAAATAAAAGAAATTTTAGACCAGTATGTTATTGGTCAGGAAACTGCAAAAAAGACATTGTCTGTTGCGGTTTACAACCACTATAAAAGAATAAACAGTAAGTCAAATAACAAAGATGTTGATATTCAAAAGTCAAACATTTTACTGCTTGGTCCTACAGGCTCAGGCAAAACGCTTTTAGCTCAGACCTTAGCTAAGGTTTTAAATGTTCCGTTTGCTATAGCTGATGCTACGACACTAACCGAGGCAGGTTATGTAGGCGAAGATGTTGAAAACATATTGCTTAAGCTCATTCAGGCTGCTGACGGCTCTATAGAAGACGCTGAGCGCGGCATTATATATATTGATGAAATTGACAAAATTACAAGAAAGTCAGAAAACACCTCGATTACCCGTGATGTGAGCGGAGAGGGTGTTCAGCAGGCGCTGCTTAAAATTTTAGAGGGCACAGTTGCGTCTGTTCCGCCAACAGGTGGCAGAAAGCATCCGCATCAGGAATTTTTGCAAATTGACACAACAAATATTTTGTTTATCTGCGGTGGTGCTTTTGACGGAATTGAGAAAATTATTTCCCGCCGTACGATGTCAAAGTCAATGGGCTTTGGAGCAGATGTCAAGAGCAAGAACGACTATAATGTTGGCGAGATTCTAAGAAAAATTGAGCCACAGGATTTACTAAAGTTTGGTATAATTCCTGAGCTTATTGGTAGACTTCCGGTTATAGCGTCTTTGGATATGCTAGACAAAGAGTCCTTGGTTCGTATTATTAAAGAGCCTAAAAACGCAATTTTAAAGCAGTATAAAAAGCTTTTTGAGTTAGATAATGTAACACTTAATATGGAAGATGATGCGATAGAGGCTATTGCCCAGAAAGCACTCGACAGAAAGACAGGAGCAAGAGGACTTCGTTCAATTATTGAAGAAGCAATGCTAGACATTATGTATGAGCTTCCGTCAGAGGAAAATGTCGAAAGCTGTACAATTACAAAAGAGTGCATAGAAAATCGCAAAGCACCTGAAATAATCCGCAAGGAAAAAACTTCGGCTGCATCATAATTTAAAGGCTGCCGTAAGGCAGCCTTATTTAAAATGAGGGATAAATATGGAGCTTATTGAAATAGGACAGGTTGTTAACACTCACGGAATAAGAGGCGAAATCAAGCTAAACCCGTGGACTGATGACATATATGATATAGAAGAGCTTACCAAGCTTTATTACGAAAATGGTACAGAAGCTGAAATTGAACGCTCAAGAGTTCATAAAAATACTGTTATCATAAAGCTTTCGGGAATTGACACAATAGAGGATGCTGAAAAATTGAAAGGAAAGGTGCTTTTTACCGAAAAAACACCGCTTCCTGACGGCAGATACTACATAAAGGATTTAATCGGTTTAGATGCGATAGAGAATGAAGAAAAAATCGGCACATTAACTGATGTTTTAAACACTGGAGCAAACGATATTTACGAAATTAAGCTAAATGACGGGCAAAAAATTTATATTCCCGTTATAGATGGCGTTGTAAATGATGTTGATTTAGAAAACAAGAAAATTTATATTTTGATCCCTGACGGACTATTAGATTAGGGGGAGCGATATGCGATTTGATATTTTAACGCTTTTTCCTGAAATGATAGAAAATGTTTTGGGCGAGAGCATCATTGGAAGAGCTGTAAAAAGCGGACTTTTAGAAATAAAATGCACAAATATAAGAGATTATTCTAAGGACAAGCACAATCGGGTTGATGATTACCCATACGGCGGTGGCGAGGGTATGGTTATGCAACCAATGCCTATATATGATGCCTACAAAGATATAGAAAAAACGGCAAAATCAAAGCCTTATGTAATCTATATGTCCCCTCAGGGCAAGGTTTTTAATCAGCAAAAAGCGATTGAGCTTTCAAAAAAGGAGCATATCGTAATTCTTTGCGGACACTATGAAGGCGTTGACGAGCGTGTTTTAGAAGAAATTGTCGACGAAGAAATATCGGCGGGCGACTATGTTTTAACGGGTGGCGAAATTCCTGCGATGCTTGTAGTTGACGCAGTTTCAAGAATGGTGCCCGGAGTTTTAGCATCAAGCGAGTCATTTCAAAACGAGTCGATTTTTAACGGACTTTTGGAGCATCCTCAGTACACAAGACCGCCTGAGTTTTTAGGAAAAAAAGTTCCCGAGGTTTTGCTTTCGGGACACCACTTAAATATTGAGGCGTGGAAAAGAAAAGAGTCTTTAAAAAGAACCTATTTAAAACGCCCTGATTTACTAAAAAAAGCTGACCTTTCGGGAAAAGATAAAATAATATTAGACGAAATAAAACCAGAGCTTGAGAGTGAATAAACTGTTTAAAGGAGAATTTTTTTGATAGGAATTCTTAATGTATATAAAAAGAAAGGTATGACATCACACGATGTGGTGTCATTTATAAGAAGAACCTTTAAAATGAAACGAGTGGGGCATACAGGCACATTAGACCCTGATGCTGAGGGTGTTTTGCCGATTTTAGTAGGCAAGGCAACAAAGCTTTCCGACCTTTTGACAGCGTCAGAAAAAAGCTATACCGCTCGTGTAAAATTAGGTATTATAACTGATACTGACGATTTATCCGGTACTATTTTAGAGGAAAGAACGGTTAATGTAACTGAGCAGGATGTAATAAATGCGGTAAACTCATTTTTGGGTGAAACGGAACAAATTCCGCCTATGTATTCTGCAATTAAGGTTGACGGTCAAAAACTTTATCAGCTTGCAAGAAAAGGGATTGTTACTGAAAGAAAACCGAGAAAGATTACAGTTTACGATATTAAATGCTATGATTTTGACGGTACATCCTTTAGCCTGGATGTCCACTGTTCAAAGGGCACATACATAAGAAGCATTTGCCGTGATATCGGTCAAAAGCTTGGCACGGGTGCTGCGATGTCGGCTCTTATTAGGACAAAAAGCGGGGCTTTCACAGTCCAAAACTCGCACACCTTTGAAGAAATTGAAGAATTTGCAAAAAACGGACGGGCAGATGAGCTTTTGATTTCAATAGAGGATGTACTTACACATATTAAAAAAATAGATGTAAATGAAGAAAATGCAGCGAAAATCAAAAATGGTATAAGATTAAGACCTGAGCAAATTGGCATAAATAAGTGCGAAGAGAACGAAATGATAAGAATTTATGAAAACGGTTCGCTTTTGTGCATATTAAAGGCAATAAAAGATGAAAATGAAAAAATAGTCTTAGCGATGGAGAAAAGCTTTTATTAAACGGAGGAAATATGGAAACTGTAAAAGGAGATTACGGCAAAGTCAATAGCCAGAAAGGAACTGCCGTTGCAATAGGCAACTTTGACGGCGTGCATAAAGGTCATATTGCTATTTTAGACTGCCTTTGCACTCTATCAAACGAAAAAAACCTGACATCCGTAGTCTATACATTTTCAGAACACCCAATAAACCTATTAAAAGGTAAAAATGTTATAAAAGCAATTACTGATACTTGCGAAAAGGAGAAAATTTTTGAAAAGCAGGGTACAGACACCTTGTTTTTAGAAGATTTTAGCGCTGTAAAGGATTTAGAAGCCGAAATATTTGTTAAGGATATCCTGGTGGACAAACTTAATATGAAGCTTGCCGTAGTTGGCGAAAATAACAGATTTGGAAAAAACTCAAGGGGCGATGTAAGTCTTTTAAAAAAGCTTGGAGAGAAATACGGATTTGAAACAAAAGTTGTTTCGCCTGTATATTTAGATGACTTTATGTGCTCAAGCACAACTGTACGCAAGGCTTTAGAAAACGGAGATATTAAGCTTGCAAATAACATATTAGGAAGAAATTATAAAATAAAGGGCGAGGTTATAGGCGGAAAAAAATTGGGAAGAACATACGGCTTTCCTACTGCAAACATTGTTTTAGATAACAAAAAAGTGATGCCTCTTTATGCCGTTTATGCCACAAGTGTAATTTTTGACGGAAAAACATATAAAGCAATCACAAATGTTGGAAAAACCAGTTTTGACGAAAAGGAAATAATCCGTATAGAATCTTTTTTATTAGATTTTGATGGCGACCTTTACGGAAAAGAAATAGAGATTGAGTTTATAGAAAAGATGCGGGATTTTATTCCATTTAGCGATGTATCAGAGCTTGAAAAACAGCTTATGGCAGATAAAGAAAAAAGAATTCTGATAGGAGAGAAATAAGATGAAAGTTACATTACTTCAACACACCCCGGACCCTGAGAAAATAGTTGCGGCTGCCGCAAAACTTTGCTATTCTGAAAGCGGAGTTGAAAACATTTTAGAAGGTTTAGATGAGGAAAAGACTGAAAAATTCTTAAATATGCTGATGAGCTTAGGACATGCAAGTCCTATTGAGCATGTGTCGTTTACATTTGGCATCGAGGGTGTAAGCAGAAGTTTACTTGCACAAATTACTCGCCACAGGATTGCAAGTTATAGCGTAAAATCTCAAAGGTATGTTAAGGAGGGAATGTTTGAATACATAACACCTCCTGAAATTGAAAACAATGAAAAGGCTAAAAAACTGTTTATAGAAACGATGGAAAACGACCAAAAAGCCTATGATGAGCTTACACAGATTCTTTTTGAAAAGCATTATAAAGACCTTATTTCGCAAGGTATAGACGAAAAACAGGCAAAAACAAAGGCGGAAAAAACTGCGATTGAGGATGCTCGTTTTGTTCTTCCGAATGCCTGTGAAACGAAAATGGTAGTTACAATGAACGCAAGAAGCCTTATAAACTTTTTCCATCACAGATGCTGTACAAGGGCACAGTGGGAAATAAGAGATCTGGCTGACCAGATGCTTGCTTTGGTAAAAGAGGTTGCGCCAACACTGTTTAAAAAGGCAGGACCGTCATGTGTGGCAGGTGCATGTCCTGAGGGCAAAATGACCTGCGGAAAAGCACTAGATATGAGAGCAAAATATCTTTCGGAGGAAAAGTGATGGGAAGACTTATAGTAATTGAGGGCGTTGACTCAAGCGGTAAAGAAACCCAGGCAAAACTATTATATGAATATTTTAAAGATAAAGGTGAGAGCGTAAGGCTTATATCTTTTCCCGACTATGAAAGCGATTTTTGTATGCCTGTTAAAAGGTATTTAGCGGGGGACTTAGGTGAAAATCCCAACGATGTTAATGCATATGCAGCATCGTCGTTTTATGCAATTGACAGATACGCAAGCTATAAAACAAAATGGGGCGAGTTTTACGAAAACGGCGGAACGATAATCTGCGACCGGTATGTAACATCAAACATAGTCCATCAGGCTATGAAAATAGATGGCGATAAGAGTGAGTTTATAGACTGGCTTTCCGATTTTGAATATAACAAGCTTGGTCTTCCAAAACCAGACAGCGTGATTTTCCTTGATATGCCGCCTGAGTGTGCACAAAGGCTTATGAAAGACAGAAACAATAAAATCACAGGTAAAAAGGATAAGGATATTCACGAAAAAAACAAGGACTACCTTATTGAAGCGTATGAAAATGCAGTGGGTGTCTGCAAACATTTAGGCTGGAAAAGAGTATACTGTGCAGATGAAGATAAAATCAAGGGAATTTCAGAAATTCACAGTGAAATCAAGGATTTTATTGACAAAAAATAAAAATAGACATTGAGCATTTAAGAGAAAACAAGAGCAAAACGAAGAAAAACGGAGTTTTAAAAATATATTTTAATTTTTACAAAAAAAGTACTTGACAAAAGGTTTAATCTGTTTTATAATATCTAATGTTGCAAAATGAACAGAGAAAAACAAAATAACAGGAGGAATTTATAATGAGTACATTTATGGCGAAAGCCTCTGAAGTTGAAAGAAAATGGTACGTTATAGATGCTGATGGAAAACCATTAGGTAGAGTTGCAGTTCAGGCTGCTGATATCTTAAGAGGAAAGCACAGACCTGAATTTACACCTCATGTTGACTGTGGTGAGTTCGTTATCATCATTAACGCAGCTAAAGCCGTTTTAACAGGCAAGAAGCTTGACCAGAAGGTTTATTACAGACACACAGGCTATGTTGGTGGTCTTAAAGAGGTTAAGTACAGCAAGCTTATGGCAGAAAAGCCTGAATTTGCTATGATGAAGGCTGTTAAGGGTATGCTCCCACATAACACACTTGGCGCAAAAGCTTTAACAAGATTAAGAGTTTACGCAGGTGCAGAACACGAAAACGCAGCACAGAAGCCTGAAGCTTGGGCTTTTGACATTAAATAAGGAGGAGAGAGCATAATGGCAGACTTTTTCTATGGTACAGGAAGAAGAAAAAAATCAGTTGCAAGGGTAAGACTTTTACCTGGTAAAGGCAACATCACAATAAACGGCAGAACATTAGACGAGTATTTCGGTTTAGAAACATTAAAAATCATTGTTAACCAGCCTTTAGTTTTAACAAAAACAGAAGGTAAATTCGACATTTTCGTAAATGTTGTTGGTGGTGGTTTCACAGGTCAGGCTGGTGCTATCCGTCATGGTATTTCAAGAGCATTATTGGAAGCAGATGAAGAAACATACAGACCTTTACTTAAGAAGGCTGGTTTCTTAACTCGTGACCCAAGAATGAAGGAAAGAAAGAAGTACGGCTTAAAAGGCGCTCGTCGTGCTCCACAGTTTTCAAAAAGATAATTTGTTTTATCGATTTTTCAAGGCTTCGCTTATGCGAAGCCTTTTTTATTTGCAAATTACCTCATTTTATTGTATAATAAAAATATATTTTTTCTAAAAGGACTAAACTTATGAAAAGACTTGTTATAGGAATTTTAGCACATGTCGACTCGGGCAAGACCACGCTTTCAGAGGCTATGCTTTATAACTCTGGAAGTATAGGTAAAATAGGCAGAGTTGACCACAAAGATGCTTTTTTAGACACAGATATAATTGAAAAAGACAGAGGGATTACGATTTTTTCAAAACAGGCAGTTTTAAGTTTTGCCGATACCGAAATTACTTTGGTTGACACACCCGGACATGTTGATTTTTCTGCAGAAACAGAAAGAACTCTTCGGGTGCATGACTATGCCATTTTGGTTATAAACGGCACAGACGGTGTACAGAGCCATACAGAAACTCTCTGGAATCTTTTAAAACATTATGATATTCCAACCTTTATATTTGTGAACAAAACCGATTTAGATTCATTTGACAAAGAAAAAGTGCTATGTGATTTAACCGATAAATTAGATTCAGGATGTATTGATTTTTCATGCAAGAACAACGATTTTTACGAAAATATTGCAACTGTATCGTCAGACCTTTTAGATGAGTATTTAGAAAACGAGAGCATATCTAAAAAATCTATAAATGACGCAATCCTATCTCGCAAGGTTTTCCCTTGTTTCTTTGGCTCAGCACTGAAAAACGAGGGCGTAAAAGAATTTTTAGATGGTGTTTTAGAGCACACAAACGAGAAAAGGCACAGCGAGGATTTTGGTGCTAAGATTTTTAAGGTGTCAGAAGATGATAAGGGACAAAGACTAACCTTTATGAAAATTACGAGTGGAAGCTTAAAGGTTAAGTCAATTTTAAAGGGCAAAAAGTGGGAAAGTAAGGTAAACGTACTTCGAGTATACTCGGGTGCAAAGTACAAAAGTGTGCAAGAGGTTTTTAGAGGGTCGATTTGCGCCATTCCAGGTCTATTAAAGACTTATCCGGGCGAAGGGTTAGGAAAAGAGCCTGACTCTGACGGCTTGATTTTAGAGCCTGTTTTTACCTATTCTGTAGTTTTGCCGCCCGACAGCGATTTAACAACCACACTTGCGATTTTTAGAAAACTTGAAGAAGAGGAAACACAGATGCATGTTCTTTGGAATGAGCATCTTCAAAAAATAGATGTGCAAGTTATGGGCGAAGTACAGTTGGAGGTTTTAAAACGCATATTAGAGGATAGATTTGGTATAAAGGCAGAGTTTGCCCAAGGGAGTATAATATATAAAGAAACAATTAAAAATGTTGTAGAGGGTGTTGGTCATTTTGAACCGCTTCGCCACTATGCCGAGGTGCATCTTTTAATTGAAGAGGGCAAAAGGGGTAGCGGAGTTGTATTTTCGTCTGATGTAAGCGAGGATGTTTTAGATAAAAACTGGCAAAGGCTCATCTTAACACATCTGAACGAAAAAACTCATAAGGGAGTATTAACGGGTGCACCTATAACGGATGTTAAAATAACTTTAGTTAATGGAAAAGCACACTTAAAGCATACTGAGGGTGGCGATTTCAGACAAGCCACATACAGAGCGGTAAGACAGGGGTTAATGCAGGCTGAAAGTGTACTTTTAGAGCCGTATTACAGTTTTAATTTAGAAGTTCCGACAGAGTCTGTAGGCAGAGCAATGTCTGACCTTCAAAGAATGGGAGCGGACTTTAATGCCCCCCAAACAAAAACTGCAACGAGCGTGATTTCAGGCGTGGCACCCGTATCTAAAATCCGGGATTATCATTCAGATGTCATTTCATACACACACGGCACAGGCAGACTTTCGTGTATATTTAAAGGATACGATGTGTGCAAAGAGCAAGATGACATAGTGAAAGAAATCGGATATAACGCAGACCTTGATTTAGAAAACACGCCGAATTCAGTTTTTTGTGCACATGGAGCGGGATTTACTGTAAGATGGGACGAGGTTTTTGACTATATGCACCTGCCTTTGTCTAAAAAGAGCGATGAAATTGAAATTCCAATCGCAACTAAGGAAGCCAGAAAATTTGTTGCTGATGAAGAAGAGCTTTTGAGGATTTTTGAAAGCACTTATGGAAAAATCCAAAGGAAAACGCCGAAGCCTATGAGAACTCAAAAGGAAGTTACCGTAAACTACAAGGCAAAACCTACTTTGAAAGGGCCTGAATATTTGCTTATTGATGGCTATAACATAATATTTGCATGGGAAGAGCTTAAAAAAATTGCGGAGGAAAATTTAGAGGACGCAAGACTGCTTTTGATAAGCAGAATATGCAACTACAGGGCGATTAAGCAAAATAATGTGATTTTGGTTTTTGATGCATACAAGGTTCGTGGAAACAAAGGCGAGATAGAAGAGGTTAACGGCATAACCGTAGTGTACACAAAAGAGGCTGAAACTGCTGACAGTTACATCGAAAAAACATCAAAAAAGCTTTCTAAGGATTATAGGGTTAAGGTTGCAACATCGGATAATTTAGAGCAGATTATAATTTTTGGAAATGGTGCTACAAGGGTTTCTGCAACGGAATTTTTAGCTGAGGTAAAAGACGCTGAGAACGAAATGCGTAATTTTATTGAATCTTATAACAAAACAAATTGAATTAAACCTGCTACATTGTTGACATTGTATATCCTTTGTGATATAATTTGAAACAATCAAGAAATTGATAAAATAATTCAATATATGGAGGAGTAGAATATGTTCAAACAATTTGGAGTTATGCTAAGTCAAGAGGGAAACGGACTGAATGTTGAACAGTCCAAAAAGTATGCTAAAATACTTAAGGACATGGGATATGACTATGTGCTATTCTATGTTGAAACTTCATATGAGATTGAAGGACACCCTTATTTTGGACACTTTAGAGGAAGGTATTTAAAAGAAGAATTAAAAGAAATAAATGATTACTGTGATAGTATAGGATTAGAATTGATTCCGTGTATTGAGGTTTTAGGACATCTTGCAAGGATATTTCAAAGAGAAACTGTATACAATGGTATACGAGATGCACAGGGTGTGCTTTTAGCAGGGCATGATAAAACATATGAGCTTATAGAAGGTATGATTAAAACTGTGTCTGAATGCTTTACATCAAGAAAAATCAACATAGGTATGGATGAAACCTATGGCCTTGGTGAAGGTAGATATAAAACGCTTTACGGGGAAGAGGACAAATATACGATATTTGTAAAGCATCTAAACAGAGTTTGTGAGATTTTGAAAAAATACGGCTATGAAAAGCCTTCAATCTGGCACGATATGCTTTTACATACAGTTGCTGACCTCAGAAAAAAATATCCTGAAGAAAAGGTTGATGAAATATTACAGGAATATCAGTTGCCTGAAGAAGTTTCAATTGCATATTGGGAATATTTTTATCATCCAGTTGAAGAATACACAGGAGTTATAGAAAAACTTAAAAAATTCAACAGAGAAATTCTTTTTGTTGGTGCTGCTTGGAACTGGATAGGTATTGCTCCTGATAACGCATTCACACTCAGAGTTACAGAGCGTGAGGTTCCGATTTGTGTTGATGCAGGTATTGAGGACATATCGTATGCTGTATGGGGTACGATAAATACCCCGTATTCTGTACTGCCGTCGCTTATGTATAACATAGAGTTCTCGAAGGGAAATTCTGACCTTGACAGTATTAGAAAGAAATTTAAAGAAATAGTGGGCTGTGAATTTGAAGATTTTATGCTTTTTGACGAGATAAATCAGTGTTATAATGACGAAATAAGAAATGGAGATCCTTTAGTTATTGATATGTTCTATGAAAGACATTTCAGACCT
>JAZSJX010000024.1:0-63474 GCA_045534535.1 Congzhengia sp.
TTTAAGTTTTGGAGAGTTTCGGTCAAAGCAAAAAGGCTTGTATTTTCCGACGCCTTATCGTCAGTTATATAAGCCTTAATTTTCCTTGAAAGATTAAGTGTGCGGGATAATGCGCATAGCTCTGCCATAGACATAATTCCGCCACGCTCCGTGCGAAGCACACCGCCCGTAACATCTGTTATTTTAAATCCGGGCGGATTTCCACGGCGCAGAATTACACCGGCAGCTTCAGTAGTTTCACAAAGCCTTTCACGCACTAAAGCAATGTCAGTTTCAGGCGTAAGACCCAAAATCCGCGTCTTTACCTTTTCATTCTCGGTAAAACCTGAAAGCTGACTTAATATCTTATTAAATTCAAGGGTGTTATAAGTTTTTTTGTTCATTTTTCAAACCTTTAAATTTAAATAAATGGATCGTTTTCCCCATCATATTCTATAGCTATATTTCCTTCTTCTGCTTCTTCATCTTCATCGTCTGCATAAATGAGCTTTTGAGGTTTTTCTTCTTCAATTTCGTCTGTAAACGCACCTAATTTATACTTAAATTCTTTTCCGCTCTCTAAACAATTTGAAAACTCTTCAATATCTTCTTCCTTAACTGTTGACATAAAAGTAATTCTGCAATTTTTAGCATCCTCTAAAATTTCTTTTGCCCTGTCGAGTTCTCCCAGCTTCATATACACAAAAGCAGAATCGTAATAGGCTTCTACGAAATAAGGCTTCTTTTCCAGTAATTCATCAGCATACTTTTTAGCCTCGTTATAGTCTTCCATTCTGATATATAACTGAACTAAGTTGTCTAAAATAACGGGGTCATCCGAGTTATATTCATAAGCCTCCAGGTTATAGCTTTCTGCTCTTCTTTTGTTATTCTTTAAAAGATACAGATAGCCTAAGCTTCCGTAAATCGTGGTGTTTGTATAGTTTAGAGTAACCTCTTCTAATTCTTCTATAGCCTCGTCAATTCTTCCTGTTTTTAAAAGCAGAACCGCATAGTCTGTACGAATTTTAAGTCTTGTATCCTTAGCTAAGTTCTGATTTAAGATATTTTTATAAATCTCTTCAGAAAGCTCAATCTCTCCCTCACGCAAAAGATAATAAGCGTAAGTTTCAAGTTGCTTTATGTTCATCCCACGCTTGTACGCACGCGAGAACCACTCCATTGCTTTTTTAGCGTCTTTACGGTAAACATTTCTTGCTCTTCCAACGCAAAAATCAGAATACCATTTAAAATAAATATATGCCAACGCCACTAAAACCGCACCAATACCTAAGTATATATTCATTTTCCAGGCATTTATAAGTAAGTAAACTATAGCTATTAAAAATAAAATAGTAAACATTTTTTCTTCCTTTCTAATTTACCACACGGTACATTTCTGACGCCCCGTCCTTTGTTGTGTGCTCTGCTACCTTTAAAACCTCAAATTTTGTGATTTTTTCTCCAAAACGAAGTTCTAAAACATCGCCTACCTTAACATCATAAGACGCCTTTACAACATTTCCGTTAGCGTAGACTCTACCTGCATCGCAGGCATCGTTTGCCAGCGTTCTTCTTTTTATAATCCTTGAAACCTTTAAAAATTTATCAACTCTCATAATGTTTCCTATCTTGGAATAAATCCAACCTTTTTATAAACTTTTCTTAATGTCTTTGCCGCTAAATAGTTTGCAGTTTCCGCACCCTTTTTATAAACAGATTCAACATAAGCCTTATCCTTAGACAATCGATTAAACTCTGCCTGAATGGGAGCCAAGGCATTTGCGACAGTTTCGCCTACTGCCATTTTAAAGTCGCCATAGCCAAAGCCATCAAATTCTTTTTGAGCCTCTTCTATCGTCTTTCCTGAAACTGCACTGTAAATTGACAAAAGATTTGTAACGCCCGGCTTATCAGGAGATGCTATAATTTCACTGCCTGAATCCGTAACCGCACGCTTAAACTTTCTTATAATAGTGTCAGTATCATCTAAAAGCTTTATGCATCCGTTAGGGTTAGGGTCTGATTTTGACATCTTGTTTTCAGGCGACTGAAGACTCATAATTCTCTGCCCTACCTTTGGAATGTAAGGCTCGGGCACTGTGAATGTATCGCTGTAATAATGGTTGAATCGGTTTGCGACATCTCTGGCTAACTCAATATGCTGAAGCTGGTCGTGTCCAACAGGAACCAAATCTGCCTGGTATAACAATATATCCGCTGCCATTAAAACGGGATATGTGAATAAACCTGAGTTAATATTGTCAGCGTGTGATTTTGACTTTTCCTTAAACTGCGTCATACGGGAAAGTTCACCGATTTGTGAGTTACAACCCAAAACCCATGAAAGCTCTGCGTGTGCACTTACATGCGACTGAATAAAAACTACAGATTTTTCAGGGTCAATGCCCGATGCTAAATACTGCATCAAAACCTCTAATGTTCTGCGTCTTAAGTCTGCGGGCTCCTGCCTTACAGTTATTGAGTGTAAATCAACTATACAATAAATGCACTCATAGTCATCCTGAAGCGTTGCCCAGTTTTTAATAGCTCCTATGTAATTTCCAAGCGTCAAATCACCTGATGGCTGAACGCCAGAAAAAATTCTTTTCTTTGCATTTTCCATAACTTTAACCTGCCTTTTTTTATTCAATCAATTCTCTCACGCGAAGACGCACACCCGCATCCTGCGCAATTTTTCTGCACTCTTCAATATCCTCTTTCGGCAAAACATCAACCACGCTCATTATAACCTCAGACACTTGATTTTTACATTTTTTTGCAAAATCAATAAGTCCAAAAAAGGCATCCTCGCCAAAATCGCTCAGGCAAAGCTCGTCGTATTCTTTGGCATTTTTAGCGTTTAGACTAATTGAAACACAGTCTATTAAGCCTTTTAGCTTTGGTGTAATGTCTTCCTCAAAATAAAGATTTGCCTGTCCATTTGTGTTTATTCTGGTTCTTACACTGTATTTTTCTTTAATATGTTTGGCAACTTTAAGTAAATCATCAAGCCTCATGGTAGGCTCGCCGTAGCCACAAAAGACAACCTCTTTATACTTTTCAGGGTTAAACCTGTCAATGTCTTTTATTATTTCGTCTACTGTCGGCTCACGCTCAAGCCATAAGTTAACATCTCCAATGCCACAGTCTTTATCCCTTACACAAAAAGTGCATCTGTTCGTGCACCGGTTAGTTAAATTTATATAAAGTACATTTTCTAAAACATAGCATATTGTCAATCTAATCACCTATATTATAAAATTTTTTGCCGTTTAGAAGCGTAATTTTCGCAATTTCGTGAGGTGCAACACCACGAAGCTCTGCAATCTTTTCGCATGTAAAACGGACATTTGAAGAGTCGTTTCTTTTGCCACGATTAGGCTCGGGCGTAAGATATGGACTGTCAGTTTCAATAAGCAAACGGTCAGACGGCACCATTTTTGCAACCTCTTTTAGCTTTGGTGCATTTTTAAATGTTACCTGACCTGCAATTGAGATATAAAAGCCCAAATCGAGCATTATCTTTGCCATTTCAACACTGCCTGAAAAACAATGCATAACGCCGTTATAGTATCCACACTGTTTTATAATTTCAATGGTGTCGGCGTGTGCATCTCTGTCGTGTACAATATATGGCATATTTAATTCTTTTGCTAAATTCAGCTGTTTGATAAACCACTCTTTCTGAGTTTCACGGTCGGGCTCATCATAGTGGTAATCAAGGCCGATTTCACCTATTGCCACTACCTTTTTATGTGATGCCATTTTTTTAAGTTCTTCTAAGTCGCTATCCGTCATATCCCCCGTTTCACTCGGATGAACACCGACAGCTGCGTATAAAAAGTCGTATTTTTCAGATAGCAGAATACTGTCTTTTGAGGATTTCATACAGGCACCAACATTAACTGCAAGAGATACTCCCTCATTTTGTATTCTCTCGATAACTTCCTCTCGGTCTAAATCAAATTTTTCGTCATCTAAATGCGTGTGCGTGTCAAAAAACATTATTTTTCCTCCGGTATATATCCTTCATCTTCTAATAAATCATCGCTTGCTGAAGCTGCTACTGCGAGCCTATCACAACGCTCGTTTTCTTCGTGTCCTGCGTGCCCCTTTACCCAATGAAACTCCACATTATGCTCATCTAAAAGCACCAGCAAACGCTCCCAAAGGTCAACATTTACGGCGGGGTCTTTTTTATTTCTCATCCAGCCGTTTAGCTCCCACTTGTAAACCCAGCCTTCGCAAATTGCATCAATTACATACTTACTGTCGCTGTAAACATTTACATTGCAGGTTTCGTTAAGTGCCTCAAGGCCTGAAATTACCGCCAGAATTTCCATTCTGTTGTTGGTAGTTAATTTATAGCCTTGCGACAACTCTTTTATATGACCCTTATATTTTAAAATAACGCCGTAGCCACCTTTTCCGGGATTTCCGCTACACGCACCATCTGTGAAAAGGTCTATTGTTTTAAGTCCTGATTCAAACATCTTTCGTATCTAAGCCTTTCGTTATTGTTAAAATAAGCTCATCTAAAATTTCATCAATGTTGCCTTCCGCAACAAAAGCCGCAGCGTTTTTATGACCGCCGCCACCGAATTTGTCGGCAGCTTTAGACAAATCCAAAACATCTCTTCCGCGAAGACTTACTCTTTTAGAATTTTCGTCCTTGTCTTTTACTAAAATTGCAACCCTGACACCTTCAATGCTAAGCGGAATGTTTGGAAGCTCTTCAACATCGTCATAGGTTAAGCCATACTCTGCCAAAAAGTCTTCGGGGCATTTTAGCATAGCAATTTCGCCATTTTTAAAAAGCTCGATTCTCTCTGCTACTTTTCCTGTAAAAATAAGCTTTTCATATTTTATCGTATCGTATAAAATCTCAGTAATCTTTCTGTGGTTTATACCCGACTTTAAAATTTTTGCGCAAATTTCAAAGGTTTCCGCCGTTACGCTTGAAAACTTAAAATGTCCCGTATCTGTTGAAATTCCCGTGTACATAGCTATGCAGGCAGACTGCGGAATTTTTTTGGTTAAGCACTCACAAAGCTTATAGCAAATCTGTGCCGTTGCGGGAGAGTCAACTTCCTTGTAACAAATGTCGCCGAAGCTTTCCCCTGAAAAGTGATGGTCAACACACAAAACACACGGAATTTTTTTGCAGGGATTTTCTAAAGCACCAAGCCTTTCATAAGCACCGCAATCTAAAACGAGTGCGCAATCAGCATCTATTTTAGTATCCTCATCGCCGATTTTATAATCCTCGCCTAGGTATGAAAACTTTTTAGGCATTTCCTTTTCAAGATAAATTTCAGCACTTTTCCCTATTGACTCTAATACCCTTTTTACCGCAAATGACGAGCCCAAAGCGTCGCCGTCAGGGTTTAAATGAGTAAAAATCGCAATTTTTTCCGCTTTTTTAAGTTTTTTAGCTATCTTTTTCAGCATCAGTTTTTGCCTCCCTGTGCAAAAGCTCGTTAATGCGTGCACCATGCTCGATTGAGTCATCAAGCTTATACATAATTTCAGGTGTGTACCTTAAGTTTAACCTGTGCCCTAATTCTCTGCGAACAAAACCTGCAGAATTTTTAAGTGCCTTCATGGCTTCCTTTTTCTGCTCTTCGGTACCTAATATACTTACATAAATATTTGCATACTTAAGGTCAGGCGTTACAGACACAGTAACAATACTTGTCATAAGCGGAATACGAGGGTCCTTAAGCTCCCTTATAATGCTCGCCATTTCACGCCTTACCTCTTCATTTATTCTACTAATTCGGTTTGTTGCCATAAATTACTCCTTTTTTTAAGGTTATCTTTCAACCTCAACCATTTTAAATCCTTCAACAACATCGCCTTCCTTGATGTCATTAAATCTTTCAATGGAAAGACCGCATTCATATCCTGAACCAACCTCTTTTGCATCGTCTTTAAATCTCTTAAGTGATGCAAGCTCGCCCTCGTGAATAACAATACCATCACGAACGATACGAACCTGAGTATTTCTCGCAATTGTACCATCTGTTACATAACAACCTGCGATTGTACCAACACCTGACACCTTAAAGGTCTGACGAATTTCAGCGTGGCCTGTAACCTCTTCACGATATGTCGGGTCAAGCATACCCTTCATAGCAGCTTCAATTTCCTCTATCGCGTTGTAGATTACTCTGTATAGTCTTATGTCAACGCCCTGTGTTTCAGCAGATGCGGCAGCCCCTGCATCAGGTCTTACATTAAAGCCTACAATAATAGCGTTTGATGCATAGGCTAACATAACATCGGATTCTCTGATCGCACCAACACCACTATGGATTACATTTACCCTTACCTCTTCATTTGAAAGCTTAACGAGCGACTGCTTAACCGCTTCAACAGAGCCGTTAACATCAGCCTTAATTACGATATTTAAGTCCTTAATCTGACCTTCCTTTACCTTGTCAAAGAAATCGTCTAAGGTTACAACGCTGTGAGAACCGATTCTTTCCTCTTTTGCTTTTTGCTTTCTCTTTTCAACAACATTTTTAGCCATACGCTCATCTTCTACAACATAGAAAATGTCGCCGCCTTCCGGAACTTCGTCTAAACCTAAAATCTCAACAGGAACAGACGGACCCGCCTTTTTAATTTTCTTGCCCTTATCATCAAGCATAGCACGAACATGGCCAAAAGATGTTCCTACAACTACAGTATCACCAATTTTGAGTGTACCATTCTGAACTAAAACAGACGCAACAGGACCGCGGCCCTTATCAAGCTTAGCCTCTATAACTGTACCCTTTGCTTTTCTGTTAGGATTAGCCTTCAAATCGCGCATGTCAGCAACTAAAATTACCATTTCCAAAAGGTCTTCTATGTTCATTCTCTTTTTAGCTGAAATCTCAACACAGATTGTGTCGCCGCCCCAGTCTTCAGGAACTAAGCCGTACTCTGTTAATTCCTGTTTGATTCTGTCAGGGTTAGCACTTTCCTTATCCATCTTGTTAATAGCAACTATAATGCCTAAGTTTGCTGCTTTAGCGTGGTTTATTGCCTCAATTGTCTGTGGCATAATACCATCGTCTGCCGCAACAACTAAGATTGCAACATCAGTTACCTGTGCACCTCTTGCACGCATAGCGGTAAACGCTTCGTGGCCTGGTGTATCTAAAAATGTAATTTTTCTGTCGTTTATCCTTACTCTGTAAGCACCGATATGCTGTGTTATACCGCCTGCTTCTGATTCAATAACATTTGTGCTTCTGATTGCATCCAAAAGTGAGGTTTTACCGTGGTCAACATGGCCCATAACGACAACTACAGGAGAACGGGGTTCAAGCTGGTCATCTGTGTCTTCAAAATCGTCAAACAAAATGTCTTCATCTGTTAAAATTATTTCCTTTTCAACTATTGCACCAAAATCCTCTGCAATCAGTGATGCTGTGTCAAAATCAACAGACTGACTGATTGATGCCATAACACCGAGCATCATAAGCTTTTTAATAACCTCAGTTGCAGGAACCTCTAAGCGTTCTGCAAGCTCGCCAACTGCGATTTCGTCAGGAATTTTAACGGTAACAGGACCTTTTTTAACTTCTTTTTGCTTAACAACCTTGGTTTTGCTCTTAACCTGATTATTATCACGGAATTTAGAACTGCCCTTCTTTAGTTTTTGCATTTTAACGCCGTCATCTGCAATGTTTTGAGGAACTAACTCCTCTATAATCTCATCGTCAACCTTGTTTAGGTCAACAACTGTCTGACGCGTATCAACATGACGAACCTTTCTTCCGATAGGTTCATCTATTTTAATCTCTTCTTTAGTCTCTTCATTATTTTGTGTGCCTTCAGTCTTCTGCTTTGCTTTCTTTTCTTTTTTAGGAGCCTTAACCTCCTCTTTAACCTTGCCAAATACAGGAACCTCGACTTTTCCGTCATAAGCCTGTGTAAGTCTTTCAAAAAAGACATCAAGCTCCTCCTGTTCTAAAGCGCTCATATGGTTTCTTGTAGGAAACCCAAATCCCGACATTAAGCTTATAACCTCTTTTGAATTTGAATCAAGCTCCTTTGCCAGCTCATGTACTCTCACTTTTGACATAAACGCCACCTCCGAAAAATTACTTGTCTAAAACAACCTGTGGTTGCAATTCGCTTTTTATTTGCCTTCCAAAAGCTTTAAAATCGCTTTTGCAAAGCCTTCATCATTTATGCTTATAACACTTTTATCACGGTTTGCCGTAAAATGACCTAAGGTTTCCTTTTCGCCGTATATAATTGCACGAGCCTTTAAATACTTACAAAGACTTAAAATACGCTCTTTTGACTTTTCCGAAGTGTCATTTGCAATTATTACAAGCTCTGCCATACCTTCTTTTACAGCTTTTGTAGTTAAATACTCGCCCGCATAAACTTTTCCCGCCTTTTTTGCAAGGCTTACTAAATTCAGTACCTTATCCAATACATCTCATCCTTTAGTCTTCTTTTGTAATAAGCATTTCGTAAATTTCATCACACACTCTTTGCCTTAACGCTCTGTCGAGCACTCTTTTCTTTAAAAGGTCAGGGCTTTTTGCACAATTTTTGCAAACATAAGCTCCTCTTCCCTGCATTTTGTGTGTTCTGTCTAAAAATATGCCGTTTTCATTTTTAGCAATTCTTATAAGCTCTTTTTTAGGAAATTTTCCACGGCACATGATACACTCTCTTATGGGTTTTTCGTTTCCCATTATTATTCCTCCGGCTTAATATCTATTTTCCAGCCTGTAAGACGAGCAGCTAAGCGTGCATTCTGACCTTCCTTACCAATCGCAAGTGATAGCTGACCATTTGGAACTAAAACGCTCGCACTGTGCTCTTCTTCGTTAACTGTACAGCTTACTACATCAGAAGGACTAAGCGCTGCTGAAATAAACGCTGCAGGGTCTTCACTGTATTTTATAATATCAATCTTTTCTCCGCCAAGCTCGTCGCAAACTGCCTGAACTCTCGCACCTCTCGGTCCTACACAAGCACCTACAGGGTCAACATTTTCATTTTCTGAGTAAACTGAAATTTTAGACCTAGAACCTGCTTCTCTTGAAATTGACTTAATTTCAACTACACCCTCTGTACATTCAGGAACTTCCTGTTCGAACAAGCGTTTAACAAGTCCCGGATGAGTTCTTGATAAAATAATCTGTGGGTCGTTGCCTGAAAGCTTAACCTCTGCCACATAAAATTTCATTCTTGAACCTGCTTTATAGGTTTCCCCTGCCATCTGCTCATTTGTTGGCAAAATAGCCTCAGTGTTTCCGCCTATTTCAACCG
Source organism: Congzhengia sp. (assembly GCA_045534535.1). Lineage (GTDB taxonomy): Bacteria > Bacillota > Clostridia > UBA1381 > UBA9506 > Congzhengia. Next base: position 9,271 of record JAZSJX010000024.1, read on the forward strand.
AAACAAATCTTGCATCGCTTCTTGTAATTAAACCTGTTACCAAGGTGTTTTCCCTGTCGCGATAGATGTTAAACACCTTATCACGCTCAGCCTCTTTAATTCTCTGAACTACAACCTGTTTTGCTGTCTGTGCTGCAATTCTGCCAAAGGTTCTTGGTGTAACCTCAATGTTTACAATATCTCCTAAACTGTAACCTCCTGAGATTTTTTGTGCCTCATCTGTTGAAATGTGAAGGTTTACATCCTCTACCTCTTCTACGACTTCTTTTTGCTGATAAACCTTGATTTCACCCGTTTCCTTGTCAATGTTTACCGAAACATTCTGTGCGTGGTCATAATTTTTCTTATACGCAGTAATTAGTGCAAATTCGATTGTTTCGAGCAGTGAGTCCTTGCTGATATTTTTGTCCTCCGCAATCTCAGAAAGTGCGGTAATAAATTCCTGATTCATTTTCTTAATTCCTCCAAACTATTTAAAACTCTACAGTAAGTCTTATTTGTGATATTTTATCTAATGGCAAATCCATTGCCTTATTGTCCTTATAAAGTGTTACAATCCCGCCTTCATATCCTTTAAGGCAAGCCGTAAATTCCTTTTCGCCGTCAATTGGTGCAAAAAGCTTTACATCAACATTTTTATCCAGGCACTTTTCAAAATGAAAGTCCTGCTTTAATGCTCTGTCAAGTCCTGCTGACGAAACCTCTAGCATATATTCCTGCGATATCGGGTCCTTTTCGTCAAGCACCTCAGATAGTGCACGGCTGACCTTTTCACAGTCCTCAATAAATATTCCGCCCTCACGGTCCAAGAAAATTCTTAAAACATAAGACGGACCTTCTTTTTTAAATTCAATGTCCCATACATAGACATTATTTTCGTCGACTATGGGCTTTAAGAACTCTAAAACCTGTTGTTCAATTTTGTTGTAAGCCATTTTCCACCTCTAAATTAAAACTGTGTAAAAATTTGCGGATACAATGCGAAAGAGTGGGAACATCTGCCCACTCTTTCTAAAATCCAATATCCATATCTACATTATAACAAATGGAGATAAAAAATGCAAGTACTTTTGATAATATTTTTTCTTATTTTTACCAAAAAATAAACTAATATGTATCACGATTGTTTCTATTGGTACAGCTATAAAAAATGTACATCAAAACATTACGATATTACTTGCTTACTGCTCCTTATGTTTTGCGAAGCATTCACTGCAATATACAGGACGGTCTTCTTTTGGCTCAAAAGGAACCTGAGCCTCTTTACCGCAATCAGCACAGATAGCTGTGTGCATTTCTCTGTTCTGTCTTGCACTGTTTTTTCTGGCAATTCTGCATTCTTTGCAACGGCTTGGCTCATTTTCAAAGCCTTTTTCAGCATAGAATTCCTGTTCACCTGCGGTAAACACAAACTCAGCGCCGCAATCTTTGCATACCAATGTTTTGTCTTCGTACATTAAAAATCCCTCTCTTTAAAAAAAATAAAATTTATTGTAAGCTTTAAAGCCTGCAAACATATGTGTTAAACAGAAAGATATTTTTCAATCTTCTTTTTAATGCGATACAATGCATTATCAATCGCCTTCGGCTCTTTTTCCAATGCCTTAGCAATCTTTCTATAGGATGCACCGCCAAGATAAAGGTTTAAGACCTCATTTTCAAATTTGCTAAGAAAGCCGCTTATTTCAAGCTCCATCCCTTCAGCATCCTCTTTTTCAATCATAATACTTTCGGGGTTTATGTTCTTTAAATCAACTAAAATGCTTTTTGTGTCCTCTAAATACTCGTCATCTTCAGAACTATGTATCGGCACATAATGATTAAGCGGACTGTTCTTCTTTCTTGTTGAAAGCTTTACCGCCGTAATCATCTGCCTTACAACACAGACGCCTGCAAATGTCTTAAAATTTGCTCTTTTATTAACATCAAAGGATTTTACCGCCTTATAAAGGCCTATCAAACCCTCCTGAACTAAATCGTCCTTGTCTGCTCCAACTAGAAAATAAGGACCCGAACGCATCTTGACAAAGCTTGTATACTTTCTCAAAATGTACTCCATTGCCTTTTTGTCCCCTGCCTGAGCATAGGCTACAATCTGTTCATCAGTGAGCTTCTCATATTGTAAATTGTTTGCCAAAGATTTCACAATCCTATCTTTTCGACAATAAGCATAAAGTACACGCTTATTGTAATTATATTCCAATTATTGTATTTAATCAAGTACTTTCTTTGATTTGGTAAATTTTTGGTACAAATTACCATTATATACCCTCTAATTTGTGTAAAATGCACATAAAATCAGGTGGAACCTCACTATTATATTCAACATATTGCCCTAATGACGGATGAATAAATCCTAATTTTCTTGCGTGAAGAAGCTGCCCTTTTATTCCATATTTTTTTGCGGTTTTGTCCTCTTTAAGCCCGTAAACCGTATCTCCTACAATGGCTTTGCCAAGAGATTTTAAATGCACACGAATCTGGTGTGTTCTCCCCGTTTCAAGCACGCATTTTAAAAGAGTAAAACCTGAAAAACGCTTTTCAACATAAAAATGAGTTATGGCTTCTCTTCCGTCTTTAACATTCCAGGACATTTTCTTTCTGTCTTTTACATCCCTTCCAATAGGCTTATCAACAGTAAGCTCGTCCCAACCTACACTTCCGTGAATTAAACAAACATACTCACGCTTAACACTGTGCTCTTTTATTTGTTCAGCAAGCGATAAATGTGCCTCATTATTTTTTGCAACCACTAAAATTCCGCTTGTATCCTTGTCAATTCTGTGCACAATCCCCGGTCGTATCACTCCGTTTATGGCAGAGAGGTTTCCTTTTGTGTGATACATAAGGGCATTAACTAATGTGCCGTCATAGTTTCCGGCAGCTGGGTGAACAACCATACCTTGCGGTTTATTTACAACAATTATGTCTCTATCTTCATAGATAATATCGAGCGGTATATTCTGAGGCTCCGCATTAACAATACGAGGCTCGGGCAAAGATACCCGGACCTCGTCATTTTGTCTTATTTTGTAGTTTTTCGTCAATACATCGCCGTTAACAGTTATAAAGCCATCGTCTAACAGCTTTTGAACCGCAGAGCGTGTCATATTTAATTTTTCGGATACAAACACATCCAAACGAAGCCCGATATCTTCTGTAAGAGCCTCAATTTTCTCCATCAGTCTGCTCCTTTTTTTCGCTGTAAAATATAATGTATACTGCAAAAATAATTGCACCTACCGTAACAAAGCAATCGGCAATATTAAAAATAGGGAAATCAATCAGGCAAAAATCTAAAAAATCCACAACATAGCCCAATCTTATGCGGTCAATCAAATTCCCGACCGCACCGCCTATCAAAAATGTTATGCCCGTCATTAAAAGCTTGTTTTTCGGGCGTTTTACTGTTACATACCACATAGCTACAGCAACAATTATCATTGTAACTATTGACAAAAGATGTGTATGGTTTGCAAAAACACCAAACCCCGCACCGGGATTTTCGCAGTATGTCAGATGAAATATATTTTCTATAATAGGGATTGTTCCTAAATCCTTAAGATAAGCAACCGTAAAGAACTTTGCAATCTGGTCAAGCACCGTAATTACCAATACACCAACAAAAAATGGTACTATCACCTGATTAGTCCTCCTTTAAAACGCTTGCACAACGGGTGCAAAGTGTAGGATGAGCCTGACTTTCGCCAACAGTTTTACTAAACATCCAGCATCTTTCACACTTTTCGCCCTCTGCCTGTGATACCTTTACCTTAATGCCTGTTTCTCCTTCGTGGCATTCGCCGTTTGCAAAAGACATCGCCTTTACAGAAACATCAGATACTATAAAGTAGGTAATAAGCTCTTTTTCCATATTAGATAACAGGTCGAAAAGCTCGCCGTCTGCAAAAATCTCAACCTTTGCACCTAATGAGTGTCCTATAACCTTAGCTCCTCTTGCAGTTTCCAACGCTTTAGATACATCTGCCTTAACAGCTAAAATCTTATCCCATTTAGCTTCAAATGCATCGTCATAAAGCTCAGGTGTAGGCTTTGGCATTTCGTTCATTAACACGAACTCTTCCTTTTCGCCGTCAATATGTGGCATAAACGACCAGATTTCCTCTGATGTGTATGCCAAAACAGGTGCCAATAATCTTACTAAAGCGTTTAAGATTTTGTACATAACAGTCTGTGCACCGCGACGCTCAACACCGTCTGCCTTTTCAGCGTAAAGTCTGTCTTTTATAACATCTAAATAGAAGTTACTCATATCAACAATACAGAAATTGTGAATAGCGTGCTGAACGATGTGGAAATCGTAGCTTCTGTATGCAGCCAGAACCTTTTCAACAAGCTTTGATAAACGAATAAGTGCCCATCTGTCAATCTCTGAAAGTTTTTCTACATCTACCATATCCTTATTAGGATTAAAGTCGTGAATGTTACCTAAGATATATCTTGCTGTGTTTCTGATTTTACGATATGACTCTGAAAGCTGTTTTAAGATACCGTCAGAAATTCTCATATCTGTTTTATAGTCGGCAGACACAACCCAGAGTCTTAAAAGGTCTGCGCCGTACTTGTCTATAATATCCTGCGGACTGATACCATTGCCCTTTGATTTTGACATCTTGTCGCCCGACTCGTCAACAATCATACCGTGTGTAATAACTGTCTTATATGGTGCTTCGCCTCGAGCAGCAATTGATGTTAAAAGTGATGACTGGAACCAACCACGATACTGGTCATTACCCTCTAAATAGAGGTCGGCAGGGAATCTTAGGCCTGGTTTTACATCTAAAACGCCTGCGTGGCTTGAACCCGAGTCAAACCAAACATCCATGATGTCATTTTCTTTTGTAAATTCTGTGCATCCGCACTCTTGGCATTTTGTACCGGCAGGCAAAATATCCTTTGCGTCTGTTTCATACCAGGAAGTTGAACCTTTTTCGGCAAAAAGCTTAGAAACTGCCTTTATCGACTCTTCTGTTATAATTTCTTTTCCGCAATCCTTACAGTAGAATATCGGGATAGGAACACCCCATGTTCTCTGTCTTGAAATACACCAGTCGCTTCTGTCCTGAACCATTCCTGTAATTCTGTCTTCGCCCCATTTAGGAATCCAGTTTACTTTTTTGATTGCTTCAACTGCGGCGTCTTTAATATCGTCAACCGATGCAAACCACTGTTCTGTAGCACGGAATACTATCGGCTTATGACATCTCCAGCAATGCGGATACTGGTGGATAATTTCTTCGATTGCATATAAAGCGTTTAACTCTTTTAGTTTTTCTATAATTTTTTCGTTTGATTTTTCGTAATATAAACCTGCAAATTCGCCTGCAAGCTCGTTTAAATATCCCTTGCCGTCAACAGGAACGATAATTGGAATGTCCTTGTAATTTCTGCAAGCAACATAGTCCTCTGCACCATGACCGGGTGCTGTATGAACGCAGCCCGTACCTGCATCTAATGTTACATGGTCGCCCACTATAACTAAAGACTCACGGTCAATGAATGGATGAGCACACTTAATAAGCTCAAGCTCTTTTCCTGTATACTCAGAAACGATTTCATAGTCAGAAATCTTTCCTGCATTCATAACATTTTCAATAAGCTCCCTTGCAATTACCAGGTATTCGCCGTTAGCTTTAACCAATGCGTAGGTAAAGTCAGGATTTAGCGCTATTGCGACATTACCGGGAAGTGTCCAGGTAGTTGTTGTCCATATAACAAAATAAATATCCTTAATATCAATGCCTGTGCTACCAAACACACCGTTGTCGTCAGATACCCTAAACTTTACATAAATTGAGTTCGTCTTATCCTCTTCGTACTCAATTTCAGCCTCAGCCAAAGCGGTTTCGCAATCCGTACACCAATAAATTGGCTTTAAACCCTTATAGATGTAGCCTCTCTTTGCCATTTCGCCAAAGATTTCAATCTGCTTTGCTTCAAACTTAGGGTCTAAGGTAATATAAGAATTGTCCCAATCGCCAAGTGTTCCCAAGCGTTTTATCTGACTCTTCTGATTTTCTACCTGAGACAGAGCAAAATCACGGCATGTATCACGGAACTTAACAACGCCAACCTCGTGTCTGTTAATACCAAGCATTTTAATAGCCTGTCTTTCAATAGGAAGACCATGGGTATCCCAACCATGAATGTATGGTGCCTTAAAGCCATCCATATTCTTAAATCTTGTTATAACATCCTTTAAGGTTTTGTTTAAAGCGTGTCCCATATGCATATTTCCGTTTGCGTATGGAGGGCCGTCGTGTAGTATGAAAAGTGGTTTTCCCTCATTGTTTTCCATAAGCTTTTCATACATATTTTTATCTTGCCATTTTTCTAAAATTTCAGGCTCTCTCTGCGGTAGGTTTGCACGCATCGGGAACTCTGTTTCTGGCAAGCATAATGTCTTTCCGTAATCTTCTGCCATTTTTATATCTCTCCTAACTGTGGTAACTGTTTATGCTAAAAAATATTCTGAAAATATTTAATAAATTACTTGTTTACTCTTCTTCTTGGGGAAGCTCTTCTTTAAACTCACGCGTAATTCTTTCAACACGCTTTGTTTCCATTTTTTCTTCGGGAAGCTCATCCAACATCTGAAGATATGTATTCAGTACTGTACGAAGCTTTGCACGAAGAAGACTTGAGCGTCCCTCGATTTCCGCACACTCGCGGTTTAATTTCTGGATTTGGCTATCCATTTCATTTAAAATTTCCTGAGCACGAACCTTTGCGTCCTTTATAATTACATCCGCCTGTTCGTTTGCGCTTTTTATAATTTCTTCACTCGTTCTCTGCGCTGTAATTATAGCACTGCGCATGGTTTCCTCCATGCCCTTATAGTTTTCAACTGCATCGTTTAATATTGCATTTTTATCCTTTAAACTTGCGTTTTCGCGATAAATTCTGCTATAGTCCTTAATGAGCTCCTCTAAAAAGCTTTCAACCTCTTCAACATTGTAGCCGTTAAAGCTCTTTTTAAACTCTTTGTTTTCTAAATCTACCGGTGTAATCATAGAGTGCCCCTCCCCTTAAATTTTAAATTATAAGCACACTTTAAACTGTGTGCCAGACCCTTAAACAAATTTTTTGATTATAATTGCAAGTCTTCCTTTTTTCGTTTCGCCGTCAACACTTTCCAAAACATATCGTCCGTGGTGCTTAACTGACACAACATCTCCCTCTGAAAGCTTTTTTGAGGTGTCTTTATACACGCAAAAGTTTACACTTACATTTTCTGCACCTATTGCATTTGATGCCTCGCTTCTTGAAAATCCCGTCATAGAACAAACTACGGCGTCAAGCCGCAGTGATGAAACTACACGGCGTTCCAAAACAAAAGCGTGAGTTAAAGAAATTTTTGTGTTTTCATCTAAAACCGAAACCTCCACCTTTTTTCTGCCTACGGTTTTTAAATTAAACAGCAAAAAATCCCTGATACTGTCATCGCACATTAAAACAGCTATATTTTCATCAACAAAAATATCGCCTGTCATCTCACGCTTTATTCCAAGTCCTAAAACCGAACCTAAAATATCGCGGTGCGTCATACCGGAAACATTTTCTATCAAAAGCGGCGTAATAGGAAAATCTTCATTTGTCCCTTCTAAAAAATCAGGGAAAAAGCCAATCATATTACGCTCTGTATCATCCGCCCCGCCAAAAATCTTAACGGAAACAAAGGGGGATGGTTTAAAATGTGTTTTAAAAATCGCCAAATCGTGAGGGGTTACAAAACGAGAAAAACGAACACTCTTATACCGAAGTACAGATTGTTCGAAATCCTCACATCTTGAAAGCCATTCATTATCGGCTGATATACCTGACTTTACTGACACCTTAGTTTACAAAAGGAAAACCTTTGATGTTGTCCTGATAGTTGCCAGTAACTTCAACATTGCTTGGTGTAATTAAAAAGATTCTGTTAGAAATATTCTGGATTCTTCCTGTAACACCATAAACTGCACCTGATAAAAAGTCAACAACTCTTCTTGTTGTGTCGTTATCAAGCTTTTCTAAGTTTGCAACAACAGGTTTTTTGTTTTTAAGGTGGTCTGCAGCATCTTTTGCATCATCAAAATTCTGGAACTGAATCACAACAACCTTAGAAGGTGCACTTCCGGGAATAGATGATACCTTCGCTTTTTTACCAAAAGGCAAGAAAGGCTCTACCGCTACTTCTTCCTCTTCTATTTCTTCTAATATTTCCTCGTCCTCTTCCTCAGCTATGCCTATCCATTTAAGCATTTTGTTCATTGTGCTCATAATTTTCCTCCTATGTAGATTACATATATTTTATTTTTTTAAGACTATTGAAACAGAGCGCTACCAATTCTTACCAAGGTTGCTCCCTCTAAAATGGCTTCATAAAAATCGCCACTCATGCCCATAGACAAATGTCCCATATTTATATTATCGTATTTTTTCGCCGATATGTCAACTGCTAATTTATGTAAACCATAAAAAATTTTCCTAAGTTCATCAGAATTCGCACAAATAGGTGCCATTGTCATAAGCCCCTGCACTTTGATATTTTTAAACTGCGAAAGGCTTTCTGCAAACAAAAACGCTTCTTCCGGTGTAATTCCTGACTTGCTTTCCTCGCCTGAAACATTTACCTGAATTAAAATTTCAGCCTGCCTTTTTGCTTCGCCGAAGCGTTTGTCAATCTCTTCTGCCAGGCGGATACTGTCAACAGAGTGAATCATCGAAACCTTGTCAGCAATATACTTAACCTTATTGGTCTGCAAATGACCTATCAGGTGCCAGCAAGGTGTGTTCCCCAAAACATCAAACTTTTCCAAAAGGCTCTGCACCCTGTTTTCTCCGAGATTTGTAATCCCGCAATCCATAAGTTCTTTTGCCTTGTCAGCCGTTACAGTTTTTGTAACACCCACTAAAGTAATATCCTCAGGTTTTCTTCCTGACAAAGCTGCGGCCTCTTCAATTTTATTTAAAATTCGCTTTACATTATCTGAAATCAAGTAAAACTCCCCTTTTTTATCCTGCAATAACTTTTCCGTCAGCAAACTCAGGTGCTGATGTTACAACCTCATCATACGCCTTAAGCGGTTTTTCACTGCTGGCATAGGTAACAATTGCTTCCTCTTCAGTGCTGTAAATAATAGTTACCGGAATAAACTTCATAACTGCACCACGCTTTATAAACAAGCCCACTGCATTATCGACCGTATGAAGATTATCAATGCTGACCTTGTAACCGGAAACACTCTTTTTAACGAAATCAACATTTACTACTCGTTTTTCTAAAAGTCCTTCAACATGCGTGTTGCACTCAGACACTACAGTTACAGTGCCGTCTTTATCCTTTTCGGAAATATATTTTATATGCGCAGGACAGTTTCCCGTTGCAAAATCTGTAAATCTTAAGCTCACACTGTCGCCCGTATTTAAGTCCTTGGCTAAAGACTCATCAATATTTACTGCAATGTAATAGGAATAATTATCTGCAATCTTGTATATATATGTTCCTTCTTCGACGGTTTCAACCTTGTCGTTTTTTTCATGGCTTACCGTTTCTTTTATAATATCAGGAGTAAGAGTTTCTATCGAGGCTACAGTAAGTGTATCCTCAAACCCATCCCTTCCCTCAATAAAAATTCCGGGCATATCCGATTGGATTACCTTTTGCAGACTGCCAAGCTTTGACTCTAAAGTTGATTTTTCTGCCTGAAGACGGGCAAGCTCGTTAGCAAAGCCTTCCTTTTCTCCTTTTGCCACTGCCTTCTGGTCAGCAAGCGTGCTTATATGATACTTGTATTTTGAAATTTCTTCCGTGTTTCTGTTAGATACAAGAGAAATTATTTTATCAACATCGTTTGCTATTTCACTCTCAATTTTGGCAACATCATTTATGAAAATTGCATCTCCTGAGTGCCCTGCTTTTATTGCCTCTATTCTCTTGTTTATATCCGCAAGCTCAGATATTATATCTTCACCAACAGTGTCCTTGGTGCCACTGTAAAAAATTGCAAGAAGCTCGCCTTTTGAAACCCTCTGCCCATTTTTAGCTAAAATTTCCGCAATTCCATCTACAGATACAGTATTGACTTTTTCATTTCTTATCAAAACACCTGAACATGTTGCCGCCTCTTCAATCTTGTCAGTCTGAAGCATTTCTACAATTACACGCGTTCCTATAAAACCGCGTATCATGTAAGCAATTACCAATACAACAAACAACACAACAGGTATCATCCACTTATTTTTCATATTTTTCTCCTGTATGTTCGGCTCTAAAATATACATATATACCATTTTATCTATAATATCATACTTTGAGCAAATTTGCAACGATAAATACAAAAAAAGATGACAAAAATGTCATCTTTTTTTGTTGCTATTTTTCATCCATCATAAACTTTGATATATAATCACTTGAATTTAATGTTAATTGATGATTAAATTCATCATAACCCATTTCTTCTATCAAGGTCGGTCTTTCAGAGAACAGATTTGTTCCAAGGCCTAATCTGTCGCCCTCTATTTCACAGCCCATTGCGGCAAGTGTTGTCGGGAATAAGTCCATACCCGTAAACTCACGGTTTTTGTAGTTGTCAGTTTTAGCTTGTGAGTTAAGAATGCAGTTATATATGTGTCTTTCATATTCGGGATCTACATTTCTTTCAATATAGTCAGAATCCATGGTCTTATGGTCGCCACATATTACTACAGTAGTATCTTTGTAAAATCTCTGTCTCTTTAGCCAGTTAACAAACTTGTTTACCTGTCGACTCGAGCACGCCATTACATTTTCATACTGCTCTTCATATTTATCGCCACACTGTTCGCACTTGTATCCCGAAACATGGTGGGTATCAACCGTAAGCATTGTAAACGAAAACGGCTCATCTTGTTTTGAAAGCTCTGTGAGTTTTTCCTTTGCATAATCAAAAAGATAAGCGTCTTCCATTCCCCACCATACATAGTAGTTCTCAGGGATTAATCCTTCTTCTCTTGCGGTGTCAAGGTCATAGATTACATCTATTCCGTGGTCTTTATAATAAACATCACGGTTTGCAAAAACATCATCAGAACCAAACATAAGTGCCTGATTATATCCGTTATCCTCTAAAATATTTGTAATAGTTGTTGCACCAGGCAAAAATGAATCTTTCCCATACTTATTTCTCTCAAAAAGCCCGGGTGCCTTAAGCGGTATACCTGCCGTCTGTGCTGTCATAGCGGCAACTGTCCAGGTAGTACCCTTAGGCGTTACAAAACCGCCTATCCCATCGTTATGAGAAAAGCTCACATTTTTTCTCGCAAGATTGTAAAGCTCAGGTATCGTATTTTCCTTTAACGCACCGCCAAGCTCTTCTGACATAAATGTCGTTTCCATAGACTCTAGGAAAATATAAATAAGGTTTCTTTTTTTCTCAGGAAATGTAATCTTTACATCATCGGGGTCAACATATTCCTCCGTGAAAATCACAGATTGATTTCTAAGGTTATATAAATAATCAAAAAATTCAATTTTTCCCATAGCAGTAAGAATTAAAACAACCGACAGCACAACAGAAATAATAACAGTAAATTTGTGTTTTACGGGATAAAATTTAAATGTCTTTTTCGGTTTAAAATATAAAGCTACGCCAACAACTGCCGTTGAAAGAATCGACGGAATGACAGACCAAACGATAATACCCGTTACAAGACCCGTCTGCACGCCGTTAAGATTTGAAAATAAAGTAAATAAAATCGAGTCAAATCCCGTGTTGCCGTAGGTGTTCACATACCACAATGCCGCATAAAAGCATAAAAATGAAAAAGCAACAAAAAACATACACAAAACCTTTGACAATATATGCTTTTCCGACTTATTAGTTATAATATCATTTGAAGTTGCAATTTGACTGTTCATACCAACTCTCCTTTTAACATAATAATTATAATATGAAAAAAAAGAAATGTCAAATCAAATTATATTTTGTCATTAAATTGGCAAAAAAATATTGAAAAGCAGAAAAAATTATGGTAATATATAAAATATGACCACTACTGAACACAGTTTGTTAGTTACTCGCTTCGCTCGAGGCTTGAAACTAACACTTTTTATTTGCTTTTCTCACGGAAATGTTTCGTAAGATATATAAAATTATCAGCTCGGCTGTGTATATAAATAATTTAAATTTTGAGGTGAAATCATGTCAGAAATTATCTTAAGTATTGCCGGTTTTCTCACCATTGCGGTGATTCTACTTGTGTTGAACCGAAAACTGACATCCCCTTATGTCGCCATCTCGATGGTGCCCATTATCACATGTTTTCTGATTGGCAAGGGCGCTTTTGTGGGCGAGTACATGCTGGACGGCGTTTCTTCCATCGCGCAGACTGGTGTCATGTTTATTTTCTCGGTGGCATTTTTTGGAATCATAAGCGAAACCGGTGCATTTGATCCATTCGTCAACCGTATTATCAAGGCCACCAAAGGCGACCCGGTCCTTTTGATGATTGGTGTATGCGTGTTTGCTTCTATTGTGCACCTTGACGGATCAGGCGTGGTAACATGCATGCTGGTCATTCCGTCTATGCTTCCAATATTCAAGAAGTTACACATGCGGAATACATCCTTTGCTATGGCCCTCGGATTAAGCGCTGGTATAATGAACGCAATCCCCTGGGGCGGACCTACCATGAGAGCTGCTTCAGTTTTAGAAATGGATGTTATGAAATTGTGGATCCCATTTATTCCCACACAGATTTTTGGACTGTTGGTTTCCCTGGTGATCTGCATTATGATAGGTCGCAAGGAAAAGAAACGTCTGATAGAAGAAGGAATTTTCTCCGAGAGTTCAAAACTTAACATGGACGAATTCGTTACTAAGTTAACTGATGAACAGCAGCAGATGCGACGCCCCAAACTGATCATAATTAACTGGATACTCATCTTTTTGATTTTGGGTCTGCTGATCAGCGGCGTAGTAAAACCCATGATTGCATTTATGGTAGGTGTATCACTGGCATTGATTATCAACTATCGTGATCCTGCAACCCAGCGAAAACTATTGGAAGATAAAGGAAAAGATGCTATTGGCCTTACCTGCATTATATTCTCCGCAGGCGTCCTCATGGGAATCATGGGAAAGTCGGGTATGTCTGCCGCTATGGCAACAACCCTGGTGAAGCTGATACCTGACGCTATATCAAAGTTTATGGCACCCATCATCGGCGTGCTGACCATTCCTTTATCGATTCTCTTTGACGCAGATTCATATTATTACGGAATTATGCCCATCCTGATTGAAACAGCAGAAGCACTGGGAGGTAGCGGCATTGATATAGCCCGTGCATCAATGATTGGTCAGATGACTGTTGGTTGGCCGGTATCCCCCATGGTTGGAACATTCTTCCTTTTCACCGGTATGTTAGATCTGGACATTGGCGTTTGGCAAAAATACTGTCTGAAGTACTTTATTTTAGTCACAGTTTTGATGACCGCCTTTGCCTGCGTAACCGGATTATTTACATTCTGAACCGACTGACATCTAAAGTATCTGATGCAATTTTATAGTAAAAAAAGACGGTTGATTTTTAAAAAATCAACCGTCTTTTTTGGTGCGGATGACAGGACTTGAACCTGCACGTCGGAGACACTAGATCCTAAGTCTAGCGCGTCTGCCAATTCCGCCACATCCGCGAACATTTGGTATTATAACACATACCCGCCTGATATGTCAAGCATAATTTTATAAAAATTACGGCGTAACATAAATTGTCTTGTTATCCGTATAAATCACCATTCCGGGAGCTGCCCCTGAGGGTTTTTTTACAAATTTTGCAAGCGTATAATCAACAGGAACATTTACGGAGTTTTTAGCCTTTGAATACCTAGCTGCAAGTCGTGCCGCCTCAATTATTGCAGTTTCACTAAATTCTTTTCCGTGCTCATACCTTAAAATAACATGCGAGCCGTGGATGTCCTTTGTATGAAACCACATATCGGAATTTTTTGCTGTTTTAAGCGTTAAAATATCGTTCTGTTTGTTGTTTTTTCCAACAAGTATGATAAACCCGTCAGACGATGAAAACTCTAAAGGCTTTGAAATTTCTCTCTTCCTTTTGTTCTTTTCCTGTCTTTTTACATACCCTTGTTCATAAAGTTCTTCTGAAATTTCCGCCAAATCGCGAACATCTTCTGCCTTTGAAAGCTCTTCCTCTACTGATTCTAAATACGATAGCTCATGTTTTGCCTTTTCAATCTGCGCCGAAAGCTCGTGCTTTGCGGTTTTTGACTTTGTGTACTTTTTAAAATAACGCTGAGCATTTTCAGACGGGGATAGCGCTTCGTCAAGCGGGATTGTAACAAGCTCATTTTCGTTATAATAATTTTCAACCGATGCATTTTTATCGCCTTTTTTTATGCGATAAAGATTTGCGGTTATAAGCTCGCCGTATTGCTTGTATTTTTCCATATTTTTTGTGTCATCAAGCTCTGATAACTGGCGCGCAAGTTTTTTTGCACATCTTTCTATATTTGTCGAAACTATTTTTACAAGTCTTGCACTTTTATGGGAAATTCTCTCCCTCGCATCCTTTTCCCTGTAAAACGCCTCTACTGTTTCTGACATTGAGTTTAAAGCCACAAGCTCTGCTGAATTTCCGTATTGGTTAATAGAAAACGATGAAAATTCAAAGGGTTTTTTAGTGTCTTTTCTTAATAAGTAACATGGAGAAAACTGTTTTTCCCTTGCCTTTTTAAATAAATCTATGCAGGCTGTTGCAATATCTAAAATTTGCGTGTAATTAAGCTCTTGTAAAAACTTGTCGCATGTAGAAATTGCCTTTTCGCAGATTTCCCTTGATATTAAGGGGCTTACTCCACCAACAGAGGATAAAATAACTTTATCTATTTTACTAGCTTTATCGCCGTTTTTAATGACTTCTGAAATGCTGTTTAAATCACACAAAAGAGGATTTAGCTTGTTCTGCTTTGGTGGGGATGCGTATTTTAAACCCGGCAAAACCTGTCTTACTGAGCTTACCGAAAAGTCAACATGCTTTATACTGTCAATAATTTTATCATTTTCGCCTAAAAGGATGATGTTTGAATGGCGTCCCATAAGCTCCGCTATAAGCTTTTTTTCACATTTTTCGCCAAAATCATCTGTTGCCTCAAAAGTCAAAACAATTATTCTTTCAAAATCGGGCTGTGTTGCAGATACAAGCTTTGCACCAGACAAATGCTTTCTAAGGAGCATACAAAAAAGCGGTGCTGTCTCAGGACTTTGCTTTCTGTCCTCGGTTAAGCACACTCTGGCAACGGCAGGGTTTGCGGTTAGTCTTAATTTTTTTCCGCCACAAAGACCAAAAAACGATATTAAAAGCTCATCGTGTTCGGTCTGCTGAATTTTATCTATCTTAGACCCCGACAAAACTTTATTTATTTCGTCTGTCAGTGCCATAACACTAAAGCCGTCCATCGCCATTTATTTCACGCCCTTTTCGTCAATTATTTTAGTTATTTTAGGTGTCGGTGCTATTTTTTTATCAAATCTCTTAATTATAAAAAACGGCACGAAAAAGCATACTGCAGAAGCTAAAATAACTATACTGTCTTTAAAAAAGCCACTTGCAACAACAGCACCTGCTATCGCACACAAAATCGGCACAAAATACAAGATAACTTCTGCCTTTATAACCTCTTTGGTGTCCGCTTCTATTTTTACTACATCGCCCGTTTTGGCATTTATATGGTTTTCTGCCAAAGCCGTCATTTTACTAGGAGTACATCCGCCCTTGCAGTGAGCACAGTTTTCTCCGCATGCAGATGTGCGCATAACTAAAACTGTGGCTTTTTGTCCATCTGTTTTTAAAACTGTGCCTATCTGTTCCATAAAATTTATAATTCCTCTGCAATTTTTATAATTTTTTTAAGTCTTTGGTTTACTCCCGATTTGCTGATTTTCGGCACTAACATTTCGCTAAGCTCCGTAAGATTTGCCTCAGGATACTGGAGCCTTAATCTCGCCATTTTTTCCAAAGGCTCGGGAATTGCCTCAAGCCCTATTTTCGCCTTTATCTTATTTATTGCAACAAGCTGAACTGCGGCAGCGTCTGCCGTCTTTGAAATGTTTGCAGTATCGCAGTTTACTTTTCTGGTAATGTTGTTTCTTACATCCTTTAAAATTTTAATATTACAAAGCTCAAGCATCGCCTCAGTTGCACCGATTACACCTAATATGTCGCAAATTACATCACTTTGCTTTATGTACACAACATACTCAGATTTTCTCATAACAGTTTTTGTTTCAAAACCAACTTCTTCTATTATCTCTGCCAAATCACGGCTTAAATCACGATAGTGTGTTTTTATCTCAAAATGGTATCCGTTTTTTGGTGTTTTTACATATCCGCCACCCAAAAAAGCACCCGATAAAAATGCGATTTTACAGCACTCATCGTGGATAATAAATGGGTCTACCGAAAATTTAACGATGCCGTCTTTTATAAAGCCAAGCTCTGTTAAAAGCGTTTTTGCCCCGTTTGACACTGTAATCTGGCATATTTTACCTGCAGTCGTAAGCTCTGCACGAATTCCTGAAAGTTCTTTTATAAGACTATATGCTCTTCTTGCTATTGCCTGGCTTTCTGTTCGCATTTTAAAGATATTTTTGCCATCTTCTAAAATATATGCACCGCAAAAGGACGCAAGTCCTGCCAGGTGTGCCCTGATGCAGCAGCGTTTATCATATTTTATTGTGCATAGCTCTTTTTTTACATCAATCGTAAATGACATTTTTCTCACATCCCGATTTATTTTGTATCGTACCAGCTCCTGCCCCATTTCATATCAGCCACGAGCGGAACCTTTAAGCTTACTGCATTTTCCATTTCACTCTTTAAAATTTCTTTTACCTTGTCAAGCTCTTCTTTTAAAGCCTCAACAATAAGTTCATCGTGAACCTGAAGAATAAGCCTCGATTTTAGCCCCTCTTCCTTTAGCCTTTTGTGTACATTTATCATCGCAAGCTTTATAATATCTGCCGCACTTCCTTGGACAGGTGTGTTCATTGCGACACGCTCTCCAAACGAACGAAGATTAAAGTTAGAGGATGCAAGCTCAGGAATTTGTCTGCGGCGCGAGAACATAGTTTTAACATAGCCGTTTTCCTTTGCAAAATCAACTGTATCCTTCATATACTTTTTAACATTCGGATATGTTCCCAGATAGTCGTTTATATACTCTTTTGCAGCCTTTACGCTAATTTTAAGGTCTTGCGACAAAGAAAACTCTCCCATTCCGTAAACCAAGCCAAAATTTATAGCCTTTGCCGCACTTCGCATATCAGAGGTTACACTTTCCTTATCGACTCCAAACACCTTAGAAGCGGTAGATGCGTGAATGTCTGCACCGCTTTCAAACGCCTCAATCATATTTTCATCATCTGCAATGTGGGCGAGTACCCTAAGCTCAATCTGTGAATAGTCGGCATCAACTAAAACGAAGTCATCATTTTGTGCAACAAACATTTTACGCATTTCCCGACCCAGCTGAGTTCTCACAGGAATGTTTTGTAAATTCGGCTCAGTTGAGCTTATTCTTCCCGTAACGGTTACTGTCTGGTTAAAGCTTGAATGAACCTTGCCCGTCCTTTTGTCAATTACCGCAAAAAGTCCCTCAACATAGGTTGAATTGAGCTTCGCTATCTTTCTGTACTCCAATATTTTTTCAACTATCGGATGCTCATACTTTAATTTTTCTAAAACCTCGGCGTTTGTAGAATATCCGCTTTTTGTTTTCTTTTTAGCCGTAAGTCCTAATTCTTCAAACAAAACTACGCCCAGCTGCTTCGGTGAATTTATATTAAATTCGTGTCCTGCTAAAGCATAAATTTCTTCCGTCAACTTGTTTTGCTCATTTTTAAGTCTTTCCCCGAACTCACCTAAAAGCTCTGTGTCAACAGAAAAACCCGAAATTTCCATAGCCGCTAAAACATAAACCAACGGCATTTCTATTGTTTTAAAAAGCTCTATGATTTCCTGATTTTTCATTTCCTCAAGTTCATAGCTTTTTAAAGCATCTAAAGCTATTGCCTTTTTCATAAGGCAGGTATTTTCATATGTGTCATTCATGCCGTCTATCGACAGCTGTTCGCCACCTTCATTTTCTTCGATGGTAACACCTAAACAATCTTGTGAAAGCTCTGTTAAATCATAGCTTTTTCTAGATGGTTCTAAAAGATATGATGCAATTTCGGTATCAAAATCAACATTTGTCAAATCAATTCCGTGTCTTGAAAGATAAACTATTGTATCCTTAAGTCCGTGTGTGCTTTTCTTCCTGTCAGATTCAAAAAATGCCTTCCATACATCGATGTTTTTAGAAAAGGACGCTGAATATCCCGTTTTTTTATCAACACAAAAACCAACTTCGTCTGCATTTTTGTCTAAAATAAAGGATATGTTTTCATTTTCTAAAAGCTTTTTAAGTTCTTCTCCGCCTACAGTTTTAAACTCTGTAGTTTCAAAAATATCGATTTTGGGCATTTCACTTTTTTCCGGAACAAGTCCCATCTTCTTAATAAACGATTTAAACTCTAAGCGATTGAAAATATCATAAAGTTCTGCGTTATTGACATTAGTTCTCTCGTTATCTGAAATCTTAAAGTCAATAGGCACATGTCTATCAATGGTGGCAAGCTTTTTACTTAAATACGCACTATCCTTGCTTTCTATAAGTTTTATTTTGGTAGCTCCCTTTATATTTTCAATATTTTCGTAAACGCCATCAATTGAATGATATTCTGAAATAAGTGCAGTAGCACCCTTTTCCCCAATTCCCCGAACACCCGGTATATTGTCAGACGAATCCCCCATAACCGCCTTTAAATCAATAAATTCGGTTGGCGTAACGCCATATTTTTCATAAACTTTTTTATCGTCAAAAACTTCTGTTGTGGTGTTTCCCATACGGGTTGTAACCAAGTGTATCAAAACCTTGTCTGACGCTAACTGCAAGTCGTCCTTATCCCCCGTTAAAACACAACAGCAAACATCTTCATCTTCGCAGATTTTAGAAACTGTTCCTATGATGTCGTCTGCCTCAAAGCCCTCTTTTTCGTAGATTTTAATGTTCATAGCCGCAAGAATTTCTTTCATTACGGGCATCTGCTCACGAAGCTCATCAGGCATTTTGTGTCTTGTTGCCTTATAGCCGTCAAACATTTTGTGGCGGAAGGTAGGCTGCGGCAAGTCAAACGCCGCTGCAATATAGTCGGGCGAAATTTCATCTAAATATTTAAACAGTATGTTTAAAAAACCAAAAATTGCGTTAGTGTTAAAGCCCTCTTTGTTTGTAAGGGGTCTTACAGCATAAAACGCCCGATTTATAATACTGTTCGCATCTAAAATTAAAAGCTTTTTCATTTGACTTTCTCCTACGATTTTATTTTAATCACTTCGCCATTTTCCATATAAAAAATTACTTCTTCAAACAGTTCTTTATTTTTTTCCACATTGTCAGGCCCTAACACAAAATATGCAGTAGACAGTGCATCTGCAGTTTCTGAAGATTTTGAAACAACCGTTACGCTTAAAACCTTGTTTTTAGGCTGGCTACCTGTTTTAGCATCTAAAATATGGTGGTATTTTTTGCCGTTTTCACAAAAAAATCTTTCGTATCCTCCCGATGTAACAACTGCACATTTATCATCATTTGCAGTTATCTTATGAAAAATTTCACCGCGCGGTTTTTCAGGATTTTGCACCCCAATCGTAAATGCACGCCTAAAGCTTCCGCTTTTTATTGCGCCAAAAATCCCCTGTGGCATTTTGCCTATAGTTACAACATTTCCGCCAAGGTCAAGGTAAGCATTTTCTACCCCCTCATTATGTAAAACCTTTGCCGCAACATCGCCTGCATAACCCTTTGCGATACCGCCTAAATCAATTTTTACATCATCGTACCTTTTCGTAACAGTTTTATTTTCACTATCTAATACAATGTTTTTATAGTCTACTAATTCGAGCGTTTTTGAAAGCTTGTCCCTATCTGGAACTTGTTGTTTATCCGTTCCGAAGCCCCATAAATCGACTATGGGCTTTATTGTTATATCAAATGCGCCGTAAGTTTTTTGCGAGATTAAAATAGCCCTTTTTAAAAGCATAAAACACTCATCAGACACCTTTACAGGCGTGTCCTTTTTAGCAGTGTTAATTTTATAAATCTCGCTCTTTTCGTTAAATGCAGATAAGCTATTATCAATTCTTTTAATCTCGTCCATTGCCTTTTCTATAGCACTTTTTGCGTTTTTCCCATACGCCGTTACAGATATGTAGGTGTCAAGCAAAAACGCTGATTTAGTATGTTTTTTAGGTTCAAACGAAAAAGCGGATATGGAAATTATAATAACTAATATGGCAAGCAAATACTTTAAATATTTCATTTTCTTCCTCTAACGCTCTTTATATAAAAAATCATATATTTTTTTGTTCATTAAAACGAGATTTACATACCTTTCCGTTTCAGGATACGGAATTACATTTAAAAATTCCCCATCGTGCGAGTATTTTTTGTTTTTTAGCCACGAGTCAACATTTGCATGCCCCGCATTGTATGCACAAAGTGCATTTTTTTCGTTTCCATTATACATCTTCAAAAGATAGGAAATGTAAAATGTGCCCATTTCAATGTTGGTTTTAGGGTCTTTGAGTTCATCTTGTGTAAAGTCTGAAATACCAAGCTTTTCGGCAATCCACTCGCCTGTTGTTCCCATTATCTGCATAAGACCTTGTGCATCTTTTCCTGAAACTGCATCGTGGGCAAAATTACTCTCTGCCTTAATTACAGCATAAACTAAATTTTTATCTAAATCATACTCTTTAGCATATTTTTCAACATACACTTCGTGCTTTATGGGATACACCTTCTTTGCGATACTCACACCGCTCCAAAAAATTAAGTAAACCGAAAGCACAAAACACAAAAACTTTATAAGCCTAATTTTCAATACACACCCTTAAAATCTGTTCTACCTTACCTTTAAGCTCGTCTTTTTTTCCATTGTTTTCAATAGTAAAATCGCAAGCTTTTATAAAAAACTCATCGTTTTTCTGAGCGTTTATACGCTCTTGAGCCTCTGTTTCAGTTAAATTATCACGAGCCATAATTCTCTCGATTCGTGTTTTTTTGTCCGCCTTAACGAAAACTGTTTTGTCGCACATCTTATCAATACCGCTTTCAAAAAGTGCAGGAGCATCAATCACTACAACCTTTTCTTTGGCATCTTTTATTTCTTTTATTATTTCTTCTGTTATATATTTATGCGTAATCTCATTTAAATTATGTAGCTTTACATCGGAATTAAAAACAATTTTTGCCAAGGCTTTACGGTTTAATTCCCCGTTTTCTAAAATTACACCATCGCCAAACTCATCTTTAATCTCTAAAAGCGCCGGCATACCTCTTTTAACAGTGTTTTTATATGTAATATCGGTGTCAATAGTGTACGCACCAAGGCTTTTGAAGCACTTTAAAACCTCGCCCTTTCCTGCACCGCTGCCGCCTGTTAAGCCTATGATTTTTTTCATAAAATCAATCCTTTTCGCAGTATTTCGAAAGCTTTTCACCACATACGATATGAGCGTTTTCAAGTCCCTCTTTCATTTTTCCGCCACATCTGTAGTCAAACTGCTTTGTAAAATCGTGAACATCTTCTTTTATTTTTTTAAGGCTTAAAATTTCAAGTTCCAAAAGCTCACAGGTGTATTCTTCACGCTTAAGCCCTGCATTTTTCTGGGCAGATTTTAAGATGTCGGCAAAATGGTGCACGCAAAAACCCTTGCCGTTTAAAATCCTTTTTCTAAAATCAGGCTCACGCTTATAAAGATACCAAAAGGTATCAATAAACTTTTCCATTGTGGCATTTACTCTATCGCACACGATACAGCTCTTTGTCATTTCATCTAAAGCTTTTACCATAAGCTCTGTCTTCTTTTTCGCCTTTTTTTCATTTACATCGGTAAGATTTTTTATAATCTCATCAATTCTTGTGTCCTGAACTAAGGCAAGAGGAAGCGCCCTGTGCGATTTTATAAGTTTTTCTAAATGGTGCCTGCAATACCCTTTCTCATTTGAGAGGATTCTGTAATCAGGCTCCATCATAGCGGGTCCTAATGCATATTCTATCTGTTCCTTTTCGAGCTTTTTCTCTAAGACGCAAAACATACATTCTGTATCCTCATCCAAAGCCTCGTTTAAGGGTATTGTGTAAATTGTCTCTTTCATATTATCTCCTTAAATAAGCGTCATCTGCTCTCCTGCCAAGTCGTCCTCTTTTAAAGACGATCCTCTTGCAGGAATATTTTTAGTTCTGTATACATTTAAGTCTTTAAACGCAACCTCATCTACTGTGCAAATTTTAGACAGCTTGCTTCCCTTTTTCAAGGTCATAACCTGAACGCCCTGCGAACTCCTTGACGCCTTAGACGCAATTTTTTCGGTACTGAATACCAACACCTTCTCCATATCGGAAAAAGCAACCAAATCGGTGTCAGAAGAAAGGAAGCGCATATCGGTAACAGGTGTTTTTTCGTAGTAAGCGCCCGTTAACTTCTTTCTGTTAGTCTTTGTTTCATAGCTCTTTACGGGAACCTTTGCAATTTTACCGTTTTCAAAAGCAAACATCATATATCCGCTGTAGTCCTTGGTTACCGCCATATAGAGAATTTTCTCGTCAGAAATTCCTAAAATATTCGGCAAATACTCACCCAAAGCACTTGCCTTGCAGTCAGGAAGGTCTGAAATTTTCATTTTGTATACATTTGCTTTATCACTAAAGAAAAGAGCATCGTCAACATTTTCACACTCTATCTCGCAAACAAATCTATCGTCTTCCTTCAGCTTATGAACATTGCTTGCACGAAGAGATACCAATGATACCTTTTTAACATAATTCTGCTCTGTAAGATACATTTTAAGCTTATAGTTTTCAATAAATTCTTCCTCGTCAGGAGCGTCAATCTCGTCTACCATTACGATTTTTGTTCTTCTTGGTTTTCCGTGCTTTTTGGAAATTTCCTTAAGCTCTGCTATTATAAGCTTTTTAATTGCAAGGTCTGATGAGAGTGTTTTGCTGATGCTTGCAATATCTGCCTTAAGGTCAGTAATGTCTGCCAAACGCTTTAAAATATACTCTTTGTTCAAATGACGAAGCTTAATTTCCGCAACAAACTCCGCCTGAATCATATCAATAGAAAATCCATCCATAAGGTTTGGAACAACCTGTGCTTCTTCTTCAGTGTTGCGGATAATAGCGATAGCCTTGTCTATGTCGACTAAAATCTTTTCAAGTCCCATCAAAAGATGTAACCTGTGATTTTTCTTGTCTAAATCGTAATTTAAGCTTCTTTTCACGCAGTCAACCCTGAATTTTGTCCACTCGCCCAAAATTTCACGAACGCCCATTACCTTCGGCGAGCCGTCAATTAACACATTAAAGTTACACGAAAACGGCTCTTCTAACGGCGTCTGTTTATAAAGCTTTGCCATAAGCTTATCAGCATCTGTTCCACGCTTTAAATCTATTGCAATCTTTAATCCTGACTTGTCCGTTTCATCACGAACATCCGCAATTTCTCTTGCCTTTCCCAGTTTTACAAGGTCAATTATTTTATCAATAATTGCTTCAATAGTGGTTGTATACGGAATTTCCGTAATTTCAATGCAGTTGTTCTTTTTATCGTAGGTATAGGTTGCGCGAACTCTTACACTTCCCTTACCTGTTTCGTAAATTGCATTTATTTCGTCTTCCTTGTATATAAGCTCTCCACCCGTTGAAAAATCTGGAGCCTTTAAAACCGCCGAAATATTTGCTTTTTCATTCTTTAAGTACTCAATTTCAGCATCACAAACCTCGGTTAAATTAAAACTGCAGATGTTTGACGCCATACCAACCGCAATTCCCTGATTTGCGTTGACTAAAATGTTAGGAAATGCTGTAGGCAAAAGTGTTGGCTCTTTTAAAAGACCATCATAGTTGTCTACAAAATCAACTGTTTCCTTGTCAATATCGCGGAAAAGCTCCTCGCATATGCCGTCAAGCTTAACATTTGTATACCTTGCAGCCGCAAATGCCATATCGCGGGATTCGTGCATACCAAAGTTTCCCTTAGAATCAACAAACGGATACAAAAGTGAGTTGTTATCACGGGTTAAACGAACCAATGTTTCATAAATTGCCATATCGCCGTGAGGGTTTAGCTTCATCGTCTGCCCTACAACATTTGCAGATTTTGTTTTCTCGCCCGATAAAAGTCCCATTTTATACATCGTATATAAAAGCTTTCTGTGGGACGGCTTAAACCCGTCAATTTCAGGAATTGCACGGGATATAATTACGCTCATCGCATATGGCATATAGTTGCTTTCCAATGCGTCTGTTACAGTCTGGTCGGTAAAATAATTTTTCATTTTTCTCCTCCGTTATGACAAGTTAAATCTGAAACCACACGGGATGCAATCAAAATTCCTGCTGATGCCGGAACAAAATGCATACTTGCAGGCACGCTTCGTCTGTTTTCATCGCCCAATGTAAATTTAGGCTCTATCGGTTTTTCTTCAGAATATACAACCAAAAGTTTTTTAACATTTCTTTTTAAAAGTTCTTTTCTCATAACCCTGCAAAGAGGGCACATCTTAGTTTTATATATGTCTGATATCTTAAGCTCCTCAGGATGCAGCTTGTTTCCCGTTCCCATACAGCTTATAATGGGAACGCCAAGATTTTGTGCACGAACCGCAAGCTCAATTTTAGAGCTGACAGTATCAATCGCATCTATAATGTAATCATACTTAGATAAATCAATTTCATCGGCATTTTCGGGTAGATAAAACATATTGAGCGTTTTAACCCGGGATTCCGGGTTAATCTCACTTATTCGTTCCTTCATGGCTAAGGTTTTGTCTTTGCCTACAGTACTTTCTAAAGCATGTACCTGTCTGTTAATGTTGGTTATATCAACCTTGTCGCTATCTACTAATGTAAGGCTCCCAACACCGCACCTTGCAAGGCTCTCGCAAGCATTACTTCCGACACCGCCTACGCCGAAAATAATAACAGATGCATTTTTAAGTTTTAACTGCTCTTCTTTTCCTATAAGCATTTCGTTACGCAAAAACCTGTCATCCAATCCCAATGCCCCCTTTATATACAATCATTCTATTTTATTTTACCATAAATAAGGCAAAAAATAAAGAGAAAAATAAAAAAAGATATCGAAAGAGCCGCGTCATAAGACACGGCTCTTTTGATATCCTTTAAAAAGGAGAGAAAATGAAAAAAAGTTATTTGTTATGTTGTGATTATATAATATCATTTGTTCTAATACTTTTCAATTCGTTTATTAGCCAAAGATTACAAACTCATACTTCTGTTTTTATGCAATTTACACAAATTATTTTACTTTCTTGAGCTTCAGGGTAATCTTGTCGCCGTCTAATGATTTTACACCACTCGGCAATAAGAGTTCTACCTCAACTTCATTGCCTTCCTTAATCATTTCACGGGTTATATGCCTGGTTTCAATTTTATATAGTTTTTCAACCGCCGATGCAGTTCCTGCAACCTCAATCTGCTTAACAGAGTTATCGTCTAACACATATGTTCCATCCTTTATTAAGCTTTCTGAAAATTTAGGCTCGATATCAACATCTTTGGTCTTTAATATTTCACAATGTATTGTTACAGCATCAAGCTTTGAAGAAACATAGGTACTATCAATTACAGTTCCTGTAGTGCCTATAAGCTCAAGCGGTTCTACGCTTGAGACATCCTCGCTTTTTCCCGAAACATTAACCACGGCTAAAATATGGTCAACCGCACCAACTATTGACTTTGCACCCTTTATTTTGATTTTTGCTGGTGTAGTCTTAATAGCACCCACAGTGTATCCATTTTCCGGTTTTCCTTTTGTTTCGACCAAAATTTCTTTTTCCTGTTCAACAATTTCGTCTACCATAACGCTTACTACAGACGGTTTTTTATTTACAATTTCAATATTTCCGTAAGGTACTACAACATTTGTGTACAGAGTATGCGTTCCTGTGTTTTCGATATTGCTTACATCAGCAGATACGGAAAGATTCGTTTTGTTTATGTCTAAAATATACTTTCTCTGTCCTCTTATCTTTACATTTACAGTGTATTCCTTGTCGTTAACAAGCATAAGCTGGCGGTTTTCTAAAGCTTCAGTCTGCGTAAATAAAACAGGAACATCTTTAACAGTTCGTTCAACCTCAGGGCTTTGCACCTGAATGATATAAAACCAAAGTATTATAGCAAATAAAAGCGAAACAATTTTTGTTGATATATCATTTTTCATTCTGCCTCATCCAGCCTTTCTTGTTATAGTTTTTAAAGCTTACATATCGGCTTTATCGTTTTTTCTTTTTTTCGAAAGAGTATTGCTTAAATTCTTCTTGACATTTTTACCGATATCATCTTTCGGCGCTAAAGCCTTAGCCAAATATTTATATAGCGATGCAGGAGTTAAATTTCGCATCATATTTCCGCCCTTCATAACGGAAATCTTTCCTGTTTCCTCCGAAACTGCAACACATACACAGTCCGACTGTTCAGTAATTCCAAGCCCTGCCCTGTGTCTCGTTCCAAGCTCACTGCTCAAATCCTTGTTAGAAGAAAGCGGCAACACACAGGATGCCTTATAAATTGTATCATTACGAATAACAACTGCACCATCGTGAAGCGGCGTATTGGGAACAAAAATATTTTCTAAAAGCTCCGCTGTTACCAACGCTCCAATTTTTGTTCCGCCGGTTAACATATCATCTAAAATTGTATCCATTTCAAAAACAATCAGCGCACCGGTTTTAGACCTTGACATATTCTCACAAGCCTTTGACACTTCGCCTGCAATGTCTGAAAAATCTGCACTTTCAATAGAGAACCATTTGCCGAACTTACTTCTTCCCATATGCTCTAGGGCACGCCTTATTTCAGGCTGGAAGATAATTATCAGTGCAATAAATCCAACCTGAATTGCATTTTCCAGAATAAATGAAATAACATTTAAATTAAGCCACTCGGAAATATATGTAATTCCAAGCACTATCGCGATACCCTTTAAAAGCTGTGCTGCACGGGTATTCCTGAAATGCTTAATAATATTATATATAATAACTGCAACGATTAGGATATCAACAATGTCAGAAAGCTGCACTGTTTTAAAAAATGGCAAAATACTGTTTTTAATATATTCCATTTACAAAACCCCCAGTTATCACATTATACTGCTTTGATTAAAAATCCATGTTAATTTTGAAATTTAACTAAATCAAATAAAGTGGTATTGTGTCTTGCTTTTTGCCTCAAATACCAATCAAAACTTATAATAACTCTATAAAAATCAAATACATAATCGGAATTGTTATAACCGACATCGTGTGTGATATCATAGTCATTGATGCGCCGGTTTTAGTCTCTCCACCGTATGCCGCAGGATAAACTATTGTATTAAGACCAAGCGGTGTTCCGAATGCAACCAAAGCCAGTATCATAATTTCCTCACTTGTACCTAATGCTTTTAATATCAGCAAAATAATACCGGGAATAACAATCAGTCTTAAAATGGAAGCTATATATACCTTTTTGTTAGATATAAGCTCTTTAAAATTATAACCACCAATTACAAAGCCTGCCAGAACCATAGCCACAGGACCCTGACATTTTCCTGCACTGTCAAATGCTCTGATTAAAAAATCAGGTACATATTTTACCAGACCTAAAAGTCCAAATGCCATACCTGTTAACAATGCTATCATTGGAGGCGTCAAAAACCCTTTTTTCAAGTTAGCAAGAATGCTCGCATTTCTGTCCTTCGGTATCAATATGTACATTCCCCAGCCGGTGCACAAAATTCCAACCAAAAATACAAATAATGAGTATTTATAAAAAAGGTCTTCTCCCCATACGCCGAGGATTATAAAATTACCCATAAATCCGTAGTTTCCGAAAGTCATTGCATACTTATAAACATTTCTCTGATATGCACTCTCAGGCGTCTCCCCTTTTTTTCTTACAAAACATCTCGAAAGCGGATAAGCAAGAGCAATCGAGAATAAGACAATTACAAGTCCGTACAGTATAAGACTTGCATTTTGCGTAAAGGTTTCAACCGTACACTTAGTCATCTGGTTATATAAAGAAAGTGCAGGCACGAAAACAAATGTTTCAAGCTTTGCCATTACTGTACCTGAATTTTCCGGCAAATTGCTTTTCTTTCTTATCAGAAATCCCACCGAAATCAGGGTAAACATCATTAGCATCTGTTTTAGTGTAAGATTAAAAATTTCCATAATTATCTCCCTTGTTAATATATATTTTTGTCATATTTGCCATTTTTCGCCATAATTCGAATTTTTGACCGGATAAGGCTCTCCACTTCGTGCTTCTTCGTAGGGAGTGCGAATGAATACTATTGGAAGCTTTTTATTTTCAGCAGGCAAAATTATTCTCGTATATAAACGAACTCCGTCTGACATGGTAAAATATGTTTCTTTAATATACATTTCGATTTCTCCCAAATTGAAACTTATTTTCGGATTATGCCGTCTATTTCTATCCATAAGGGATATAATGTTCAGACACAGATGGTTTCGCCCGGTTTAATACTGTGTAACTTGCCATCTACATCAATCCATATTGTTAAAAGCGTCGGGTTATATACTCTATGACCATCAGCGCTATATCTCAAACTTTTATACGCCTGAACATAATCGTAGATTTCAATGTTTGTTGCATACCAGATTTCATCTTTTCCTGCCAGTTTTTTGCAGATTTCTTCGATATGATCCCAATTATCTTGCCTATCAAACTCAAAGCTATGTCCCCATATGTACAAAAGGCGCGGAACTCTTCTTGCATAGTATGCATCTGTAGAAGTATCAATATTTAAAAAGTCATCAATGAGTTGCATGATTTTAGGATTGTTGTGATGGGCAGTAGGCATCCACGCATGAAAGTCTGAAGGCAACATGAACGAATAGTTTTCCTTACCCAATGCTCGCGCATACGCAATATCAAGCTCAACCAGATACTGTTTTATCATCTCATAATTCCCAAAATTACCCATTAGTGATATTCCGGTATCAGGATAAGCCATTCCACGAATAATACATTCACACTTTTCCTCAAGTTCAAGTCTACAGTCTAAAACATCTCTTATTCCTTCAATAGGTCTTACATTACCGTTCGCTCTATGATTTAAACCATGTACAGCAATTTCATGTCCCTTCGATAAGAAATATTCTTTAACTTCCTCCTTTGTGAAACTTGTTTCTTGAACAAATCCGCTGATAAAGTTAAAAGTACATTTCATATTGTATTTGTCAAATATCGCAGCAAGTCTTATGTCATGAATAACTCCATCGTCATAGCTGAAAGTAACAGCCTTCGCTCTTCCTTCAGGATATCTCATAAATACTGTTCTTATCATAATATTCTCCCTCTAATATTTTAAATAAATTTATAATATAATCATGCCAGGTTGGTCATAAAATCATAAATATTTTTTGATCTTTTCGTACAATCTCTCAGATTGCTTTTTAAATCCGTTGTCGTTAGGATGAAGTCGTAAATCAGCGAAAATTTGTCTTAATGTTAGTTTCATATAATCCCTTCTTATCCTTAACATATAATCATTCTTTTTATAATTTACGCACAATAAGATGCCCCAGAATTCATTCTGCCAGGAAGCGAAAATATTTACTTACAAATGCGTTTTTATGATGCCGTCAGGCTTTTAGGAATTTTGCGAAATAAAACCCCATATGTATTAATTGTATCATAAAAGTTATTTATTTTCAATTTCATTTATGTTACAATTAAAAAACTGTTTACACTTTTACTCGTTGACATACACCTTTCGTTGTGCTAAAATACATTTCGGTGAGTTCGAGACCTTCCTCACCTAAAACAAAACTAAAGGAGAATTTAATATGGCTAGAAAAAAAACGAGGTTCTTAGTCCACTCGTCTTTCATTGGAGCTATCTATGTAGTTTTAACATATTTAGCCTCAATGCTTGGTCTGTCCTCAGGGGTAATCCAGATAAGATTTTCGGAGGCTCTGACGATACTCCCCATATTTACACCTGCTGCAATTCCCGGGCTTTTTATAGGATGTCTTATATCTAACCTCTTGTCAGGGTGCATAGTATGGGATGTTGTGTTTGGAAGCTTAGCAACGCTGATTGGTGCAGTTTTTACATACCTTTTAAGAAAAAAAAGGCATCTTGCAATTGTGCCCCCAATCATTTCAAACACCTTAATCGTTCCGTTTGTTTTAAAATTTGCCTACGGAATTCCGGGAAGCGTATGGTATTTTATGATAACCGTCGGCATTGGAGAAATAATATCGTGTGGTGTTTTAGGAACGCTCTTAATTAACATTCTAAAAAAATTTCAAAAGCAAATAAATTGGTAAGCAAAATGGCTGTAGCAAAATGCTACAGCCATTTTATTTTTTTTTTAATTTTAATAATTGATTTTTTTACGAGCCTCGTAATGTGTGTGTAAAAGCTCATGTGCCTTATGTCCGCAAGGCTCTCCTAAGAATTCTTCGTAAAGTGCCTTTACATACGGATTTTCGTGAGATTTTCTTAAAGGCAGGTTCTTGTCTTCCTCATAAAGTGCCTTTGCACGAGCAGCCTTTAAGTCGATTTCCATACGGGTTTTAGATGAAACAATCGGCTGACCGCCACCTGTTACACAACCGCCTGGGCAACCCATAATCTCAATAAAGTGATAGTTTGCTTCGCCTCTTCTGATTTTCTCAAGTAATTCTCTTGCATTACCTAAGCCGTGAGCAACCGCAACATTAACATCCATATCTCCGATTTTAACTGTTGCTTCTTTAATGCCCGCAGTTCCTCTAACTTCGTTAAAGTCTACTTTTTCAAGTTCTTTTCCTGTTAGAACTTCAGAAACTGTACGAAGTGCAGCTTCCATAACACCGCCTGTTGCACCGAAGATTACCGCAGCACCTGTTGCAGCATCACCGAACGGATTATCAAATACTGAGTCAGGTAATTTGTTAAACTCAATGCCTGCTTCTTTAATCATTTTAGCAAGCTCGCGTGTTGTTAAAACTGCATCAACATCGTATAAGCCATTATTTGCAAGCTCGTTTCTTTGTGCCTCAAACTTTTTAGCGGTACAAGGCATAACAGAAACTACGAAAATGTCTTTAGGGTCAATACCTGC
The DNA here is from genome assembly GCA_045534535.1 of Congzhengia sp. Lineage (GTDB taxonomy): Bacteria > Bacillota > Clostridia > UBA1381 > UBA9506 > Congzhengia. Next base: position 40,531 of record JAZSJX010000024.1, read on the forward strand.
TTTTTCAGCATAGTATGTCTTTAAAATCGCACCAAACATTTCGTGAGGAGATTTCGCAGAAGATAAGTTGTCTAAAAAGTCAGGGAAGTTATGCTCGCAGAACTTAACCCAACCAGGACTACAAGATGTAATCAAAGGAAGTGCTCCGCCATTTTTAATTCTGTTTATAAGTTCTGTTCCCTCTTCCATAATTGTAACATCGGCACCAAAGTCTGTATCAAACACCTTGTCAAATCCAAGATATTTTAAAGATGTTACCATTTTGCCTGTTACAGGAACGCCGATTTCCATGCCAAATTCTTCGCCTAATGCTGCACGAACTGCAGGAGCAGTCTGTACAACAACATGCTTTGTATCGTCAGCTAAAGCTGCCCATACATCCTTTATGCTATCTTTTTCATGAAGTGCGCCAACAGGACAAGCTGTTATACACTGACCACAGTTTACACAGTCTGTTGAAGATAGAGGGAGTGCAAATGTTGAACCGATTTTTGTTGTAAAGCCTCTGCCTTGAGCATCAATTGCGCCGATTGTCTGTACCTTCTTACAAACAGCAACACATCTTCTGCAAAGCACACACTTGTTGTTATCACGAACGATTGATGTTGATAAATCGTCAATCTCGTGTTCTGTCATTTCGCCCTCATAAGCGATATCGGAAACTCCTAAATCTTCACATAGCTTCTGAAGCTCGCAGTTTTGATTTCTTGTACATGTTAAGCACTTTCTGTCGTGGTTAGAAAGTGTAAGCTCTAAAACTGCTTTTCTTGCTTTTCTTACCTTTTCTGTGTTTGTGAAAACCTCCATACCCTCGTTTACAGGGTATACGCAGGCTGTAACCAATCCTCTTGCACCTTTAACCTCAACCAAGCACATTCTGCACGCACCGATTTCGTTAATATCCTTCATGAAACAAAGTGTAGGAATGTTAATTCCTGCATCTTTTGCTGCCTGCAAGATTGTATAGTTTTTAGGAACAGACAAGTCAATTCCGTTAATTTTAATATTTACCATATCCATTATAGATTGCTCCTCCTTCAATTACTGTTTGCTGATTGCCTTAAACGGACACTTGCTTTCGCAAACACCACATTTAATACATTTAGCAGGATCGATAGTGAACGGACTCTTAACCTGTCCTGAAATAGCACCGACAGGGCACTGTTTAGCACAGATACTGCAGCCTTTACATTTTTCGGGGTCAATCTTATATGAAAGCAACGCTTTACATACGCCTGCAGGACATTTTTTGTCAACAACATGGGCAATGTATTCGTCTCTGAAGTAACGAAGTGTGCTTAATACCGGGTTAGGAGCAGTCTGTCCCAAACCGCAAAGAGCTGTTGTTTTGATTGTTTCTGCAAGGCTTTCTAACTTATCGATATCTTCAAGTGTTCCTTTGCCCTCTGTAATTCTGTCTAAGATTTCAAGCATTCTCTTTGTACCAACACGGCAAGGTGTACATTTACCGCAGGACTCATCAACTGTAAACTCTAAGAAGAATTTTGCGATATCTACCATACAGGTATCTTCGTCCATAACGATAAGTCCGCCTGAACCCATCATAGAACCAATCTGGATAAGTGAGTCGTAGTCGATAGGTGTGTCAATTAAAGACATAGGAATACATCCGCCTGAAGGACCACCTGTCTGAGCTGCCTTGAATTTTTTACCATTAGGAATACCACCACCGATTTCCTCAACGATTTCGCGAAGTGTTGTTCCCATAGGAACTTCAACTAAACCTGTGTTTTTAATTTTACCACCTAATGCGAATACCTTTGTACCCTTACTCTTTTCTGTACCGATTGATTTAAACCAGTCAGCACCATTTAGGATAATCTGTGTGATATTAGCATAGGTTTCAACATTATTTAAAAGTGTTGGCTTCTGCCATAAGCCTTTAACAGCCGGGAATGGCGGTCTTGGTCTCGGCTCTCCTCTATGACCCTCAATTGATGTCATAAGTGCGGTTTCTTCACCGCAAACGAATGCACCTGCACCAAGTCTTACATCTAAGTTAAATGAAAAATCTGTACCGAAGATGTTTTCTCCTAAAAGGCCATATTCTTTAGCCTGGTCTATTGCAATCTGTAATCTCTTTACTGCAATTGGGTACTCAGCACGAATGTAGATGTAACCCTGGTCAGCACCTACAGCGTAAGCTGCAATTGCCATTGCTTCGATAACTGCGTGAGGATCACCCTCTAGAATAGAACGATCCATGAATGCACCTGGGTCGCCCTCGTCAGCATTACATGCAACATATTTTCCGTTAGGACCCTCAGCGTTTGCTGTAAACATCCATTTCATACCTGTTGAGAAGCCGCCGCCGCCACGACCGCGAAGACCTGATTCTTTTACTACATCGATTACTTCTGCAGGTGTCATTTCTGTTAAAACTTTCCCTAACGCTTTGTAACCATCTGTACCTATATATTCTTCAATATTTTCAGGGTCAATAACGCCACAGTTACGAAGTGCAATTCTAAGCTGCTTTTTGTAGAAATCAACCTCATTTAGAGATTTAATTGAATCCTCTTCTACTGTTTCATCATATAAAAGGCGTGTTACAATTCTGCCCTTTAGAAGATGCTCTGTAACGATTTCGTTTACATCCTCAGGCTTTACCATGCTGTAGAATGCGCCCTCAGGGTACACAACTACGACAGGACCTAAAGCACAAAGGCCAAAGCAACCTGTCTTTATAACCTTAACTTCTTTTTCCAAGCCATTTTCCTTTAGGCTTTTTTCAAATTCTGTAATAATTTTTTCGCTGCCTGAAGAGGTACAGCCTGTACCGCCGCAGACTAACACATGCGCTCTTGCAAAATCCATTTACTGTTTACCTCCTCATTTATTTGTCAGCTTCGCCGATAGTATACTCTGTAACTACATTACCGTTTACTATATGCTCTGCAACAACTTTTTTTGCTTTTTCTTCTGTCATTTTAACATAGGTAACTCTTTCTTTACCTGGTGCGTGAACCTCAACAATAGGCTCTAATCGGCACATTCCGATACAACCTGTCTGTGCAACTGTTACATGGGATAACCCTCTTTTACCTACCTCTTCAACTAATGCAGATAAAACAGGTCTTGCACCTGCCGCAATTCCGCAGGTTGCCATACCAACAACTATACGAACTGTATCATCGTCTGAATCTTTTCTGATATCAACTTGATTTTTAATCTTGTTCTTAATCGCTTCAAGTTCTGCTAAACTTTTCATTCTGCTTACCTCTTTTCATATAATGATGTTTAAACTGAAAGCCCGTTTAAACCTTCTTTTAAATAATCTTTAAGCCATAACACAATTTCGGGGCTTCCAAGTGAAATTTCTTCCCCTAAAATCTCTTTTATCTTTCGTGTATCAAGTGTAAAGCTTTTATCGTTCCTTTTATGCTCATACAAAAAATCAATTTTTTCGTTACCACTCATTAAGGATACCATTGTTTCGCTCATATCTCCTAGGGGTTGCCTGTCGATATGATTATATGTAAATCTTACCTTAACAACAGTTCCTACATTTTTTTTAGAATCAATTGTAAGATACCCACCTGTGTTTTCAGCAGCTGCTTTAAAAAGCGACAAGCCCATTCCAACTTTTCTTGTTGTCCTTGTTGTTTTAAAAGGGTCAGTAACGCTTGCCAAAAACTCTTTGTCCATTCCGCAACCGTTGTCTTCAATTACAATATCCAAAACATTTTTTTCTATTGCTTCATCTATCGTAACTTTAATAAGACTCGCGTTCGCTTTTACGGAATTATTCACGATATCTAAAATATGCAGTGATAATTCGAGCATAACAACCTCACAATTATTCGTATTTTGCTAAAATTCCGTCAATATCTTCAGGAACCAATCTTCCGTAAACATCCTCGTTAACGGTAAGAACAGGAGCCAAACCGCAAGCACCGATGCAACGGGTTGCCTCGATGGAATACTTGCCGTCAGGTGTACATTCACCTACATCGATTCCAAGCTTTTCCTTGATTTTGTCAAGCAAAACACCTGAACCTTTAACATAGCATGCTGTACCTAAGCAAACAGCAATGTTATACTTACCTTTTGGATTGGTTGTAAACTGTGTGTAGAAGGTTACAACACCGTAGATTTCACTCATAGAGATACCTAAGCCATCAGATATCATCTGCTGAACCTCAATAGGAAGATAGCCGTAAAGCTCCTGTGCCTCATGAAGCACGGGAATAAGTGCACCATCTTGTCCTTTGTGTTTAGAAATGATTTGCATCAATTTTTCTTCCTGCTCTTTCGTGCCGGAAAATGCGATTTTACTAATTTCGCTCAAAAGATTACCCCCTTAAATATATTAAGAAATTTAAATTTAAAAACTTTGTTAATAAATTAACAAATTATTGTAACATGCTATAACAATTATACCAAACAAAAACAAAAAAGTCTATAGTATTTTCATAATTTTTTGTCAAAAAACAGAGTTTTTTGATTTAAATGCAGCAAAACCGAAACACAAATATCAGTGCTTCGGTTTTCCTCTGTAAATTATTAACTTATCTCATAATAACACAAACAAATTTTGCGGTCTTTCCGTCCAACGCCTTCATACCATGAGGATAGCCGGAATCAAAGTATAAAGAATCGCCAGGCTCCATTAAAATGGTGCTGTCGTTAATTCTTATTTCCAATCTTCCCTCTAAAAGATAGTTAAACTCCTGACCATGATGCGATGTTATCGCCATAGGCTCGTCTTTTTCTGATACAGGAACAGTAACTAAAAGTGCTTCAGAATGAGCATTTGCAAAATTATATGAAAGGTTCTGATACGCATATTCCCTTTTTCTTGAAACATCTAATCCCTTACCGCTTTTTATATGACTGTAAATTTTAAGCTTAGGTGCAGAGCCTGACAACAGCTCAGTAAGTTCCAAACCAAAATGTCCTGCAACATCATATAAAACACTCACAGGAATATCCTCTTCCCCATTTTCGTATTTTTTATAATTTTCAATCGGCACGCCAATGGTTTTTGCTAAGGTTTCAGCTGTCATATCCTCAGCTTCTCTTAAACCTACGAGTCTTTGGGCAATCTGTTTTACTTGTTCTGTCATCTGAATCACGCTCCAAATATATTCTTTAATTACATTATAGCAGAAAAAAATTATAATTTAAAGAGTTTTTTGAAAAAATATTAAATTGATATGAAATTTTGAGGTTTTCTATTTACATAAAAAATTTTTTGTTTTATAATTATAGTAAGAAAATTTTTAGGAGTGTAAAATTTTGTTCAGACAACTAATGTATCAGGGCTTTAGCTTAGAAAGTATTATATATGTTTTAATGAGAGTTATAACCGTACTTTTAGCCATCAGTATTCACGAAATGGCACACGGCTTTTTGGCGTATAAATTAGGCGACCCTACCGCAAAATTTGATGGCAGACTCTCGCTAAACCCATTAAGACATATCGACCCGTTTGGTGCTTTATGTATGTTCTTTTTTGGCTTTGGCTGGGCAAAGCCAGTTATGGTAAACCCCAACTACTTTAGAAATTATAAGAAAGATATGGCACTTACAGCACTTGCAGGTCCCGTTTCAAACATATTGCTCGGATTTGTTGGTGTAATCATTTGGGTTCATTTAGCACCAATCGTAAACAATGCTTATTTTTCTATGTTTATAACAATGTTTGTAACCTTAAATATAAGCCTTGCGGTTTTTAATCTTTTACCGATTCCGCCTCTTGACGGCTCTAAAATATTTTTACCTCTTTTACCGTCCAGAGTTTATTATGATATAATGAGGTACCAGCAGTTTGGTTTTATAATTTTGATTATTGCACTTTATTTGGGCGTATTAGACCCTATTTTAAACATATGCTCAAACGGTATATTAAGAGTATTAATCTTTCTTGCAGGGGGTGGCTTTTAAGTGGAAGAAACCCTTTACCAGGATAGCAGGCACGCCGTAAAGCTAAATGTTTTTGAAGGTCCGTTAGAGCTTTTGCTACACCTTCTTAAAAAGAATAAAGTAAGTATTTACGAAATACCGATTGTTGAAATTACAAAACAGTATTTTGAGTATATGGAAGCTTTAAATAAGTATGACATCGAATACTCAAGCGAGTTTGTCGTAATGGCTGCAGAGCTTTTATATATAAAGTCGAAGATGCTTATTCCAAGAAACGAGGAGGTCGAGGAAGAAGATCCCCGTCAGGACCTTGCAAGGCGTTTGGCAGAATACCAGAAGATGAAAATAGTTTCTGAAATTTTAAGAGAAAAAGAATTTTCAGATTTTTATAACTTTTATAAAGCCCCTGAGGTTTTGCCAAAACGAGAGGCTGATTATTCCGACCAGAGCTTTGATGTATCAATTCTATGGGATGCGTTTTTGATGGTGCTTGACAAAAAAGAAAGGAAAGAGCCTCCGTCAAAAACTGCTTTTACCGGTATAGCAGGCAGAGAGCAGGTTTCTGTAAAATCAAGGGCAACCTACATAAGTAAAAAATTATCACTTAAAAATAAGGTAGCTTTTACATCGCTTTTTGATGATTCTCAGTCAAGACCATCGATTATTGCAACATTTTTAGCACTATTGGAAATGATAAAGCTTGAAATCGTAAAAGCGAGTATAAATGGTGCTGACATTTTCATTGAAAAACTTAAGGACGGCGATATTGTAGATGAGTATTAGTTCAATTTTAGAAAGTCTTTTGTTTGTTTCAGGCGACGGAATAACGATTTCTCAGCTTTCAGAGGTTTTAGAAATCTCAGAAAAAGAGGTTGTTACGGAAATTGAAAATTTAAAGGATTACTATAACGCAAACGGACGCGGGCTTACAGTTGTTATGTATGACGATTACGCTCAGCTTAAAACTGTTTCTGAAAACTTTGATTTTGTAAATAAGCTTTCTGAGTCAAAAAGAAAACTTCCATTGTCCCCTGCGGCTTTAGAAACCCTTTCTATAGTCGCTTACCATCAACCCGTTACACGCTCAAGTATTGAGTTTATAAGAGGTGTTAACTGCGATGGACCTATGGGAAAGCTGTTAGAACGCGGCTTAATTGAAGAACACGGCAGACTCGACGCTCCGGGAAGACCGATTTTATATGTTACAACCAAGGAATTTTTAAGAAGCTTTGGTCTTTCATCGTTAGAGGATTTGCCCGAGGCAGATATTTTAGATGAGGGCGTAACGCAAATCGAGATTGAAGATTCTTCTAATGGGGCTACACAAGAATAAATTAAGCAGGTGATGGCATGATTGCTGTTTACATTTTGTTGGGCTTGTTAATTTTAGTTGGTGCACTTTTAATTTGTCCTATGCAGTTTGGCGTGCACTATAAAAAAACTACTTCTTTTGAAAAATTTTATGTGTATGTGAGTTTTTTTGGAATTTTATTCAGAATTCCGATAAATACTAAAGCGGAAGGAAGAAAAAAAACAAAGAACAAAATAAAGGAAGGAAAGAGGGAATTTTCACTCGAAACCTTTAAAAAAAGCATTGATAATTTAGGCGAGGTTGTAAAGACAAGCAAGAACGAGCTTTTAGATATGCTCCGCTTTGTAAGAGAGCATTTAAAATGCAAGGTTTTTAATTTTGAAATAGCCTTTGGTACGGGCGATGCCGCTAAAACAGGCATTTCTACAGGCATTGTGTGGACCTCAGGAACTTTTCTTTTAAAAATTATTGATTCTTTAATCGGTATAAAAGACATTAAAATGAATGTCTATCCCGATTTTACACAGAAAAAATTTGAAATTTATTTAAAAACTATCTTGATAATGTCGCCAATTCACTTTATAATAGTAGTAAAGAGAGTTAAAAAATCTATTTCGTTTATAAAAACAAAATTTAAAAATATATAAAGGCGGTGCTAATTATGTCAGAACATCCAATTAACGGTTTAATGGAAACAGCAATGCAGAGTATTAAGGATATGGTAGATGTAAACACAATTATCGGCGAGCCCGTAGAATCAAAAGACGGAACAATTATTGTTCCTATTTCAAAGGTTTCATTCGGATTTGGTGCAGGCGGCTCTGATTTTGGCCAGAAAGGCATTGGCGCAAGCGATTCAAACTTCGGCGGTGGTTCAGGTGGCGGTGCATCAATCGAGCCTGTGGCTTTTATGGTTGTTGGCAAAGAACAGATTAAGCTTATGCCTATTGAAAAAAATTCAAGCCCGGTTGAAGAAATTATTGAAAGCGTTCCTACACTGCTTGACAAGGTTGTCAAAGTTTTTAAAAAGAAAAAGGACAACCCCGAGTGTGATTGTGTAAAAGATGCGGACGCCGTGAAAGACGCACAAACAGTATAAAAAATTTGTAAATTAAAAACAAGGCTGTAGTAAAATGCTATAGCCTGTTTTTTACATTAGTTTTACGCATAAAATACTAATATTTTCTAAAAAATCATTTTCTCTATTGACAAACTATGTATTTAATAGTATAATGTATACGAAAGTAAAAACAACATATATCGAAAGCAAATGAATGTGTGTTTTTTAAATTTCTAAATATAATATAAGGAGAGGATTTTATTATGAGTTCAAACTGGGCAAAAATGGACCTTTCTACAGTTCCTAATATGGTAACTGCTCAAGTTCCCGGTCCAAAATCAATTGAGTATCATGAAAGATGCGCAAAGTACATGAAGGGCTATTCAAGCCAGGTAAAGCTATTCCCTGTAACATTTGAATCAGGTTACGGCTACACATTAAAGGATGTTGACGGCAATACATACTTAGACTTTTCTTCAGGTATCTATGTAACAGGTTTAGGTCATTGCCATCCAAAAATTAGCGAAGCAGTAGCTAAGCACGCTAAAAACCTTATGAACTGCCATGACTTTACAACAAAAGTAAAGATGGAATTAGTTGAAAAAATGCATGAAATCACAGGCGGCAGATTCGCTGGCTTCCAGTTCTATGATTCTGGTACAACAGCAGTTGAAGCAGGTATTCGTTGTGCTCGTGCAGCTACAGGTAAACAGGAATTCATTTCTTTCTGGAGAGATTTCCACGGTAAGACATACGGTGCTAACTCTTTAGCAGTTGTAGGTCCTGACACTCACATGAGAGCTCCAGGCTTCATGCTTGCTCCAAGACCAAACCCATATCGTGATTTCTTTGGCAGAACACCTGAGGAAGCATGGAAAGATTCATCTCCATACATAAAAATGATTGAAGGTATGTTAGATAATCAGTGTGCATCAGGCGGTAAGAATGTTGCAGCCATCGTATTAGAGCCTATTCAGGGCTGGGGTGGTTCAATCGTTCCTCCTCCAGACTTCATTCCTGCACTTCGTGAATTATGTAACAAACGCGATATTCTTTTATTTGCTGACGAAGTTCTTAACTGTATGGCAAGAACAGGTAAGTATCTTGCTATGGACCACTGGGATGTTACAGCTGACATCACAACACTTGGTAAGGGCTTTGGTAACGGCTTCCCTGTTACAGCATTGGCTGTATCTGAGAAGTTGGCTCCTGCAATTGAAAAGATTTCTGCATCATCAAGTTACGGCGGTAACCCAATGGCTTGTGCTGCAGCATTAGAATCAATTAAGGTAATTGAAGAAGAAAATCTTAACGAGCGTGCAACACACCTTGGCGAAATTATGTTAGCTAAGATGGAAGAAATGAAAGCTGCTCATCCAATCATCGGTGATGTTCGTGCTATCGGTTGCTTACAGGCAATTGAAATCGTTAAAGATAAGAATACAAAAGAAGCATTCCCAGAAGCTGGTACAATGATTTACCAGAAAGCATTCGAAAAGGGCTTGGCTTGGGTACCATCAGGTCATATCCTTCGTATGTCTCCTCCAATGATATTAGACGACGAGGCAGCTTTAAAGGGTCTTGCAATAATCGAAGAAGCAGTATACGAAACAGAGAAACACTTTGGATATTAAAAAATGCAAGGGCTGTTGTAATGCAACAGCCCTTAACTTAAGTTAAGAAAGGAAAATAGATATGAAAACAGTAAGATTCGGTCTTATCGGTTGCGGCCTTATGGCAAGAGAATTCGCATCAGCTGCAGCTCGTTGGTGTCATTTAACAGATGATATTCCAAAGCCTGAAATAGTAGGCATTTGCTCTGTTGTTCCAAAGGAAATGGAATGGTTCCAGAAGAACTTCCCTGAAATTAAGTATTCAGTTTCAGACTATAAAGAGCTTTTAGATAAAGAGGATATCGATGCAATCTACTGTGCAGTTCCACATAATCTGCACGAACAGTTCTATATTGATATTATCAACAGCGGAAAAGCGTTACTTGGTGAAAAGCCATTTGGTATAGATAAAGCTGCTAATGAAAATATCATGAAAGCAATCAAAGCAAATCCCAACACCTTCGTTCGTTGCTGCAGTGAGTTCCCATACTACCCTGCTATGCAGACAATGATTAACTGGTACAACGAGGGTAAATTTGGTAAGGTTTTAGAAATCCACTGCGGTTTTAACCATTGCAGTGATATGGATGTAAATAAGCCTATCAACTGGAAGCGTATGGTTAAATTTAACGGAGAGTATGGTTGCTTAGGCGACTTAGGTATTCACACACAGCATGTTCCGTTCCGTCTTGGTTTTAAACCAAAGACAGTTAGAGCTCACTTTAGTAACATAATCAAAGAGCGTCCTGACGGAAAGGGCGGAATGGCAGTTTGTGATACATTTGATAACTGCACAATTTTCTGTACAACATTAAACAAAGATGGCGACGAAATTCCAATGACATTGGAAACAAAGCGTATGGCACCAGGTTCTACAAATCGTTGGTTCTTTGAAATTTACGGTACAGAATGCAGCGCCAAATTCACATCAGATGATGCTAACGCATTCCACTACACATCATCATGGGGCAAAGAGCAGTCCTGGAACAGAATCATTATCGGCTACAAGCCAATGCTTCCAACAATAACAGGTCCAATCTTTGAGTTTGGTTTTACCGATGCTATTCAGCAGCAGATAGCTGCATTTATGTTAGAATATTCCGGAGTGAAAGTTCCTTTTGGTCTGTTTACTCCTGAAGAAACAGTGCTTTCACACACATTAGCAACCGCAGCACTAAAATCTTTCTACAATAAAACAGTTGAAGTAATTGACTAATTACATAAAAAACGGCTGTAGCAAAATTGCTACAGCCATTTTTTTATTGTTTAAAGTTTAAGGTTTTTGTTGTTACCTTTTTGTCTGATTGTATTCCGCTTTCAAAAAAGGATATAAGCCTTAATTAACGCTCAAATAATTCATTTATGTTCTTTAATGTTTCACGAACAAGCAAGTCTCCACCTTCATGACCCACACAGCCACTTGCGATAAATGCACTATAATGACCACCTTTTTCAGCTTTTTCTGTTGGTAAATAGCCCTCACAGCCATTAGCTAACTGAATTAAGAATGTCTGTTCTGCATTACTTCTTGCTTTAATCTGGTTTCCGTAATCTAAGAAAAGCTCAAACGGATTTGTTGCAATGGCAATGCTACCAAGCTTGATAATGTGTATTTCTAACGGAATAACATTAAAATCTTCCTGGACTTCCATTCGGCGCAATACACCTAAATGTATCTGAAGATTTGCCACATCATTATAGTCAACATCACCCGGTTTATTCTGCAAATACTCACGAATTGCCTTCTTTGCTGCAATTTCTTCAGCAAGGGTTGCACGGCGTAACGGAAGCTTTACCTCCTCTACTCTATGTACCAATTCGATATCGCTCTGTGCTTCGTCTAAACCTTCATTGTAAACTTCAATAATTTCGTTAGCGATTCTTTTTCCTGCCTTTTTCATGCCGGCAATGTCAAACATTGATGGATCCGCTTTTCTCTTCGGAGGATTATTACGCTTAATGTTAGGGTCATTCAGATCACTTTCAGGCTCTACCCAACGCACAAGGTCAACCGGACACTGGTCGCCTGCCGCACTACACAACGGCAACAAGAAAATATTTTCTCCAAAATGCTTTCTCAACAGCATCTTAACCTCTCCCCAGAAATCAGGAGAAACGAAGAGTCTGTGCTGTACACACTGTGCAGGACAAGCAAGATTTGCTACAACACCTGTAAGCTTATTATCATCATCAAAAACATATAAAAGCTCAATACCTGAGTCATTTCCGCCTTCAAGATGTGTAAACACAGCACGATTAGCATCTCCCCACATCTGTGCTGTTCCGTCGCTATATGAAGCACGACGACACATGCCTACTGCAGCACGGCCAAAAGCATTTGAGAATGAGCCTGCTTTTCTTGTTTCCCAAGCTTCAACTATCGCAGCGGTAGCTTCCCTTACAATAATTTCTAAAAGCTCATCACCGTTCATAATATTTTTATTTCCTGAAATATTAACTTTCTCTACATATTTTCTACCTTCAGGAAGTTCTGCTTCTAAAAGTGCTCTATTGCTTAGCACTGCTCTATTGCTTGACTGATATATATTATTAATACGGGTTTGTCCACAATATTTATATCCAGGTCCTGTATGTGTGTGGATTGCACTTATTACAATCTTATCTACATCAATTTCTTTGTTTGCTGCTGCCACACTTTTACGGATTTCTTTTAATAGTGCATACGATGTGCTTACCAAATCAAAAGCACATAATATCATGCTATCCCCATCAGACTCAACTGCAAATGCGGTAACCGTAAGAGGTTTTTCAACATACTGTGAAATACGCTCTGCAAACTGTCCTTGCAAGGATACAGGTTTTTCGAAGCTAAGCTCTTTTTCAGACCAACCAATTTTAATTTTACTCATTATTTTTCCTCCCATATTACTTTTATATTCTTCTATTTCAATTTTTGAATCCTGCAATAAATATTGACTTTTTTTAATATGTGTATTACAATTATATAAAACAATATTATCATTTTCTACACATTTATTGACTAATTATGAAACTATATTGCAAAAAGGTGATTTTATGCAAAAGGAAAATATAATTTTTAATACACCCACCCTGCCACTTAATATCAAAAGGCTCAAAATGGATAAAGACACTTATTATCGCGATTTACATTTTCATAGTGCAATTGAGCTTGTTTATGTAAACAAAGGCGAGGTTATATGTCATATCGGCGACGAAAAAAATTCTCTTTCAGCGGGCGATATAATTTTAATAAACAAGGGAATTGTGCATAAACTCACTACTCTCGAACTTGCCAATATCACATATATTCATATAAATATCGATGAATTTTTAGAAAATTCGCTTCCTTACACCGAAAAATATATATATAGTTTCATTAAAAGCACCGCCTCAAAGGAATATTATGTGTCAAAAAGCAAGGGAGAGCTTTTAAAAGTTTATAACGAAATCATAAGTGAATCAAGCCAAAAAAATGCAGGCTACGAGATGTACTTAAAATCATATATCTCACTGCTTGTAGGTTTTATGTACAGAAACAAACTCCTGACAGACTTTGCAGCGTCGTACAACATCAAAAAAATATATGCCATTATGCCGTCTGTCAGATATATAAACGATTTTTTTTCGCAAAAACTTTCTCTTTCTGAAATTGCTAAAAAAAGCAACAAGGACAAATTCGCCTTTTGCAGACTTTTTAAGAGTGCGACAGGCTCTACAGTCTTTGAATATATAAACTTTGTGAGAATACATATCGCCAAAGAGCAGCTTTTAGAAACAGAAAAATCTATAAGTGAAATTGCCTTTGACTGTGGCTTTGCATCACTTCAGTATTTCAATCGCACCTTTAAACGCTATTGCGGGTGTACACCAAAAAAATACAGAGAGCAATATTGTAAATATATAGTATAAAACGGTTATGGAAAAATTCCACAACCGTTTTATAATTTTATTATAAAATTTCAATTCCCAATATCTTACAAAGGTCGGTTATTGCACCTGTGTTATCGCCATAGGAAATAATATAATGCTGACACATTACATTTTCTGCAAATGCAGGTACATCATCAAGCTCTATTTCAAGACCAGGCAACTGAGGTGCAGGCTGTGTCCAGCCGGCTTCTTCGCATTTCTGAGGTGTTTTGCCATTACCTTTCACCATGTGCATATAATATTTTCCATCAATTGTTGTGAGTCTGCACATTGTAAGCTCGCCTGTTTTTACCTTACTTACATTTAATATACCTTCTGAAAGTTCACCAAATGCCGCAGGAATAACCTTAATATCTCCGTCTATGATTTCTGCAGGAACATAGTCAGGAACACCTGCTAAAACGCTGCCTGAGAAGAATTCATAAAACTCTAAATATGCAGCACACTGACCTGTAACGGCTTTAACCATCAACTGTGTAACATTTCCTAAACAGTCATTTTCAGGAATTGTGCAAAGGTTTTCTTCGTTAGCTAAAAGCATAAAAATTGGTGCAGGCGGGAAACCTAAAAGCTTTTTCATACCATCAACATCTTTTAGAGAAATTGCTTCATAGCCACGCTCGTCGCAAAGCTCTTTAATTGCAAGATAGTATCCTGCTGCCTTTTCTAAACCTTCCCTTTTTGCTTCTTTTAAGAAGGTCCATTTTGAAATGCAGTTGTCAATAACTGCCTGTTTCTGAGCATCTGTAATTTTTTGATATCTTTGTTCAATTTCGAGCATCTCAAAGGTTTCAATCTCAGGTCCTACTACTCTCTTTAGCGACGGACCATCGTGTTGTGTGCCGTAAAGGTTCATATCACGATATCCTGCATGGCCAATCTTCACATGGCGAAGTTTTTTCGCCGCTGTTGCTGCCACGCCATACTGTGCCACCTTCTTAACATTTGAAGGAAGACCTATAATATCATACACATACTTAAATGTATATCCTAAATCATAAAATGTCTTTCTGATTGCTGTTGTACCTGCCTGGTCAGCTGTTGTTACGATTCTGCCGTCTTCAATCCAGCCACAAAGACCCCATAAAACCATGGGCTTATCACGGAAATGCTCTGTTACCTTAACAACCGCGTGTGTTGGAATCCAACCTGCAATACAAACTACCAAATAGTCAAAATCCTGTGCTTTTAATGCTTCAATTGCACTGTTTACATCCTTTTCCTCGTAATCATCAGTTACAGGGAAAACGCCGAACGCATCTACTCCCTCGTTTTTTAATGCTTCAAAAGCATCTGAACATTTTTTTACAATCAATTCTTTTGGTGTGTTAACCTCACCAAATCCTACAAAAGCCGCTTTTGCCATTTTTTTCATCTCCTTAAATTTATTCCCTGACATTTAATATATCGTCTGCTTTTTTATAATTACCATAGGCTTTAGAATAATCTACGCCTTTTGGTACATAAGAATCTTTAATTTCAATCATATCGGCTACGCTTTCAACCGATTCAAAAACGCCGGCACCTACACCTGCTAAAATAGCACCGCCTAAGCACGCAGTTTCTTTGTTTTTAAGTGTGTACAGTGTTTTTCCTGTCATATCCGCTTTCATCTGACACCATAATGGACTGTTTGCACCGCCGCCCATTGCACGAATTTCCTTGATATCAGGATTCAGATAGTCAAGATTTTCTTTTAAGATGCAGGAAATTGCTTCCATAATACTTCTTACAAAATGTCCTCTTGTGTGCTCAGGAGTAAGTCCTGTGAAACTTCCCCTTGCAGCCGGGTTGTATTTTGGCATTGTAGAGCCGCAAAGGTATGGCAGGAATGTTAAACCATCACAACCTGGAGCAATTTTTTCTGCTAAATCGTCTAAATCTCTAAACGAAAAGTCCTCACAAAGAGCATTTTTGAACCATTTAAGTGCCATACCTGCCGTTGATGACCAAGTGAGCAAGCAATACTTGCCATCATAGTTATAGTGGCACGGAATGATGCTGTTTTCGTCATATTCAGGAACAGTATCTGTGGGGTTAAATATAACCATAGTTGTTCCTGTCATTTCGCTTATAATTCCTTCTTTAACAACACCTGCACCAATAGCACCTGATACCTGATCCATAGCACCTGTTACGATTTTTATGCCATTGTAATCACCAACATATTTTCCGCTATCTAAAAGCTCTGGCAACATTTCATCACTGACACCGATAAAGTCAAGCATTTCTTTCCACCAGGTTGCTTTATTTATGTCAAAGTAAATAGTGGATGATTGGAGTGTTTTTTCGGTAACGAATTTGCCTGTTAATTTATAAAGCAAATAGTCTTCCAATAAAAATACTTTTTTGGTTTTTGCCCAGATTTCAGGCTCATTATTTTTAACCCACATAAGCTTGCATGCAGGCCAGGTGGCTGTGATTTCAGGTTGACCCGTTACTTCGTAAACACGCTTTCTGCCAAAATGTTTTTCAATTTCATCTGCTTCTTTCGTTGCACGATTGTCAAGCCAGACTATTGCCTTTCTGACAGGATTTCCTGCATCATCTGTTAAGATGAGTGTTTCGCACTGCGTGTCAATTGCCAAAGCACCGACCTCTACATCTAAATTAGCAAGTTCGGTTTTAACAATTTCCCAATATTTTTCAGCTTCAAATTCTACTATATCATCATGAGCCTCAATCACATAATCTACATTTGACGAGGCAAGTTCTTCAAGCTTTTCATTAAATACCGCCATCTTTACCGATGTTGTTCCAACATCTATTCCCATTAAATTCATATCATTTTAGAACTGAATCACAAAATCCAGCTTTCTCCTTTGCTTGTTTTATGCGATGTTTTGTTTGCTTTTCTTTCTTCTTTCGATGTCTTTAATTATAGCACAACATACAAACATTGTCAATGTGCCTAAACAAAAATTGACATTTCATTCGATATGTGCTATACTACTCATAATTTATATGTGAGGTGTATAGTAGTATGGATGCTCTTACAGTTACAGAAAGACGAAACAAGATAATTGAGATGCTAAATGAAAAGGGGAAAATAAATGTAAATGATTTAAGTGCCCTTTTCTCAGTTTCCAAGGTCGTAATAAGAACAGACCTTACAGAGCTTGAACATCAAGGTATGCTCACCCGTGTACACGGCGGTGCAATAACAAGCTACAAATCTTACAATAATATGAGCCTTGTTCAGCGTTCAAATACAAATGCCCGTGAAAAAATGGCGATTGCGAAAAAAATCGACGAGCTTATTAAAGATAACTCAACAATTATGATGAATGCAGGTACAACACCGATATTTATTTTGAGAAAAATTGCTGACAAGAAAGTAACTATAGTTACAAATTCCATTGCTCTTGCTTTAGAAGGAGCAAAAAATCCCAATTTTAAGATTGTGCTTCTGGGCGGCGAGGTGGATAGCACATATCAGTTTACATATGGTTCTCATACATTAAAATCGTTGGGAAATTACTCTGCAGATGTTTTGATTTTAGCAGTTGACGGTATTGATTCTGAAAACGGCATATCAACATACTACCATCAGGAAGTAGAAATCTGCAGGGAAATGATAAACCGTTCAGCTCACTCCATAGTCGCAGCAGATTACAGCAAAATAGGTCGTTTGTCCTTTGCTAAGATTGATAATGTGTCGGGAATTGACACATTGGTTACAAACAAGGATTCAGACGAAGAATCTTTATCCAAACTGAACGCAAAAGGTATTAAAATTATAAGAGCTTAAAAAAAGTCTGTAGCAAAAATGCTACAGACTTTTTTGTTTATATCATCTTATTTCATTTATGTCATAAGGCGTTGTCTGATATACGAAATAATTTAGCCAATTTGAGTAAAAAAGATTTGCACAGGAACGCCATGTAACAACAGGCTTCTTTTTTGGGTTATCGTCCTCAAAATAATTTTTGGGAATTTCTATATCCTTTCCCGCCTCAACATCTCTTAGATACTCTTTCTTTAAGGTGTCCGCATCATACTCAGAGTGTCCCGTTACATATATCTGCCTGCCCTTATCGGTTGCGGTAACAAAAAGTCCTGCCTCCTTTGAAGTCGACAAAATTTTAAGTTCGGGATGTTTTTTTACATCTTCAATCCTTACCTCTGTGTGTCTTGAATGAGGAACGAAAAATTCATCATCAAAGCCACGGAAGAGCATTGAAGTTTTACGGTCTACCTTGTGCTTGAACACGCCAAACATCTTTTTTGGAAGGTCATACTTTTCAATTCCATAGTGATAGTAAAGTCCTGCCTGAGCACCCCAGCAAATATGCAGTGTGCTCGTAACATTTGTTTTACTCCACTCCATTATCTCGCAAAGCTCGTCCCAGTATTCTACATCCTCAAACGGCATTTTCTCAACAGGTGCACCTGTAATTACAAGTCCGTCAAACTTTTGATTTTTTACATCGTCAAAGGTTCTGTAAAAGTTTAAAAGATGCTCCTGGGATGTGTTTTTTGACTTGTGCGTTTTAGTGTGCAAAAGCTCTAACTCAACCTGAAGCGGTGAGTTTCCCAAAAGTCTTACAAGCTGAGTTTCTGTTTCTATTTTTGTGGGCATCAGGTTTAAAATCGCAATCTTTAACGGACGAATATCCTGCGTTATAGCCCTTTTTTCTGTTATAACAAATATATTTTCCTTGTTTAAAATCGCAGTTGCCGGCAAATCATTAGGAATTTTAATTGGCATTTTGCCACCCCCTGTGCCTTATTATTTTGCAGTTACCTTGTGGAACACTTTCTTGCCCTTTTTAATTACGACACCATCTATCAGAGCTTCCTTTTTAACTGTGTAGGCAGGGTCTGTGATTTTCTCGCCATCAACAGATACACCACCCTGTTGAACAAGTCTTCTGCCCTCGCCCTTTGATGGAATAAGCTTTGATGCCATCATAATATCTAAAAGCGAAATTTCGTCTGAAAGCTCTGCTAAATTAAGCTCTGTTGAAGGCATTTCGCCACCCATACCGCCACCGAAAATTCCTTCCGCTGTCTGTTTTGCGCGAATTGCCTCATCTTCTCCGTGAACTAATTTGGTAACCTCAAAAGCTAAACGAACCTTAGCCTCGTTAAGCTGAGCACCCTCCCATTTTTCCATTTCGTAAATTTCTTCCATGGGAACAAATGTAATCATCTTTAAAAGCCTTACAACATCAGCATCGTCAACATTTCTCCAATACTGATAGAACTCGTAAGGAGAAACTTTTTCAGGGTCAAGCCACAAAGCACCCTTTGCGGTTTTTCCCATTTTTTTGCCGTCGCTTGTTGTTAAAAGCGTAAATGTCATACCGTAAACCTGCTTATTTTCCTTACGGCGAACTAAATCAATACCGCCTAAGATATTGCTCCACTGGTCATCTCCGCCAAGCTCTAGTTTACAGTTATAGCGTTTGTAAAGCTCTAAAAAGTCGTAGCTTTGCATCAGCATATAGTTAAATTCAATAAATGAAAGACCCTTTTCAAGCCTTGTCTGGAAGCACTTAGCACGAAGCATCTCATTTACTGAGAAGCACGCACCGATGTCCCTTAAAAATTCAATGTAGTTTAAGTTTCTCAGCCAGTCTGCGTTGTTTACCATAATCGCCTTGTCGTCTGAAAAGTCAACAATAGACGAAAGCTGTTTTTTAAAGCACTCGCAGTTGTGGTTTATGGTATCTACCGTCATCATCTGACGCATATCAGTTCTTCCCGATGGGTCTCCTACCATACCTGTACCGCCACCTACCAATGCAATAGGCTTATGCCCTGCATTTTGCATATGACGCATTACAACCATCTGCAGAAAATGACCTACATGAAGACTGTCAGCCGTAGGGTCAAAGCCAATATAAAAGGTTACCTTTTCCTTTCCCAAAAGCTCTCTTATTTCCTCTTCGTGAGTTGTCTGAGCAATCAGCCCACGCTCTTTTAATATATCAAAAACATTTTCCACTTTTTTCGCTCCTTAAATTTTCATATGTGTTTATTTTAGCATACAACTTTCTTTATTGCAACTTAAAATTACTTTGTTTTTAAAAGTGCCTGCTTGATATCTTCTATTATGTCATCGCAGTTTTCAATGCCTATTGACATACGAATCATATCGGCAGGAACACCTGCTGAAACTAACTGCTCTTCTGTAAGCTGTCTGTGAGTTGTAGACGCAGGATGCAAAACAGATGTTCTTGCATCTGCAACATGGACTACCATCTGTGCAAGAGAGAGGCTTTCCATAAACTTAACTGCCGCATCCTTTCCGCCCTTAATTCCAAACGAAATTACACCGCAGGTTCCGTTCGGCATATATTTTTTTGCCAAATCATACTGCTTATGTGATGGAAGACCGGGATAGTTTACCCAGGAAATATCCTCGCAGTTTTCTAAAAATTCTGCAACCTTCTGCGCGTTTTCGCAGTGGCGTTCCATACGAAGATGCAAGGTTTCCAATCCTAAATTTAAGATAAATGCAGCAATCGGACTCATCTGTGAGCCCAAATCACGCATAAGCTGCGCTCTTGCCTTTACAATATATGCAAGCTTTCCAAAGCTTTCGGTGTAAACTGTTCCGTGATACGATTCATCAGGTGTTGTAAGCTCAGGATAGTCGCCTTTAGTCCAGTCAAAGTTTCCGCTATCTACTATGCA
The DNA here is from genome assembly GCA_045534535.1 of Congzhengia sp. Classification (GTDB taxonomy): domain Bacteria; phylum Bacillota; class Clostridia; order UBA1381; family UBA9506; genus Congzhengia. The sequence goes on from JAZSJX010000024.1 coordinate 60,962, forward strand.
TCCGCCAACACAGGTTGCGTGTCCGTCCATATACTTTGTTGTAGAATGTGTAACGATGTCTGCCCCGAAATCAAACGGATGACAGTTAATAGGTGTTGCAAAGGTGTTATCAATGATTAGCGGAACATTGTGAGAATGTGCAATTTTTGCAAAACGCTCAATGTCTAACACATTTAATGCAGGGTTTGAAACTGTTTCGCCGAACACCGCACGGGTTCGACTATCAAAAAGCTTTTCAATTTCTTCTTCGCTGTCATCAGGATTTGCAAAACGAACCTCAATACCCATTCTCTTCATTGTAACAGCAAAAAGATTAACTGTTCCGCCATAGATTTCAGATGTACTTATAAAATTATCACCGCTTTTTGCAATATTTAAAATAGCAAAAAGGTTAGCCGCCTGACCGGATGATAAACACAAAGCTCCCACGCCGTTTTCTAATGCACAAATTTTGTTTTCAACATGTTCAATTGTAGGGTTTGAAAGTCTTGTGTACATATGTCCCGGAACCTTTAAGTCAAAAAGGTCTCCTAGGTACTGTGCTGAATCGTATTTATATGTCGTACTCTGATAAATAGGAAGAACTCTTGGCTCACCGTTTTTTGGCTTGTAGCCCTCCTGCACACATTTTGTCTCAATTTTGTAACTCACTTAAACCGCCTCCGTATTTTCTAATTTAATGATATGTAAATTTTTATTATCAACTATTTTTGCATTTTCTTCGTGGCAGGTAAATGCTATAACCTGAGAAAATTTTTCATTTGATTTTAAAAAGTCCACTATTACTTTCAAGCGTTTGTCGTCTAACTGAATAAAAGCATCGTCTAAAATAACAGGCGGAATTTTGCCCTCGCAAATCAGCGAAAGTGATGCAAGCCTTAACGAAATGTATAAAAGGTCATACGCCCCGTTACTTAAATACATAGGCTTTGTAATTTCATTAAACTCATTTTTATAGTTTAAATCAAAATTCTCTCCTACCTTAACGCTATCATACTTTCCGCAAGTTAGTATCTCAAAAATTTCTGCCACTTTTTTGTTTAGCGCAGGCGCATAATTTAGCTTAATTTCAAGATGTGCTTTTTCAATCCACTCATAAGCCTTTTTATATGAGCTTAGTTTTTTAGAAAGCGCAGATATTTGAGCGTTTATTCCTTCTATATCGCTTTTTATGTCAGAAACGCTTCGCATCATTGCATTCTGTCCTGCCAATTTTTCGGACAACTCCAAAATCCCTCTGCTTACTGTTTTAAGCCTGCTGCCTACCACATCTAACTGAAGCAAAATATCTTTACTGCTTTCTGTACCCCCGTTTACATAGTTTTCAGAAAGGCTGACCTCTTCAGGCATTTTAAACTCAGCTATACTCTTTTCTAAAGCCTCAATTTCTCTGCCTGAGTTATCCATTTGAAGTTTTATACTTTCAATTAAGGACAATGTGTTTTCTTGTGCCCTTGCCTCATTATACAGTTCTTCTAAGCTATTAACACTATATTTTTCCAATAAGCTTTTCTTTTTTTCGATTTCTGCCTGGATGTCCCTGTCGACTTTTTCCTGGGCGTTATCATCAGGCGTACTTTTTCTTCCCAGCAAGAAAACCGCTATACCTAAAATCAAGCCTGATACTGCCATTAAAGGAACTTTTTTTATAACAATACCAACAGCTGTTAAAATCACAAAAACTAAAACACCAACAAGCAACAACATCTTTTTTCTTTTCTTGTTTTTCGTTGCGATTTCTTCTTGTCTCTTTTCCTGTTCTTCCTTTTTGTTTTCTAAAATAATCAGTTGTCTTTCACATTCTTTTGCTATATCTATATCTTCATCTGAAATTTTAGCTAAAGCCTTACTCTTTTTGTCAGCAAGTTTTAAGGACAAAGCCTCTTTTCTTTCTTTTTCGCTTTCAAGCCTTTTTTCCAAAACGGCTTTAGCATCTTTTGCACTTATGTATGCCTCATATTTTTCACGCTCTGTGGCAATTAGTTGTTTCCTTTTTAGCTCTGCTTGTTTTTTGCTTAGCTCAAGCTCTTCGTTTTTAAATTCTTCTAAAGTCTTAGCGTCTTCTCTTACAGTTTCTCTTAAAAGATTTGCACGGGCAAGCTCGCTTTCTAAAGACACTAATTCATCTTTAAGTAAGGTAAGCTTACCCCCTCGACCCGTTTTCGTTATAATTCCGTAGATTTCTTTTTCCAGGGCGTTTTTAATGTTATCATAAGAAACATCTTCATCGCCTGTTGTTTCCATATTTGAAAGTTTAGATAAAATTTCCTCGCTTCCCGACTCTGAAAGTCCTAAGCTTTTTATGTAAAAAGACCTTAAAAAGCCCTCACGGCTAAGACCAAAAAAACGCTCGCCTGCATTTTCTCCGTTTCCGCATTCGCTCCAGGTATCTGCATCTAAAAGCTTTGCACGATCGCCACGCATTGTAGTGCCAAAGCTTTTTTCTAAGATGTAGTGTTTGCCCTTGTCATCGGTAAAAAACACACGCCCGCCAAAGCTTTCGCTTTTCCACG
>JAZSJX010000052.1:0-7994 GCA_045534535.1 Congzhengia sp.
TTCGTATAACAGATGGCAAAAATCCGCTTGATGCAACGCCTGTTCATCCCGAATCTTATAAAACAACAATTTTGCTTCTTAAAAAAGCAGGGGTTGATGAAAAAAATATTGACCGTGAGCTTTTTGAAAAAAATGTGAAAAACATTGATTTAAAAGCGTTTTGCGAGGAAACAGGTGCGGGAGAAATCACAGTAAATGATATAATTGACGGAATTTTAAGACCTATGCGTGATGCCCGTGATGAGCTTCCGAAACCGATTTTAAAATCTGAGCTTTTGTCTATTGAGAATTTAAAAGAGGGAATGGTTTTAACCGGCACAGTAAGAAATGTTATTGATTTCGGGGCGTTTGTTGACATCGGTGTGCATCAGGACGGCCTGGTTCACATCTCGGAAATATGCGATAAATACATTAAACATCCTAAAGAAGTGTTGTCGGTGGGTGATGTGATTTCGGTCAAGGTGCTCTCTGTAGATACTGTAAAAAACAGGATATCACTGTCCGCAAAGCAAGTGTAGCAGACAAGTTGTGCAATTTAAACAAAAATATTTTTTATTTTTGGTAAAAAAAAAGACTAACAATTAAATATGATATGTGCTATAATTGGTTATGTTCAATATTTTTATTTTAAAGAAAGAATTTGGAGGTAAATTTTAAATGGCAGGTCTTAATCTAAAAAACATTTACAAAAGGTATCCGGGCGGTGTTACCGCTGTTAACGATTTTTGTCTTGATATTGAAGACAAAGAGTTTATCGTATTAGTAGGTCCTTCAGGTTGCGGTAAGTCAACAACACTTCGTATGATTGCAGGCTTAGAGGATATTTCATCAGGCGAGCTTTACATAGACGATAAATTTATGAACGAAACTGCTCCTAAAAACAGAGATATTGCAATGGTTTTCCAGAACTATGCACTTTATCCTCATATGACAGTTTTTGATAATATGGCATTCGGCTTAAAACTTCGTAAAATGCCTAAAGCTGAAATTAAGAAGAGAGTTACAGAGGCTGCAAGAATTTTGGATATTGAGCATCTTTTAGACAGAAGACCAAAGGCATTATCTGGCGGTCAGCGTCAGCGTGTTGCTTTAGGTCGTGCTATCGTTCGTGAGCCTAAGGTATTCTTGATGGATGAGCCTCTATCAAACCTTGATGCTAAGTTGCGTGGTCAGATGAGAGCTGAAATCAGTAAGCTTCATCAGAAATTACAGACAACCTTCATATATGTAACACATGACCAGACAGAAGCTATGACAATGGGTAGCAGAATCGTTGTTATGAAAGATGGTATAATCCAGCAGATTTCTACTCCTCAGGAGCTTTACGATCATCCTGTTAATATGTTCGTAGGTGGCTTTATCGGTAGCCCGACAATGGTATTCGCTGAAGGTACACTTGAAGAAAAAGACGGCGGCGTTTGGTTTACATTCGGTGAAACTTCTGTTAAGTTCCCTGAAGGCAGAGCTGCTAAAATTGTTGAAAAAGGATATATCGGAAAACAGGTTGTCCTTGGTGTTCGTTCAGAGCATATTCACGACGAAGAGGTATTCTTAAGCTCTTCTCCTGACAGTGTTATTAACGCTCATGTTGATTTTGCAGAACTTATGGGTTCTGAAACACTTCTTCACTTAAATATTGAAGGTTCAATGTTTGTTGCAAGCGTTGACCCAAGATCAACAGCTAAAGCTGATGATGAGGTTAAGGTTGCTTTTGATATGAACCGCGTTCATCTTTTCGATAAAGAAACAGAGCTTGCTATTTTAAACTAATATAAGCTTAAAAAGGGGGAAGAAAATTCTTCCCTCTTTTTTTATATTCTGCTTGTAAAACAATTGCGATTATGATACAATAGTAGTAATAAAAATTACATACAAAAAGGAGTAATATTATGGACACAACATTAGTAATTATGGCAGCAGGCATTGGCTCTCGTTTTGGCGGCGGTATAAAACAGCTTGCTCCTGTAGGACCAAACGGAGAAATTATTATGGATTACTCAATCCACGATGCGTTAGAGGCAGGCTTTAACAAAATCGTATTTATTATAAGACGAGACCTGGAAGAAGATTTTCGTAATATTATTGGAAACAGAATTGAAAAAATTTGCGATGTTTCCTATGCTTTCCAGGAGTCTGACAATCTCCCCGGCGGATTTAAAACACCTGAAGACCGCAAAAAGCCATGGGGAACAGGTCATGCAATTTTAAGCTGTAAGGGTATTGTAAACACTCCCTTTGCAGTAATAAATGCTGACGACTATTACGGCAAAGAAGCTTTTGTTCGTGTTCACGATTATTTGGTTTCTGATGCAGTAAAGAAAAATCCTTTCAGCTTCTGTATGGCAGGCTTTATTCTTAAGAACACATTAAGCGACAACGGCGGTGTAACCCGTGGTATCTGTAATGTCAGTGATGAAGGTATGCTACTTGATGTTGTTGAAACAGGCGACATTACAAAAATTCCAGAGGGTGCTGCAGTGCCTGACGAAAATGGAAAGCTTGTTCCTATAGACGCAGATGTATATGCATCTATGAATTTCTGGGGATTGACACCTGAGTTTATTGACTGCTTAGAAGAAGATTTCATAAAATTTTTGGAAAATGTTAAACCGGGCGACATTAAGGTAGAGTACCTGCTTCCGAAAATCGTTGATGATATGATTAAAGCAGGCAAAGCTACTGTCAAGGTTTTAGAAACAAAAGACAAGTGGTTTGGTGTAACATATAAAGAAGACGCTCCTGTCGTAATTGAGTCATTCAAAAAGCTGATTGAAGAAGGAGTATATCCTGAAAAGTTATTTTAATAAAATAAAAAAGAAGAACAAGCAAAGCTTGTTCTTCTTTTTTTTGGAGCTGCTGAGCGGACTTGAACCGCCGACCTACGCCTTACCAAGGCGTTGCGCTACCTACTGTGCCACAGCAGCATGATTATCTCACAGAAAGTATTTTACCACAATTAAAATAGAATGTAAAGTATTTTTTTTATTTTCAAAAAATTTGTTAGAAAATACAGACTTTTCCTTGTATTTTAGAATGCTTACGGAACAAAATAAAGTTGTAGCAAAAATCTTGCTATAAATCTTAAAAAAAGGAGTGTTTTATAATGACAAGCAATAACAAAGTAGTTGTTCCTGAAGCAAAAGAAGCTTTAAACAGATTTAAAATGGAAGTTGCACAGGAAGTCGGCGTTAACTTAAAGCAGGGTTATAACGGCGATTTAACATCAAGAGAAGCCGGTTCTGTAGGCGGTATGATGGTTAAAAAGATGATTGAAGCTTATGAAAACGGAATGAAATAAGTAAGCTTGTAATTTATGGGGCGTTTTGTAAAATTTTGGTTTTACAAAACGCCCTCTTTTTTACATGAAAAAAAATTTTTTTAATCTATTGCAGAGTTTTTATATCTGTGCTATAATATTTCCTGTAAAAAGATATACGAAGAGAAAGCGGATATATCCGCAAGAAAGTGGAGGCATAATAATGGAAAAGAAACTCATTTACACAGGCAAAACAAAGGATGTTTACTCTTTAGAAAACGGAAACTGTCTTTTAAAATTTAAAGACGATTGCACAGGCAAAGACGGAGTTTTTGACCCCGGCGAAAATTCAGTGGGTTTAACTATTGACGGTGTGGGCGATGTTAACCTTCGCATGTCAATTTACTTTTTTGAAAAAATCAATGCTGCAGGCATAAAAACTCACTTTATAAGTGCAGACCTTAATGATACAACAATGGAGGTTCTTCCTGCTAAAGTGTTTGGCGATGGTTTAGAGGTTATTTGTCGCCACAAGGCTGTTGGCTCATTCATAAGAAGATACGGTCAGTACATCGAAGAGGGTGCTTCCCTTCCTGCTTATGTTGAAATGACATTTAAAAACGATGCTTTAGGCGATCCGTTAGTTACAAAGGACGGCTTAACAGCTTTGGGAATTATGACGGACAAGCAGTATGACGATATTAAAGCTATGACTCAGAAAATCACACAGATTGTTGCTGATGATTTAAAGGAAAAGGGTATGGTTTTATACGATATTAAATTTGAGTTTGGTTATGACGCTGACGGAGATGTTATGTTAATTGATGAGGTTGCATCAGGAAATATGAGAGCTTACAAAGACGGAAAGTATATTGACCCGATGACATTATCAGAATTATTTTTTAAATAAAATTTACAAAAGAAAATAAAAAAAATCCACTCGTTCAGAGTGGATTTTTTTCTATTTAAACATTGGTGTTGACAAATATCTTTCGCCAGAGTCGGGCAAAAGCGCGACAATTACTTTTCCCTTGTTTTCGGGGCGCAGAGCTAAAATTTTTGCGGCATAAACTGCAGCACCTGAAGAAATACCTACTAAAACACCCTCGTTTTGAGCTAAAAATTTGCCTGTTTTATATGCATCCTCATCGCTTACGGTTATTATTTCATCGTAAATTTTTGTGTCAAGAGTGTCAGGCACAAAATTTGCACCTATTCCCTGTATTCCATGCGGTCCTGCTGTTCCCTTTGATAAAAGAGGAGAGGATTCAGGTTCAACCGCAACAATTTTAATGTCGGGATTTTTCTCCTTTAAAAATTTTCCTGTTCCTGAAAGTGTTCCGCCTGTGCCTACACCAGCAACAAATATGTCCACCTTGCCGTCAGTATCACGCCATATTTCAGGACCTGTAGTTTTTTCGTGGGTTTTTGGGTTTACAAGATTTGTAAACTGACCGGGAATAAAACTATTTGGAAGCTCACCTGCTAATTCTTCTGCCTTCTTAACCGCGCCTTGCATACCTTTTTCGCCGTCTGTAAGCACAATTTCGGCGCCTAAAGCCGAAAGGAGATTTCTTCTTTCAACACTCATGGTTTCGGGCATAGTAAGAATTACCTTGTAGCCTAATGATGCTGCGGCTGCTGAAAGACCAATTCCTGTATTTCCGCTTGTGGGCTCAATGATAACTGAGCCTTTTTTTAAAATGCCCTTATCTTGCGCGTCCTCAATCATTGCGATTGCAACTCTGTCCTTTACACTGCCTGCGGGGTTAAAACACTCAAGCTTTGCTAAAATTGTTGCTGATAATTTTTCACATTTTTCAAAATTGGAAAGCTCTAAAAGAGGCGTATCTCCGATTAAATCAGTGATTTTTTTGTAAATTTTCATTTCTATACACATTCCCTTTTTTAGTAAAAATACATCTTTAATTATATTTTACAGAATAATATAAGAAAAGTCAATTGTTTCAAAAAAGTTGACAAAAGCAAATCGGTGTGATATACTGCATAATATAGTATAGATTACTAGATGCAATAGAAATTAAAACTTTTTTTCGACAGGAGATGCACTATGGGATACAAAATAATTTCAGATTCATCATCAAACATATTAGATATTGATGGAATTGCCTTTGAGAGTGTTCCGCTTAAAATCATTACAGACGAAAGAGAATACATTGACAACGACGAGCAAACAGTTAATGAAATGATTTCGGATTTGGCAAGATATAAGGGAACTTCTAAAACTTCGTGTCCTAATGTTGACGATTGGAAAAAGGCGTTTTGTGGTGCGGACAACATTTTTTGCGTTACAATAACGAGCAATCTTTCAGGAAGCTTTAACGCTGCAAGTCTTGCACTAAGCGACCATTTGGCTGAATTTCCCGAGAAAAAGGGGTATGTCATTGACACTCTTTCAACAGGTCCTGAAAATGCTTTGATAATTGAAAAAATAAAAGAGCTTATTGAAAAAGGGCTGACATTTGATAGAATTAAAGAAGAAATTATAGATTATAACAAGAACACGCACCTTATTTTTTGCTTGGACTCGTTAAGAAATCTTGCAAACAACGGCAGAGTAAGTACGGCAGTTGCAAAAATTTCGGGAATTTTGGGTATACGGGTTGTCGGAAAAGCAAGCGACGATGGTGTTTTGGAAATAGTAGGAAAAGCGAAGGGCAGTAAAAAAGCGTTAACAGAAATTTTTAAAAATATGATACAACACGGATATTCAGGAGGAAAGGTTCGCATTCATCATTGCCAGAATGAAAATGCAGCACAAAGCCTGTCTTCCATGATAAAAGAAGATTTTCCTGATGCCGAAATTATTATAAGAAAAACAGGGGCACTCTGCTCTTTCTATGCAGAATCGGGCGGATTGTTGGTCGGTTTTGAAGGTTAAAAAATAGGCTGTAGCAAAATGCTACAGCCCCTTGTTTATGTATATTAAAAAGACACTCTATTGTGGTCTTGCGATATCAACTATACGGCCGGCATCAAACAAATCAATAAGCCCGTCTGCCTGATTTATAAGTCTGAAACCGCTTAAAATTCTTCTTCCCTGGCGGAAATAGTCCTCGCCGTAGGTTATGCTGTACTGAGCGGTATCGCCATAGCAGAAATAGTCAAAGCCTAAGGATTTCAGGTAGGTATATTTTTCGTTATCCTCGCTGTATTCGCCTGTTGAAACAATGTCATTGCCGTTTGCGTAAACTAAAATATCAGTTTTTCCGACTATCGGCTCAACCTCTTTTTCCCACCTGTCAGCATCACTTTTTAAAGCGTCAAGACTTATTCCGTTGTATGAAGTGTACGAAAAGCTGTTACTTGCAAATTCCCAGCCGAGTTTTTTTAATTCTTCGGCGGTTTTTTTGGCATCTTCTACATCGCTTTCGGAAAAAGCTTCACTTTCAGGGTTTGTGTTGTATCCTAAAACGCCCTCATCTCCCGTAACTGCAATTATTCCCCTCGCACCTTTATACGAAAAGTCAGGATGTTCGCGGACAAATTTTTCTAAAACCGGCACTAAATCATATTCGCCTGTTGTTACATTTCCGTCTTCGTCCTCATACTCACATAAAGGCATACCATTTTTGTCGATTATGAGCTTTGACGCAAATCCGTCGCCGGACAGCGAGGATTTATATGAAACATCCTCCTGAGAAATGATTACAGGAGTTTTTCCCTGTGGAAGATAAAGCTCTTTTTTTACGAGTTTTCCCTTTTTCTTCTGGGTCAAATCATCAAAATCTATTAAAATAAAGCCCTGTCGGTAAAGCTCGTCTAAGATGTTTGAAAACTCCGAAACAGTAGTTCTTGTGCGGTTGTAGATATACTCGTTTTCGTCTCCGTCAAACGCTTTTTTTGTGTCGAAAATTAGTGTTCTGAATGAAAGGTGTGTAATCTTTTCAGTATCGGCATACTTTACGAGCTTTGATTTTCCGCTCTGGTATTTAATAATTGCCTGTTTTAAATCTTTTTTCTTTTCGTAATTTTTGCCGAAGGATTTTATAATATCAACTGCTTTGTCATAGTCGTAGCTTGCGGCAGCAACATCGGCACGGGCAATAAGCTCTTCAATGCTCTCGCCTGTTTCAGAGGATGCAAAAAGCCCCAAAACTCCCCTCACAGCAGAAACTATTCCTGAAATTATAAGTACTAATGCAAGAATTAAAGCTATTAAAACTATGCTAAGCCTTACTATAATCCTTTTTCTTCTTGCCTTTTTTCTTTTGGCAATAAGAATTGCTTTTCTGCGGGCATCGTTTTGGGAAGTTTTTAAAATTCCTGCAATTTCGTCCTGATATTTGGTTTCTTTATATGTTCTTTCAACTTCTGAGCTTGTATTATAAATATTTCTATCGTTTTTTTCATAAAAGTCGGACATTACTATACCCCCTTTTTTGTTGATATTTTAATTATATCAAAGGTAAAAACAAAAATCAACAAATTGTAACAGATTTTATTGGCTTGACTTTTTACGCTATTTTGTGTTATTATAAAAAATTATAAAGTGAATTAAAGAGGCGGATAAAATGTACGAAATAGTAAGGAAAGAAGTACTTAACGAAGCGGTAATTTCAATAGAAGTCTTAGCCCCATTGATTGCGAAAAAAGCTGAACCGGGGCAGTTTGTTATTTTAAGAGTGGATGAAAATGGCGAAAGAGTGCCGTTTACAATAGCAGATTTTGACCGTAAAAAAGGAACTGTTACAATTATATACCAGATTGTCGGAGC
>JAZSJX010000038.1:0-4325 GCA_045534535.1 Congzhengia sp.
TTTTTTTATAAATAATTCCTTAAGCCTTTTAACAAATCGTCTTCTATTGAGATGATGTTTCTTGCAATATCCTTTGATTTTTCATCTGCGGCTTTGTACTGATTTAAATATCTTTGAAGACTTTTAATTCCCATATGACAACCGTCTGTAATTAAATCGGCTATTGTTTCATCACTTGAGTCCATTGCCATTTTTGCATTTGTTTTAATCCATGACATTCCTTTTGCAATAGGCGAAGGCTCTTTTTCCGACTCGCCGTCTTTTTGCAAAAGGTTTTCTGTTTCCTGCCTGTATTTTTCGTGTTCTTTTTTGCTTTCTTCTAAAATCCTTTTAAGCTTGTCGTTTTCCACACTTTCTAAAATCTCGTCAATTGAACTAATCCCCATTTTAACTCCGGCATCGCATTCCTTTAAAAGCTCTATTGTATCTCTTTCTTCCATAAAATATCAATTCCTCCTTTAAAGCTATTTTGCTCTAAAATCAGAAAAATATTAAATAAAAATAAAAAAACCGAGCATATACTCGGTTTTTTATCAATAAAAGGTTGCCAAAACCTCTTTTGGCTCGGGAGAGTGAATTAAGGTTTGAGCATACAAAACAGGCCCTTTTCCTTCGTATAGTTTGTTGTATTCGTATTTTACGGTTGCTGTAACCATCATCCAGTCGCGGTTTTTAAACATTGTACCTTTAGGAACCTTGCATAGCATACCGCCGTATGCAATATCGTCTTCACAACAGGTCATAATGTGTCTGCCGATTAGGCATAAGTCTTTAGGAAGCGTAAGATTATGTGCAATAATTCCTTTAAACATAACAGTTTTGCCATCGTATTTTTTAGTATCCTCTGAAATATCACGATACCAAATTGCAAAGTCTTCGTCTTTAATAACAATAATTTCATCGTCAATATTAAAGGGGAGCGGGTCTTCTATCATATCCTGTTCAACTCTGCCGTCAGTGTACTCGAAAATAATATCACATCGCTTAGATGTTGCACGAACTATCTTATGAAACATTTCTTTGTCGGTTGTATTTTCTGTCCTGTTAAAAATTACTACCTCACAGCTTTTTAGCTTGTCAACCACCAAGGAACGCATGTTATTATTGTAATTTAAAAATGTTTTAGAATCTATAAACAGCATCTCCTGGCACACCATAGCTCTTTTGGGAAGACTTTTATATAAGCTATCTAATTGCCACATACCATTGTATTCGCAAATTACACGACTTGCTTTATGTGTTTTTATAAACTCTTCAATTTTCTTAGAAGAAAGCTCATCTTCACTTTCTATTGTTTCAACGAAAATATTATCACTTACAAACCGTGAAAAATCGTATTCCTCTATGCCTTCTTCACATAGCAGCAGAAGCGTTTTTTCGCCGTTGTTAAAGCGTGGATCTTCTAAAGTTTCCTGAATAAATTTTGTTTTTCCGGCTTCTAAAAAGCCTGTAAATAAATATACCGGGATTTCCATTTTACACTCCTTACAGACCAAAAAGTTCTTTTAATTTATTTTCGCAAATCTCTGAGCCTATAACACATATTCTGCCAATGATGTCTGCAGAACCTAAGCGGATGTCGGGAGAGTTCGGAACATAGTCAAAGTGAATCCATTCGCTGCCTTTGCTTGCAACAATACCTTTGGCACGAAGAACTACACCGTATTCGCTTTCGTTTGAAAGAGCAGATAAAATAGCCTCAATTTCATCACTTGAAAACTTTTTGGCTGTTTCTATACCGAAGCTCTGGAACACCTCATCCGCGTGATGATGTTCGTGATGCTCGTGATGACAATCACAATGCTCATGCTCGTGGTGGTGTTCTTCGTGATCATGATGATGGCCACAAGAACATTCCTCATGGTGATGTTCGTGCTTATGTTCGTGTTCGTGGTGGTGTCCGTGGCATACAGGACATTCTTCGTGTGAAAGCTCATCTATTGCTTTTTCTATTGTAGAGGTGCCCTCCATAGCATCTAACAACTTTTCACAGGAAAGCTCGTCCCAGGGGGTAGAAACTATAACTGCATCATCGTTTTCTGATTTTATAAGCTTTATTGCTTCGTGTAGCTTTTCCTCGGTAGTGTTTTGTGTATGGCTTAATACGATACACTTAGCATGCTTAATCTGGTCGCAAAAGAACTCGCCAAAGTTTTTCATATACATCTTACAGCGGTTGACATCAACTACTGCGGTGTAGCTATTTAAAATAAGTTCATCTTCGCCAATTCCTTTAACTGCCTTCATAACATCACTGAGCTTGCCAACACCAGATGGCTCAATTAAAATTCTGTCGGGATTAAACTCCTTTAAAACCTTTTTTAAGGCAACTCCGAAATCTCCAACCAAACTGCAACAAATACAGCCGGAATTCATTTCTGTAATGTTAATACCTGCATCCTTTAAAAATCCGCCGTCAATACCAATTTCGCCAAATTCATTTTCTATTAAAACAATTTTTTCACCTTTAAAGCAATCATTTATAAGCTTTTTTATAAGCGTTGTTTTTCCTGCACCTAAAAAACCTGAAAAAATATCAATTTTAGTCATCATTTATTCTCCTTTAGCATATTATGATTTAGTTATAACACTAAATTTTAAATATGTCAATATTTCAGACTTTACATAAAAGGATAAATGTGATAAAATTTAATAAAAGAATAAAGGAGTAGATGATATGAATATATGCGTATATGGTGCTGCGAGCAGCAAAATAGATGATGCTTATATTGAGGCTGTAGAGAAGCTTGGGTGTGAGCTTGCAAAAAGAGGCCATTCCTTGGTTTATGGCGGCGGTGCAAGTGGCTTAATGGGCGCAGTTGCAAGAGGTGTTTATAAGGAAAAAGGAAAAATTATCGGCGTTGTTCCCACATTTTTTAATGTTGACGGCGTGATATTTGAGCATTGCACCGAGCTTATAAAAACCAAAACTATGAGAGAGCGAAAGCAGATTATGGAAGATAATGCAGACGCTTTCATTATGGTTCCCGGCGGTGTTGGTACATTTGACGAGTTTTTCGAAATTTTAACTTTAAAACAGCTTAAAAGACATGAAAAACCTATTGTAGTCTTTAACGCTAACGGATATTTTGATAAATTTGTTGAAATGATGGAAAAAGCGGTAGCCGGGGGTTTTGTATCAAACCCGACATTACATCTTTACGAAACCATAAGTGATATTGATGAGGTTTTTGAATATATAGATAATTATGAATGTATTGATTTTGATGTGGCCGATGTAAGACATGGAGGTAAAGAAGATGAATGATTGTATAAAGGCTTTAACCACAAGAAGAAGTGTTAAAAAGTTTAAACCTGACGCAGTGCCCGAAAATTTAATAAACGAGATATTAAAGGCAGGTATAAATGCACCAACAGGAATGAACAGACAGTCTCCTGTTATGGTTTTAGTAAAAGACCCTGATACCTTAGCTTTAATATCCCGACTTAATACAGAGGTAAGAGGAGCCGATAAAGACCAATTTTACGGAGCACCCTTAGCGATTATAGTATTTGCAGATTCTGATATGTTTACCTATGTTGAGGACGGCTCACTCGTTATGGGAAATCTTTTAAACGCTGCACATTCCTTAGGTCTTGGAGCTTGCTGGATTCATCGTGCAAAAGAGGTTTTTGAAACTGACGAAGGGAAAAAGCTTAAGGCAAAATGGGGGCTTGGCGAAAACTATGTAGGCATAGGAAACTGTGTTTTGGGGTATGCAGATGTTGAGCCGCCAGAGAAAACACATAAAGAAGATTATGTTATATATGATAAATAAAAACCGCCTTGTGCGGTTTTTTTATGTATATTTTTAAGGTACGAGCTATATAATACACCATAAATTTTAAGGAGGAAAGCTATGGAGTATTATGTAGAAAACATTTTTAAAACTGAAGATGAAAGCCTGATAAAAGAGAAAATAATTAAAATCTCAAAAGAGATAATAATTAAAACCATAGAAGAAAAAAACAATGACTAAGGTTGCAATTTACTGTAGACTTTCTGAAGAAGACAAAAACAAATTAAAATCTACGGATGAGAGCGAAAGCATACAAAACCAAAAGTCATTGCTTTTAGAATATTCTAAAAATCAAGGCTGGGATGTTTGCGGGATTTACTGCGATGAATCAATGTCCGGTGCAGACAGTACGCGTCCTGAGTTTAATAAAATGATTAAAGAGTGCAAAAACGGCAATGTTGATGTAGTGCTTTGCAAAACGCAGTCGAGATTCAGCCGTGATATAGAAATTGTGGAGCGTTACATACATAATAAGTTCACAGAATGGGGAGTAAGGTTTGTAGGACTTTTAGACCACGCCGACAC
>JAZSJX010000072.1:0-36566 GCA_045534535.1 Congzhengia sp.
CCTAACCGCCGAAGATAAAGAAGCGCTTTTAAATATGGCACGCATATTAAAGAAGAAAACAGATAACTAAAAGTGTCCTTTTTATAGTACACTTAAAAATATATACTGTTTATAAAGGAGGGCTTAAAAATGAACAAATTAGAACTACTTAACAAAAAAATAAATAAAAGCAGAATTTCAAAGTTTTACCATAGGCTCCCTTATGGCAGAAAAGGTGTAACAATAGAATACGAAAAAAATTATGGTATATTTATAGATAAAACTCAGATAGAAGATATAGACGAAGAATTTTGCATCACGGTCCACGAGTATGGTCACTGTGCATCTGGTGCAACACATAAAGTTTGCAGCAAATTTGATTTAATAGAAAAGCACGAACATAAAGCCAATAGAAAGTCAATCATCGATTTCTTACCTCTTCGAAAATTGCAAAAAGCCTTTGATGCCGACTGCAGAGAAATATGGCAAATAGCAGAGTTTTTTGACCTACCGTACAAATTTGTAGAAATAAGCATTAACTATTACAAAGAAACCGGAAAACTTATTTCATAAAAAAGCAACCGCCCTGCCGGCAAGCAGAACGGATGTTAATAAATAAGGTGCAATATAAATATACACCCAAAAACCAATTAAAGTATATCATATTGCACTCAAAATTGTCAAGTGCAAAAGCGATAGAATAATTCTACTCGCTTGCGCTTGCATATAATTAACAAAGGAGAATGCAATATGACAGAATACAACATAATGTATTTAAGAAAAAGCCGAGAGGATGAAAGAGACCCTACCTTCACTTTGGATAAGCACAGAAGAACTCTTTTAGAGTACGCACAAAAAGAAGGCCTTGGCATATCAAAGATATATGAAGAAGTGGTGTCGGGTGATACTATTGCAGCCCGTCCTCAGATGCAGGCACTTTTAAAAGAAATTGAAAATGGTAGTGTGACCGGCATAATCTGTATAGATTTAGACCGTCTCGGCCGTGGTGATATGAAGGACCAGGGCACAATGTTTGAGATTATAAAGTTTAACCGTGTTATAATCTACACCCCGGACCGTACTATCGACCTTAACAATCCTTGTGACCAGGACTATGCAGAATTCAAAGCTTTCTTTGCCCGAATGGAATATAACACTATTAAAAGAAGGCTCAGGAACGGTACAAACCGCACAGCAAAAGACGGTTGGCATGTTGGTTGCATTCCCTTCGGCTATGAAAGAATATATATGTATCAAGGCAAACCCAGCCATAATAAAAACGGGAAGCCTACATTAAAAGAAGATGAAGCGACAGCGCCTTATGTTCAAATGATATTCGATATGTATGTAAACCAACTAAAAGGCACTCCCACAATTGCACAAACCTTAAATGCAATGGGAATAAAAACTACGCGTGGAAACGACTTTAGAAGAAATACCATAACAAAAATCTTGAAAAATCCTATTTATATTGGTAAAATATATTATAATAGAGAAGAATGTATCAGAAAGAGCAAAACCGGCTCAAAATCTTTAGTCAGACTAAAGCCGGAAAGCGAATGGATAATCGCAGATGGTTATCACCCTGCCTTGATTGATGAAGAAACCTTCTACAAAGCACAGGAAATGCTCAAAAATAAAACTCATCCGCCGTTTAATACAGGAGAACTAAAAAATCCACTTGCTGGCCTTGTAATCTGTTCAAAATGTGGCACTCCGCTACAACGCAGACCATACTATCAAAGAGGAAACTCGCCACATATTCTCTGCGTAACAAAAGATTGTCAGATGGCAGTTCTGCAATCAAAGCTTGAAGAAGCAATATTAAATGATATGAGAGCTTATATAAAAAATGCAGACTATGAATTTAAAGCAATAGTAAGTTCTGTAAAAGAAGATAATTCAAAAGAACAGGTAAATTCCTTAGAACGAGAATTAAGTAAGCTCAAACTTCAAAAAACAAAGCTTTACAACCTTCTCGAACAGGAAGTATATACAATAGAAATATTTACAGAAAGACACCGGGAAATATCCGAAAAAATTGACCTGCTCACGGCCCAAATAGCAGAAATAAAAAACTCAACCATAACAGCCGAGCAGCAGAAAGAAATCTTAAATAAGCGTCTTTCAAATATGAAAACTCTGCTAAGCGAATACGATACCCTAACCGCCCAGCAGAAAAACCAATCATTAAAACAAATTTACAGTAAAATATATTACACCCGAGAAAAAGGCTCATTTTCCAACCCATTTACCATCGAATGTGAGTACCTTTAATTTTTCTTCTATCTTGCACACTCTTGTGAATAAGTGTGTACTTGATAGAGGATAATTAAAGCAACTAAATATAGAATGGTTTGAGGTCTTTTTTCAACATATTGTGTTTTTTGTCATAGTCTGTCGAATTCGCAACATGCTCGGTGTTTCATTTTTACAAATTACTGTAAATTTGAAATAAAAGGAGCTGTTACAAATGATAAGAACAAAACTCGCACAAAAAGTAAAACATTACCGAGAAGCAAACAATCTCTCACAATTTGAATTTGCAGAAGACTGCGGAATAAGCGAGGACCTTGTGAGCCTGATTGAACGGACTAAAGACAATGTTACAATAGACACACTCGACCTACTGGCCGTCCGGATGAACATATCAGTTGCGGAACTATTCTCATCTGATACCATATATTTTCTCATTGAATCTGACATAACAATCGAAGATGCAACCGCAAAGACTTACGGCATCGGCGTAATAAAAGATTATAGGCTCTCTGACTACATCCTGGACATTTCAACCAACCAGGATGAAATTCAAAACCTCGTATTTGATTTAAATGAATATGAACTCGATGCAGCACACTTCCGGGAATATATAGAAGATTTTGTGGAATAAAAAAAGACCGCATCACATCGATGTGGTCTTGATCGCTTTAAAATCACTCTATTCTCAAAGGAATAATATTTTGAATTCTCCAGTTATCCTCATCTTTGGTTCGAACTAAGGTTTTTATAACATAATTTCCTAGTCCGGCCTGAGGAGATAAAGGAATCTTACCAACCTTAAGGATTTTTTCATATTGAATGTACGGAACGCAAGCTTTTGACACAACAATATTTTCATCGCTTAAATCAATATTGTATTTATGCAAGTCTAAGTTCAATTGTTTTTCGTTATCTTTAGAAAGTCGACTAATCCTTAACAGCACTTGCAAATTTCCCTTGCTGTTCACTATATTATCTTTTGCCTTTTCTTCATTGTTAGTCCATAATAAATTAAAATCAGTTACTATAAAAAAATTTTCAATATATATTTCATCATCTATAGTTTTAGCAATAATTGTATCGAAGGGCATCTCAAATTTTGTTACATCATCCTGCATTACTACCTGTTTATAGAGTTTAGTTATAACATTAACATTAGCTAAGCACATAATATTCTCCTACACCTCTTCATCAATAACCATATTTGTTTGCTTATCTTTATCAAACTGTTTCCAATTTGCATCGTTACCATCAATTGTCTTAGTTTGCATATTAGGTTGATTTTGACTCACCGTGTGGTAAATATAATCCTGTTTCTCTGACAAAACATCTAATTTACCTTCTATCTTTTGCCAAATGACGGCCGTTCTCATTTCTGATTGTTTAGAAGATTCCTCGCTACTAAAACACATTTTTAAAGATACAATACTTAAAATAGTTGCAACAATTCCTAAAACAATACTAACATACTGATTCCAAACCTCTGCCCCATGAGTGAAGGCTTCCTCTTTTAAAAAAGGTAACCAAAATTGTGCTCCAAAAGGGATAATTGCACCAATAAAAATCACGGCTGCGATCAACCCATAAATAAGATGCTTATATTTATTCATTAGTGTCTCCCAACTGCATACAATATATTTATGCAACACCATGCAAAAAAGATACCACATAATACCAAATGTGTTGCTACCTTATTGTACCACTTTTATGACACAAAATCAATACCCTTTCTCGAAAAAAAATTCAACTTTTCTGCAACATTCTTCTCAATTTTGGTAATTTTGTTCTCATTTTGCGCAAAATATTTCTCTTTTTTGAGAAGCATCGCCCATTATACCACACTTTCTTTTGGCTTTCAAGGACATGTTTCATTTTATAATAAAAAATCGGCAGGAGATATTGATACATCCCCTGCCTTCTCTTTATAACTGGTCGTGTGCCTGCTTATTGATATGCTTTTCCAGTCTTTCATGCGCTGTTGTGACATTACCATTACACCCTAACTGCATTAGACCGTCAAGTGCAGCTCTGAGTCCATAGCTAAGTTCACATAATTCCGTCTGTATTTTCCCAATGTCCGCTTCGTGAGTTTCTTTCAACTCTTCAAGACCATTTGTGGTATTTTCTCTTTTTAGCACCCAACGAATAATTGCCCAGGCAATTCCACCTATAGTGAGAATCAATCCGATAATAGCTGCAATATTTTTCACTGTGTCCATACTTATGTACATTTTAGTTGCCCTCCGTTAAATGCCGTTTTTGTTTGTAGGATTATTGACAATACCGAAGCCTATGACCACGGGTAGCAACAAATCCATAAACTCATCGACAGTTTTCGAAATGTCTATTCCCGTTGTTTCCTTAACACAAAAAACAACTAACGCTGCTATAGCCGTCCACAACGCCCAACTTTTAAACCTTTCCCAAAATTTTTCTCTCATTTGAATTTCCTCCCTATTTCATCGCCTCAGCAAGTTTTGTGATTAATGCCTCACCGTATTTATAGCAAAGCAAAAATTCTATGCTTTTTTCTTCAAGACCTGCTTTAGTTTTTAAAATCTCTTTTGCGTCATCAATGGTCATTTTAGAGTCCTCCGTTTCAATTCCTAATTGTTTTGAAATACCTTCGAAAATCATTTCCGCAAATTCGTCAGTTCTGTTCTTCAGGAGTTCCGCATCATTTTTGTTGTCAATAAATGCTGTTTCAATTAAAATAGCAGGCATATCGGTATTATGAAGCACTCCTAATTTATATCCCAGATATTCTGTATCAATTTTTATGCCACGGTCTTTTAAGCCTAAACGCCTAACAATGTTTGAATTAACACTTTCTGCCAGAGCTTCAGCTTTTCCGCCTTTGCCGCAAATTAAAGTTTCAGTTCCGCTGCCGCCGCCGGCGTTACAGTGAATTGACACAAACAAATCGCACTTTGTAGTGTTTGCAATTCTTACCCTTTGGTTAATGCTGTCTTTTGCGTTGACGCCTACATTATCGGTTATTTTTCCCCTTGTCATTGTAACGCCGAACCCCGCTTTTACCAAAAGCTGTTTTAACCTCTCTGCAATCTTAAATGTAACATCTTGCTCTTTTAAGCCATTACCCGCTGCGCCTGTATCAAACTTATCATAATTATGCCCCGGATCTATGCAAATTCTCATATAAGCATCTCTCCATTTTCTAAAATCTTTTCATATTCTTCTTTGGTTATTTCGTAAAATGTCTTTTCATCTGTGCCATCGCCAAGGTATATTATCTTACCATAGGTGTTGCCATTCGTTAAAACCATACCTTCGCTTGCTTTTAGTATTTTTCTTTCCATTTAACCACCTCACACCAAAGAAATTGTCCAATTTGGTTTTTGTGCTATCAATGTATTCCACTCATCTTGAGTAAAAGCATTATTTACCGCAGTTTCAGAAAGTGTAAGTGTAACATCTGTTGCCGTCGTTGATAAACAACTTACGATGTTTTCAATACTCTCTCTGCTTAAAAGCGTTGACCACTGAAAATCAATGCTTTTCCCTATAATACCTTCAAAAGTAATATTTTCTAAGCTTTTGCAATTATTAAATGTGGATGTTGAAGCCTGAAAAATATTTGTTTCATTAATAATTAATTTCCGTATTGTCTTAAGCTTGGTAGCAGAAGTGAATAACCCGAATTTTTGATTGCCGTTAGGGTTTGTTAAATCTATTGTTACTTTCGTGTCGGTTATATCTGCATTTGACATAAATATATTATTACTCATCGTAGGTCTTATTTTATATTTAGGATTGTATGTTTCATCTGTCCAACCGCCGTATGCAAACGCATAAGTATAATTTGTTCTGTTTCCATAGTCCTGAAACTCGTCCCAAAATCTATCATACTCAGCCTGCTTTCCTGCATCAAAAACCTTTTGCTGATTTTCGGCAATGGCAGTAAGTTTTTCTGCTATGCTCATTCGCTTTCACCGCCTATCAATTCATTTTGGATAGCTATTATATTGTCAAGCGCAGTTTCAACATCTCCCATTTGAGCTTCAAGACTTTCAATATCATCTCTTGCCTCTAAGTCCTTATGCTCTCCGCCTAAAGCGTCATACTCTGTACCATTCCAAGCGTAGTTCATACCTGTGTCTAACACATTGTAAACAGCACCGTTGTCATAAGCGCCTTCAGGGACCCTAAAACCCTCTGACCATCTTTCAGTTGTTCGTTTTAGTTTGCCGAAGTTATCAGCACCTTCTATGATAAAAGGAATAGTTGCGCCCTCATAACGCGAACTTATTTTAATGCAATTTATTGTCTGTTCTTCAAGTGTTACAGCATTTAAATGCTGACAATTAACACTTATATTTCCAAATCGCACTAGGAGTGGGCCGAACTCTTCACCTAAAACGCTCTCATCTCTTATGTACAAACCTTTTTTAATCTTAATTTCTTCTATTGGAATATTTATAACATCCTCTTCTTTTACTGTAGTATCAATAGTAAAACTACGCATTTCAAATTCTGTTCCTTCGGAGTCAGAGTTGTACTCCCCGCACACCTCACCATTTTTAGTAGGCACTCCGTTTGGAATTAATTTATAAGAAAATGGCAAATCATCAAAGGTAGGTGCTGAGCCACAAAACCTGCAAGCGTTTACGATATCTGATTTATCAGCTTTGTAACTGAGCCTTGCATCTACCTCTGCTTTTGTATATGCGCCCACCTGTGAGGCGGTAACCTGATGCGGATTTGCTTTGTCACTTTTATGCTGCAAAACCTCATCTGACAAATTATCAACATCTTCTGATACCCTTTCAAGCTCACTTCCTATCGCTTCATCTAAATTATCAAGCTTTGTCTTGTACTCCTTAGTAAAGTCGTTGCTTGACAATCCCTTTCCCGCTTCTTTGTCAACCTTGCCAAAAAGCTTGTCTTCAATGGCTGACATTCTTAAAATAACACTGTCGTTTAAAGGAACAACAGTTGAGCCTTGTGCTGCATTTTGTATGCCCTCCAAAACTTCAAAAATAATTTCTCTATCTGTCAAAACACTTGAGTCGTGCAAAACCTGAAGCCTTACCGTAAGCTCACCGGGGACAGCATACATACTGTTTGCCAAAGTATAGGTCGCAACACCGTCAGAAACTTTGCCCAAATCCTCAATCACCTTACCGTCTGCACGGATTGCAACCACTTTAAATTCAGCCCCTGTAGCATCGTGGCCTAAATCAAGCTCAATTTCATAAGCCCTCACATCGCCTGATGCTAACGGAAACGAAGCATAAGTTGTATATTTTTGCTTTGGTATAATTTTTCTTTTCATTATATATACACCTCCTACCATAAATGATATGTAAATGTAACCTGATATCCCGTGTTAAGTTGAAAACTTGCTATCGGGAACAAAAGTTTACCATTCTGCAACTTGATATCTGTTCCAATTGTGCAGACCCCTTTATTGTTGTCAACCTGAAAAATAGTATTCCGAGCAAAGTACTTAGAACAACATGCAATATTCTCTGCCACACCATTTTTAAAATCGCAATATAAAAGTCCACCATAGTCAATGTTATATCCGGCACCATCAGAAAAGCAGTTGCCGGTCACTTTTACACAAAGATGGCGAAAATCGCCATTGCCTACACTAATTTCAAGAGTTTGTCCATGCGTTATATCTCCCCGCGAATATGTTTCCGAAATATTAATTTCCTTGCCTTCGTTTGATGCATAAAACCCGGGTACTTTTCCCCTTGCGTATGTTCGCTTGTCAGTAACGCTGCCGTCTGCATTTATAACCGCTAAAAGGATGAACTCACCGCTTTGCTTCTCGCTTTCTAAAACCTCAACAAAGCATGCCATTTTATTGCTGTCCGACACTAAGTAAACATATCTTTTTGTGCCAAGAGCAACTGAAATTTCCTCACCGCCGGAAAGTATCTCCATGGTTGTTCCGTCATTAAAAAAGCAAAGCCCCGGATTTATGAGATATTTTCCTGAGCCCATTGGCGTTACCTTCAAGTTGTAATCAGTTTCAGGGGCAACACCGCCCGTTAAAATTGCCTTATTTGTATCATTAATGTCATAAACATTAAAATCAACTCCGCTGTAAACTGCGGATATTCCGCCCGAAACCAATCTTTTTGTAATCTCATTTAAATGGTCAACACCAATTAGCTGATTGTCAAAAAAAGTATATTTATAATTCATATATTACACCTCGCCTAATATTGGCTGTTCGCCTTTTTCTTTTTCAAACCACCGGTTAACGCTTATTACTCGTTTTCTGATTACACTGTTACCAACTTGACACCTTAAAATGTCACCAAGCTTGTAATCTACACCAAAACTTATATTCCTTGTCTTATATTGAAACTCATTAAAAGGAACATTTTCGGCAAATTCTGTTTTTGCCTTTTCTAAAGTATCTGAAGATAACGATATCTCCTTTTTGTAAATACCGTTTTTATTTGCATCTGCGTTATAATAAGTCCATGTTTCCGTCACTTCACCCTCCGAGTTTTCCTCTTTTTTCTTGTACCAACCTGCAGTAACCAAGGTTTTATTGTCATAACTTTCTGAAAACTCATAAGCATTCAAGTTGTTTTCACTTAATATTAAATCATTGTTGGACGATTTTAAAACGGTAAACACATACTTTTTATTTGTAATATCCGCTGTAATTAAAAAACCTGCACTATCTTTTTCAAGAAGAGCAGGAATAACCTCGTCACCCGTTTTATAGCTTTCCGGTGCAAATTGCACTATATTCGAAAAACCAGTTGTAGCCCCAAGCGTTAAAAAATCATAATATTTTGTGATAAATCCCCTTGCTATGCTCTCTACATCGCTATTGAAAATTTCATTATTTACCTGTATCACCCTGCGTGCAAGTAATCCATTCAGATGCTGACCAAACAAAGTATTTTGCACATCATCAAACTGGTACCCCGTCAAAAAGCCCTGGAAGCTATCCCACACTATCATTAAATCATCTTTATATGCTTTTACTACTCCTTCGAGTTCTTTGTCAATAAATACTATCTCAAACTTTCCGTTACCGTTAAATTCGTGAGTTACATTACAAGAAACATATCCGTTCTCACCCGAGTTTGATGGCAAAATATAGAGCAGGTTAAACTTCAAATCATAAAATCTAATATCCATATTGCACCGCCGAAATATATAAATTCTTATAAGTTATTTCAGCATAAAAGACATCATCTGCATTTGTCTTTTCAACCGAAATATTATTTTCGCCTTGTTCAAGCACAAAATCGCTTAAAACAGTTTTATCAGAAATTTGGTTTGTTATGTTTCCATCTGTGTTAGAAATTATTTTTCTGTTTGGAACATCAACTAAGATCTTTTCATTTTGTTTTAATTGATGATTTAAAACAATAAAGCTTCCTGTTGTGTTGTTTTTTATAGTAAATGTACCATAATTCCCGGACGGAGAGGTTGCTGTTATATTAATAATTGGATATATTGGCATATCTCCATCAACAACAACAGAGTTGCTTGTCGTTCTTTTGGTAAACACGGCTGGCAAAACAAACCTACCCGTTATCATATCTTCACGTTTATATATTGGATACACTTTTTCCTCTGTATCTGTAAAATATGGATTGTCCGCCTGAAATTGTAAAACGAACTTATAAAATCCGCTTTTGCCCTGTTCAACAAATTCATCGTTATTTATAGCAAAACAATCTATTTGAAGATTTTTAGGACCACAGCGACATGTCAATGTTCCTTCTTTATATAAA
Organism: Congzhengia sp.; assembly: GCA_045534535.1. Classification (GTDB taxonomy): domain Bacteria; phylum Bacillota; class Clostridia; order UBA1381; family UBA9506; genus Congzhengia. The sequence continues at coordinate 9,978 of JAZSJX010000072.1, forward strand.
ACTTTAAACATTTCTTTTATTTTGGCTGGGTGTCCTTGAAAATCTCCGCCTATGGTTATTATTCTTTGATTGTCTTTTATGTCTATGGTTTTTGTTCCTGGCTGACCTGCAAAATTTATATTTGTCATTTCTCTTGGTGGTATACCAAAACCACTTAAGGATGTAATGTTCATTGTTTCATGATGTCCGCCACCCATAGAAATGCACCCTAAAGCGTTCTCAAATTTAATTCTTATCACATTACTCTCCCCTAATTTCTTAATATTTCGTTTTTCTTCTGATATGCCGAAACTGCCTGTAACTGTTGTTGTGTGCTTTCCCCACTTGAAGGCTGAACAACATATGTCGAGTTGTTTGTAACATTTGTTGTGTTAATGATGTTGTTTGCTTCTTTTTTGGCAGCGGATGAAATAATAACATCAATTTCTTCCTGAATCCTTGTTTTAATTTCATCCATAATTTTATGAAGATTTTTGATAAAGCCTTTTTCAAAACTTTCGGCACTTTTTTCACCATAATCAAAAAATCCATCTGGCACTTCACCCATTTCAGCAACAAAGTTCTTAACAAAAGATTCGGCCGCACTTTCGCCGGCTTTTTTCGCTTCCTCTTGCATAACTTCAGCTGCTTCATTTGTTGCCTCCGGGTTTTCATTAACAATCTCATTAATATTATTGGATATATTTTCAGCTTGTTTTAAAACCTTGTCATATCCGGAAACTCTGGCCGCTACATCTACAACTGCTTCATAAGTTAGCCCGTTTTCCGACATTAATTTTTCAGCATAATCTCTTAAAAAATCGTTAAACGCTTTTGCCGCATCAGCAATTTCGTGCTGTTCAAGTTGATTGTGTTCTGCAAGCTCATTGTTAAGATCCACCCAAGCATCTTTTTCTTTGTACAGCTGTTTTTCAAGTTCTATGCTTGCCTCAGCAGTTTCACCGTATTTTGCAACTGTTTCATTATATCTTTTTTCAAGTTCGGCAACATATCTGCCTTGTTGTTCAATCTTTGCATTTAAATATTCAGTTTTTTTGGCAGCCTTTTCTTCTTCTGTCGCAGTATTTTTTGTTGCTGAACACCAAAGCTCATACTTTGCTTCTATAAGCTCAATGTTGCTTTCTGTTTCTTGCCTGGTTAATGCAAGTGTATCAGAAACCTCTTCAAGCTCTTTTTTCATTCCGGTAAGCTCTTTTGTTGCCTCTAAAACAGAATTTTTAAGTTCAAGTGTTGTTTCAGATGTTTCACCAAGCTCATTTTTTGCCTGCTGATACGCTTTTTTTGTTTCTTCAACTATTTTCTCCTGCGCATTGATTTTAGTCGAAAGCAACTCTGTTTTTTTGGCTGTCTTTTCCTGTAAGCTTGCTCCCTCGCCGTAAGTTTCCTCCCAGATGTCATATAAAAGCTCAGCTTCGTCTTGTGCCGAAACACATCTGTCAATTATTGCATCTAAGGAATCTGTAATCCTATCCTCAGAACTCTTGCCTGATGCACCTGATCCTCCGTCACTTACGGTCGTTCTTGTACCACCCGAACCCGTTTTGCCCGAACCGCCAAGCCCTAATTCATCAATAACAGATTGCGAATTATTTAAATCTGCAATAGCAGAAACAAGCTCAAGATTCTCCTGATTAATTTTATCTAACTCTTTGGCCGTATTGTTTGCCGCTTCTGCTGTAGCTCTTCTTGATTCCCTGGCTTCCTCAACAGCGTTAAGACTTGCAGTATCGTCGTTATATACGGAAACAAACTTATCATCAGCAATCTCAAATTGTTTGTATTGGTCTTCATATGTTTTTTCAAGCTTATACTTTGTTTTTTCATTCTCAACCAACAATTCTTCCATTGCCTTGGCTTTAGCAAGATTTATCCACGCTTCAGTTGCCTTTTTCAGTGTTGAAATCTGCATATTTAAAGCGCCGGTTTCATCATCAATTGCAAGTGCAAGATCCGGAAATGCGCTATTCATTTGATTTACTATAGAATTAAGCCGTGCATTTTGCTCTTCTGTTCTATTTGTAGTGTTTGAAAGTGCTTCAAGTTCAGGAATAAGTCCTGCTGCCGCCTTCATTTCCGTTTCAGTGCTGGCCGCCGTTTCTTTAATCTGTTCAGAGGCTTTTCGATGTGCTTCAATAAGCTCCTCTGATTCTTCTTTTAACTCTCTTGTCTTTACACAAAATTCATCTGTTCCTTCAAGAGCATCATAAGTTGCAGTCGCATAACCGTGAAGCATACCAATAGCCGCACCTAAAAGAGTAATTACTAATCCAATAGGATTGGCCATCATTGCCGCGTTTAATGCTAATTGCACTGCAGTAGTACCAGCAACCACCGTTTTGTATGTGCCATATGCCACTGCCGCCCCTGCTATAACTGGAATAATACTTTCAAGATGCAGTGCCAGTTCTCTCAACATATCTGCTATAGGCTTTAAAACAGGATTGGTTTCCTCGAAGGCATCAGCAATTGCTATTAGTATTTGTTCCGCCGCATCAATAATAAGCGGAATGTTATCAATTATCGCTGTTGCTATTGCTGCAATAATTTCAACCGCCGCTACCGAAAGCTCCGGCAAAGCACCTATAATAACATCAACAACTTTAGGGACTATTTTATCTGCTGCCTGCGAGATAAACTCTCCTATTCCGCCTAAAGCTCTTTCAAGCACGGGGATAATATTGTCCCCAACAACCATAAGGCTATCTACAAAGTTGGTGATTAACATATCCAGGTCAGCATTATCATCAGCAATACCAACCATAAGGTTGCTCCATGCCGCCTTCATCATATTAACAGATCCTGTTATAGTCTCTGTTGCTTCCTTTGTAGTTGTTCCTGTTATCCCGATTTCTGTCTGGATAACATGAATAGCCTCGTAAACATCAGCCAGATTACTTATGTCATATTTAACACCGGAAAGCTTTTGAGCATCTGCCAAAAGTCGTTCCATCTCGGTCTTTGTTCCACCATAGCCGAGCTTTAAGTTATCAAGCATGGTATAGTTTTGTTTTGCAAAACCTTGGTATGCCATCTGGATGGATTCCATTGCTGTACCCATCTTGTTGGAATTGTCGGCCATATCAATAATAGCCTTATCTGCCGCTTCACCTGCAGCTGCTATTCCTTCAGGCGTGTCCGCAAAACTTTGCTTTAATGATGCTGCAAAACTTGCAACAGTTTCCATATACTTATTTGCAGAAAGTCCCGAGGTTTTATATGCATTGTTTGCATTTTCTAAAACCTTTTCCTGACTTTCAATCAGCGCTGTATATTCTCCCTGAACCTCAGAAACTGCTTTACCTACACTTTGAGCATACTCTTCAACACTTTTAGCACCTTTGGCACCAAACAAGGTTTCTATACCACCAACTAACTGCTCACAATCTGCATATCCCTTAACAGCAGTCACGGCCAAAGTTCCAATGGCTGCAGATGTTGCTGCTATTCCTTTAACTGCAGCGCCTAAAACTTTTTTTGATGTATTTCCAATTCCTGAAAGTGATTTTTCAAACCCCGAATCATCACCATCAATTTTAACTATAACCCTATCATTTGCCAATGCTTTCACCTCTTTCTATGTGAAAACCACTGGCACTCAATCATTTAATCACTGGCACTGGATTTTAATTTCAAATTCTTTTTTGCATTTTGGGTTTTTGCATTTAACAAAAACACCTTTGCACTCTGTATATTTATTTTTATATATCGGCATTTTGTATCCGCAATATGGGCATCTTATTTTTTCAATTAAAACCGCCCCCTTAAAACATCATTTCCATAGCTTTATTAAGGCTTTCTTCCTTTTGTTCAGCACTTCTGTTGTCCGGAAGTCTGTAAAGCGCCTTCATTCTGCTGTAAAATCTTTTTTGTTCTTTGTCCTTAATTTTTGAAAGGTCCATACTTCTGAACTGTACCACCTTTACAAATTGTGTATCATCAGACAGCCCATTCATTAAAGCTTTGAACTTCCACCAATGCATATTGCTCTCTGTAAGGTCTATTTTGTACTGCTGATAAAAAGCAGAGAAAATCAAATCGGCATCGAATTCAAAGTCGTAGTATTTTTTACTTTCAGTCCTTTTTTCATCTTTGTTGCCTTTGTTTTCAGCAGGACTATGTGCAAAAAAACTTATTATTTCATTCATTGCGTCAAACATATTAGGTGGGAGTTTGTCGAATAAAAGCTTAAAAACCTTGATTATTTTTTCAGGTGTAACGCCTTCATCGTCAAAAACAGATGAGAATTCAAGCCACACCTTAAAATCTGTTTTTATATGGCATTTTTGCCCTCTTACAACGATGTACTCAGGCAAGCTCTCTGTTAAAATGCTCATTTTTTCTTATTCGAAACAAATTTCTTCATTTCTGCTTTGTTAGCAAGCTTTGAAATATCCCCAACAGACTTTAATAGAGGTTGCACCGCATCAAGCTTTTCTTTAATCTCTTCTTCTCTTATTGCTGTCTGCTCAGCACGATATAAAGCTAAAGCATATTTAACACATTTTGCAAGTTTATCAAGATTTATCGTGTCCCTTTCCGGGAACATCTTCTTTGCAGCATCATTTCCAAAAAGTATCTCCAAAGTGTTAAAGTTTGCCTCATACTCCGTCATATCATTAAGCTTTTTATCATGGTCCCTTAACTGCTGCTCAATTTTTTCAGTCCTCTGGGGAATTATATATGGGGTTCCATCAATCTCTAAAATATGGTTCTTTTCTTCAAATTCAAATTTTGTTACTGACATGATCTTGCCTCCTAAAATTAAAAGGGAGCTTGTTTTAAGCTCCCAATATTGCTTCGATAATCTCTTCCTTCAGATTGCTCATTGAAATTCCTTCAATGCCTTTTTCTTCGGCGATAATAAGCAATTCTGCTTTAGTAAGTGCCGCCAATTCGTCATATGTATAAGTCACTTCATCAGGACCATACATAGCAACAGACGGCTCATTTACTCCCCCTGGTTTTCTGCAAAAGTAATTGTCTCAACATTTTCACTGTTACCTTCTGCCGGAGTAGCAATCGTAGCTACGCCGAGCACTTTCGGACCTACAGCTTTAAATGTACCGCCATAAGTGTAAGCATCTGTTGAATTGCCTTCAGTATCAGCAATTACAGCAAAAGTTCTCTTAACTGCTTCAAATCCACCATTTGCAACCGATCTTGAAAAATCAACCTGAACAATTTCTCTCTGTGCATTGATTCCAAGCTTTTCTTCGTTGGTAATTTCAACGATGTCCTCAAGCACAACATCTCCTACAAAATCATCAAAAGCATAAGACATAGACGGAGAATACCCCGTTACATCTGTTCTTTCAGACGCTTCATCCACATATTGTCTTGAATACTCTTTTGGATTTTTGCTTATTGAAAGTTCAGTAAAATATTTCATTCTTGTAAATGTTGGATTACCTTCTGCTGATGGCACTCCATAAAATGCTTTTTTATCACTTCTGTTGATCATATAATCAAATCCTTTCTATATATGTTATTTCAAATGGAAACGAATAAAGACTTGTCCCCTCGTAAACACCTGCGTGCATAGGATAGTAAACTCCGTCTGGGGTTGACATTTTCTGCACTTTACATTTTTCACCGAAATTAGGGAAATTTTTATTTTTACCCTGTTCATTTACCCAATCAAAGAACTCCTGAACTTTCTGCATCTGCTCAATGTTCTCTTCGGTATTTGAATATCTTGAAAATGGTTTAACCTGTCGGATAACACATTGAAATTTTCTCATTTCATCGCCGTCAACATATTTTTTAACCAGATGACCGTATCCGTCAGTAAGTAAAGATGTATTACTATCCGTATTCGTTTCATCAACAAAATTAAAATAAGCATCCTGTCCCACTAAATGACAAGTGCTTATTAAATCCATAACTGCTTTATATTTATTCATCTAAATTAAGCCTCCCGCTGTCAACATATCCCTGCATGGCCCTTATAAGCTTCGGCTTTTGAGTAGGCTCTGCAGCTTTATCCCATTCCTTTGATGCAAGAGGATGTCTGGCCGTACTCATTTTAAGTTCCTTGCCGGCATAAACCTTTTTGCTGTCCTTTTGTGCGTAAGAGCTTCCGGTTTCAGGGTCAACCATTAATTCCCCCCTATAAACATAGTGAGCATAAGGCGCTTTGTACTCAATTTCTTTTGGCTTTATCTCCACAGTCTCAAACAACACGCCTTCTTCCATAGGAGTATATGGTGTAATCAATTTCCACCACTCATTAGCTCCAAACTTCCAAAAGCCATCATTTCTGACCTGCTGTAAACGCTTAGCTGAGTTAATATGGCTTTTAACCGTCATTCTAAACGCCATGGTTTACACCCCCGTGAGCTTATAATGTGCCCCTTCGGTAATCATTCTGTTATCACAAACTGCTCTTATTGTAAAAGAATATGGCTTATGTTTGTTCAAAACATCACTTATACGCTTACCTTGTTCATCAGCAATTTCATCAAAAATTTCACCTCTGACAACCACATCTCCGGGTGTTATATTTATTTCATCTATTCCTGGAATTCTCACAATAAAGCTACTCGCCTGAGAAAGCGTATCCCCGCTTAAGCTTTGTGCTATCGTAGTACCAAAAAAGCAATCTTCATAAACATTTTTTACCCATTTTGTAATATTGCGTTTCGTTTCCTCATCATAAGACTTAACTTGGTGATACAATGTAATTTTTGCATTAAAAACCTCAGTAATCATCAGCACACCCCCAGATATAAAAGCGGAACGCCTTCATCATCGGTTTCATTTGCAAGATAATCGTTTATAATGCTTTTAATTTTTGATTCATACTGTTCTGGGGTAACTTCTTTAAAGCTCTTGCTCACTCCGTCATTACTCCACGAAGACACATGATCATTCACTACATCTGACTTAATGCATATATCAATAAGTCTTGCCAGACATCTCTTCACAGCTTCACTCGGCTCTTTTATTCTCCCGTGAGTTTCAGCATCGATTTTAGCCTTTGCCTCATAAGAGTACTTATTAAAGGCGGTTTCGTCTTGCACTCCGCCAAATTTCAAATATTCTTTATAGTCGATATACAAAAATTCCACCGCCTTTTAGTTATTTGCTTTTTATAGCTTTCTTTTTTTCTGTTGCTTTTTCTTCTTTGCGAGGCTCGTAAACTTCCCAGCCTGCAGCAATAAAAGCGTTGTATCGTTCAACGGTATTACACTTATGTACCATTCCGTTTTTAATTACAAACATTTAATCACCCTTTACGCTCTTGTATCTGCAACTACTGAAGCCAATGTTGGATCAAGTGTTTTAACACCGCAAAGCATGTCAATTGATACAACGTCCTGTTTTGTCTTCACATCGTAATCGTATACAACACGCAAACCAAAACCATCGTAGTTGACAATAGCTGCCTTGCTTGCACCATTCGGAATTGCAAGATTTCTTGTAACAAGTGCAAAAGCATTTTTGTGGAACGCAATTGAAGGTACATATCCTTCAGATGTCTTCTCAACATTCTGATCTGTATAAATGTTAAAACCAAATTTTCTACCCAATGATGCTTCTTTTAATGCTGTTCCGTTATCTCCAACTTTTTCAGCAGAAATAAACAATTCGTTATTCAATAAATCTGCGTCTGCCTGTGAACCTACAACAAAGTTTCTATTTGTAGTAGGAACTGCATTGTCGGTAAGGAATTTTCTTGCGGCAATAATATCTGCAGGAGCAAACAATCCTTCCGCATGTGGTACTCTGTTTGTAATGTCAGCTTCAAGACTGATTAAATATTTATCAATCTTGTCTGCAAAAGCCTGCATAGCCGGAACAAGCAACTGCTCTGAAAAACTCTGAATATCGAGTGCCATCTGTTTTGCAGTAACAGAAAAAGTTACATCAAGATGCTTGTCCATTGTTACTGATACACTAGTTTCTGTTGCATCCTGAATTTCAACATTTTCTGCAAATTCCTTTGCTTCAAATTTGGCAGGCTTTCTGATTGAAATTGTATCCCCTACACCGTTAACAAATTCTGTTGAATAATCACGGTGTACAAGGTTTGCCATTACCGCATTGTTTCTAAGCACCATAAGTGCCTCCTTAGCGATAATAGACGGAGTTAAAATAGTATTTGGCATAATTTATCATCCTTTCATTTCTTTTCTGGCTCTTATGTATTCAGCCATATCTAAATTTTCAAGTTTATCGATGTTTTCATCAATACTTCCCATTCCCGGTATCTCCACCGGCTGATTAGGATTCTGGAAAATCCCTTCCTTATCCTTTGTGAGTGCTTCAAAAAGTTCTGCATAACCCTTGCCTTTGTTCTCAGGCTTTGCAATTTCACTCTTCATATCTGCAATTATGCCATTTTTGACATAATCAGATGTGAACTTCTTGTCGCCGAAAACTGCAGTAATGGCATCTGTAAGTTCAGCGTCTGCCTTTGCTTCCTTATCAGCCTTTTCTTTGTCTGCAATCTCCTTTTTTAAGTCCTCGAGTTGTTTTTTATAATCATCTGCAGAACCTGTTTTTTCAGAAAGCTCTGTAATTTTACCTTCCAAGGATGTTTTTTCACCTTTTAAGGTCTTGATTTCCTCGAGTTTTGTGTTGTAGTCGGCTTTTGCTACAAATCTTGTACCAAGTTCAGTATTAAATTTCTTTAACACTTCCTCTGTAACTGCTTCACCGAACAACTGTTTTAAAATTTCTTTCATATTTTTCTCCTTTCGCACTTTCCTTTTATGGTAGCCAGTCCTACCTCTGTGCAATTTACTTGTATTCCGCCAATTTAAGCGGTATTTTATGTATAAAAAAAGCACTTACACCTAAATGTAAATGCTTTAATTATTAAATTGATTAGTTATTGCTATTTGTGAGAATAGATAACACTTAACCCGTACTCTCCATTCAAAGCAACAACACACCTCATATTATCAAATTCCCACTCGGCATTAGCTTCATAATCCCCTTCTTCTATTGCCTTATATATCATATATGGGTCATTTTTGTATCTATCATCATTCCATTTTTCTTCAGATGATTTTGGTTTGCCAAATGCTTTAGTCAGTTGTTTTTCACATTCTTTATAGATTTCATAATATTCATTCTTACCTACGCCTGATGTTTCATCAAATAAAAAATTATACTCTACCTTGTTTAATGAATTCCCACCAAAAAAAGCATATATTTCCTTCACTTTACAACCACGATAAAATTCTTTATGTTCAAAACTAAACATTCTATCTTTCAAGCGTTCTTTCCATCTCTCGCCCATTTGTCGCAAATCCGGATCCGAAGAACTTAAAAGGTCATTAGTTAACTGTTCTTCCTCCTCGTGATTAAACATATCTTCAATATCTCCTGGAGAAACGCCCTCTTTTTCTTCTAACATTTGGCGAACTTCACCCTCTGACAAATCAAAATTCGCCCATTTGTGCATTCTGTAATCAAAAGTATCTTCTGTTGAAACATCCATCTCTGTACTTGAACATCCTGACAACACCGCCACTACACAAAGCAGCATTATACACAGCACTCTTTTCATTTTTACACTCCTCTTTTCTTTAGAATTATTTGGCACATTCACATTTTATAAAATAAAAAGTGTGCAGCCCATCAGAACTACACACAAAAAATACGAAGCTCTGATGTCGCCAAACATACACATACAATAATTATTGATACGTGAAAAGAGCCGTATTTTTATCTAAAATAAAATACAGTATCAACAACTATTATTTTGTACGTTTGGCAAAATTATTCTAACATAAAAAAAGCCACTTGTAAAGTAGCCTTTTAAAAGAGAAATTATTTAACTGTATAAAAATACCACCTTACCATAATCAGCAGGGTGGTATTACTGAATATACTTGCATTCACCTGTATTGGTGTTCACTACAAATTTATATTCCTCTTTGGCTTTTTTCGATTCATCTATCACTATATTGCCTTTGTTATCAAATATAGTGCCGTCTGCTTCATCAGACAACAAAATGGATATGTGTGCTGTGCTCTCGTTTATATTCCAACAAGGGTATAAATTGTTCTTATTTTTTAAAACATACTCTTTTCCCTTAATATCAGCAAGTTTTCGTAATGTGATTGCATGTAATTCTCTCTCACTCAACACCTCATCCACCTCCAAACATATCATTAATCACATCAGCATATAGTGTCGTGAACGTCTTTTTAGTCCCTTCTATATCTATTATAGTACTTTTCTTTTGCCATGTCAACAGTTTTAATGTTTTTATATCTTCTGGTGAAGCAGTTAAATCTCCAGGATAAGGATGAGAATGTCCTTCCCATATCATTTTTTTGTTGCATATTTCCTTGAATGCATCATTTGGCAAACTCCAGCGTTTTCTTTCACCATGAAAAATGTATTTATATCCTTTGCCAGAAAATAATGCAAATTCATCTTTTGTATACGCCGTTAAGGCAGCCAAATCTTCAATAGTTGCTTGATGACTTTTTACCCTTGTCCATTCTCCTGAATTAGGTATTTTATCAAGTAAAAATTTATGTCTTTTTTCAAGAGCATAACTTCCCGAAGAAACTCTTTTCAAATATTCTGCAAATGCAACTGAAGGGCTTGAATTGTCGGATATCCACGCTATAGGAGTCTTTAAAACATCCATAGTTTTTACGCTTCGAAAACTTTTCATTTGCATGCGTTCCATTTTAGTAGGCAACCCACTAACTTTTGAGAGTTTATCATATTTGCTCGTAAGTAAGTTTATTTTTTCCTGTGTTTCTCTTCTTAGAACCTCATTTCCTGCTGCTTTAGCTATATTGGCAAGGTCTTTATAATTCTTAGCCGCATTTTCAATTCTTCTCTGAAGTTGAGTCCCCTCATATCCGGTATACTTTTTGCCCTCAAATTCAAAAGTTTTCTTATCGTTTGCCTTAAACTGTTCAAGCTGGTCCTTATCGTGTGCAGGCTGTGATATCCCAAGAAGTATTGAAAACTTAAAATGCAAGCAGTTTGGCTCATTTAAAAATGGTTCTGCTTCTTTTTCAAATGACGGATAATGAACACCGTTAATTGTCCTTGCCCTGCCTATTGCATACTGTCTGCCACCCATTTCCACATGGGAAGGTCTTGGATTTGAATGATAGCTTATTTCATATCCGTCAGCACCAAATTCTTTTCCCACCATATCAGCGGTATTCTGATTGCACTCTTTAACACCCCAAAAAATATTCTGTCTTACGGCTGAATCAAGCCTTCTGGAATATCCGCTTGCATAATCAACAGTCCTAATGCCACTTGATGCCAGAGCCTTTATAACATCCTTCATTGCTTTGTTATAACTCTCTCCGCCAAGTTGCACCTTTGAAACTGCATAATCAATTACTTTTGTGTATGTATCAGAAAGAGAAGTTGCAACCTTGTGCTTATTACTTGCAAATAATGGTGCAATACTTTTCCCATCCTTGGCAAACACCGAAAATGCAGTGTGTTGTGTTAAATTAACATATTCACCGGCTGTTTGTTTTGCTATCGCCTTAACATATTTTTGCAAACTCTCATTTTCTTCAAAAGGAATAAATGGCATCCCCTTTGCTTTATAAAAGGGTTTTGCAAAATTATAGTTTTCCCTTGCGACTATATCAAAAATATCATAAATCTCTGCAATATTCTTTGAACTCATTGCAGAAAGTGAATTGGTAATTTTGTGAACATCTGCACCATAATTATACATCTGTTGCAAACGATGCACATCTGTTGGTCTCAGTTCACCAATCTTCTTTATAACTTCACCAATGCTTGTCAAATACTCCGTATTCATTTTATCAAGTCTTTGATATATTCGCTCCGGGAGCATATTTATCTGATGTTCGTTGAGCATATTATTCACTCATTCCAATTAAACTTGATAAAGGCGGCTCTTTTTTTGTTATTTCGTCAACTGCTTTTTGAGATGCGTCAATATCCTCACCTGTTACCCATGCCCTTACTTCTGCTTTACTCATCGCACCTATGGACTGCAACTCCTTCATTTGAGTAAAAGTTTCTGTGCTGCTTTCAATCATTGTATAGGACCAATCATAATTTATCTCATACTCACCCTGTGGTGAAAGATTATAATAGTTTGCAAGTACATTGCAAGCATAAATATAATCTTCAAGACCTTCCTCAATAGCTTTTCTTATATCTGTTACTATGGCAAAAGTATCTTCTTTAGCCGCTTTAATTTCCGTTGCAGTAGCTCCATTTGTCTCTGCTGGGGTAAGTATGCCCTTGCTTGTTCCGACTTGCTTTTCGAGTAATTCAAACAGTCTCAGGAGCCTTGCATGAAACGAACTGTCCCTTATTGCGGGATCAAATATATTAAATAGTTCCTTATTTTCTAATCCGTGCCCGGCCATAAATAACTCATCTTCAAGGATAGGTTCTCCCGTTTTAGGATTCTTTTTTAATACCCTGTCATCTACCTGCAAACGAACACCTTTAAGTTTAAATTCCTTGCGAATTTGTTCAAGGCACTCCTTAATATCATTTATTGTTTTTTTACTCCCATAAGTAATAGGTACACCGTAATCATCCGAGCTTTTTCTATTGTCAACAGGCGATTTTATAAATCCAAACAACACTCTGTCTACACCTGTAATTGAAATGTCAACAATATTCGCCCATTCTTCAACGCTTGCAGGAGTTCCGTACGCCGAAACAGTTTTGTTTGTAATGTATAAAACATTGTTTTCTACTGCATAATTTGCTATTCTGTAATAAAGATTATCGTTAATAACAATACTGTCTGCTATTACGGTAGCGTTTGTTATCTTCTCGCCATCTCTCGAGTTAATGGCAAGTCGGTTTTGCTTGACAATGTTAAACAGTATTTTCCCGTTTTTAACATATGGAACTATAAGACAGCCACCCGTTGCCAGGGCAGCAGCTGTAATTTTTTTTGCCTTCTTCCACACATTTTGAACGCACTCATTTAAAAGTGCCGCTCTTTTGTTTTTTTCAGGTACCTCTGCCGTGCTATCTGATAAAGCAAGCGTTGCAAGCTTGTTGGCAAATATCGCATTGAAATTTATATCTGATATATCCATATATTCATCGGCGTAGCTTTGGTTTTCTTCCTGCTGCCCTGAACTCGCAGCAGTCCTTTTTAAACCAAACAAACGCTTTATGTAATCAAAAAATCTCTCGAGCATTTTTAACTCCCCTCAAAATAATTCATATTATATTCAAAACTGTACTCGGCAGCGTCAATAATATCGTTGTTAAAACTGCCGTTATCAAGTCTTTTATCTTCCAAAGATTTATCGTCCCACATTGCTTCCGAAAATGCCTTCATAAGTTCTTCACATTCTCCATCAACAAATCTTACTCTATCCGTAGCAAGAAGCCTACACATAAATCTTATGCGGTCAACAATCGGTTTTTTTATACTGTTATAAACACTAAATCTTGATTTTGCCGCAATAGAATTTTTAAGCATTTGCTCTGCACTGTCCGGATACAAAGTAAAAAAATAAGGATATTCTTTGCAGAACTCCTCGGCATTTCTTACACACCAGTCAACAACATCTTCAGATGTAGTCCCGGTTGCTTTTCTGTAATCTTCTTTTAAAAAATAAAGCTTTCCGTCAGCGCCTATACCACTTAAAACCATAGCGTGACCGGACTTATTGCCGCCGAAGTCAATACCAATATTTAAATCAAACAGATCCGGCAGCTTCTCTTTTTTTATTTTATAGTTGTCAGGCTTATCTGCAAGCAAACGATAAATAATACCTTCTGCATTTACCCATTTGCCGAGAACATATCTGTCCCAGAATACAGTCCCAAAATATTCTTTTTTGATATTGTCTTTAACCTCTTTTGCTAAAAAAGGATTGTCGTCAAGCTGATATTCCTGAAGAAAAATTTCAACATCGCTATCGATAAACTTTTTAAACCAATGATTTCGATTATCTGGATTGCATGTCCCGTCAAATTTACTGTACTCTTTATCAAGTCGGCTTTTGAGCATAGTAAATACTTCTTCATTCCAGGTTGCTACTTCATCACCATAACAATACTTGATTGAAGAACCCTGCAGTTTTTTTACCTGATTTTTCTTATCTGCACCAAGGCAATGTACTCTCTCACCAAAAATATAAGCTGTATTATCGGATCCAATGTCTGATACGCGGCTCGTCCCCCACAAATTCTGCAAAGGCTCAATAATATTTCGTTGCAGTGTACCTTTTGTATTTCCTAAAAAAACAACAAGTCCATCTTCATTATGGACCTGTCTCATTCGCTTTGGTATAACAAAATAATCAAGATATGTCTTTCCGCTTCTTGTTGCTCCGCTCTTAACATTCCAACGCAAATTAGCGCCACGCCAGAATTGTTTTTGCATATCACTCAGCTGCAACATCATCAATCACTCCAATTACTTCGTCAATCTTGCCAAGGTCAACATCTCGTTTGTCTTCCCCTATAAGGTTGCGGATTTCTTTAAACGCCTTCACATCTCCATATGTAGCAGCATTGAACAAGCCAAGTGTTATAAGCATTTTGTTGCTCGTATCATCTATACCCAACTCTGTAAGTTTTTTTAAAACTTTTTTATCTTTTATATCAACATCAAGCAAACTATTCATACATTCTTTCAGCAGTTTTTTCTGCCTTTTTGATTCGCCTGACTTTTGGCCACCTTTTTGACCATTTCTCGCCGCTTCCTCGCCGCTTTGAAATTGTGTCGCTTTTCCTTTTTCTAAATTCTTTTCATTGGCCACGCTCACCACCACTCTTTATTTTATATTCCCATCCTTGCCGACTGCAAATATAGCAAGGCTCGTTTATTTTATGATTGTCACTAAAAAGAAAAGCACTCCCTCAGGATGTAGGAGTGTTTCTCTTTCGCATGGATTTTATTTGTAGAACAAATCAGCAATTTTTGCATTTTAATTATAAAATAGATCTCATTAAAATTCAAGAACATTTGGAACAAACTTCATTTACTGTCTTGTTCTTTTAAATGTCTGTAGCACATCATCTTCACGCTATCCGAGGTCGTTTTCACAATGTCTATACTGTCAGATACTTCAGCCCAGGTCAGTCCATCAACAAACCGATATGTAAATATCAATCTCAATAAGCTTGTGGGCAAATCAGCAATATATCTTTCTAACTTATCCCGTTCTACCAAGCACAATATCTGTTTGGCATCTATCGTGGTTTTGCAATTAGACCGCAATTCTCTTTTTCGGTTTATTTTATCTTTAAGTGCTGAAATTTGTATAACGCTATTCTCAAGTTTATTACCAAGTTGTGTGCCTTTCGGCATACCACTATAGTTAGGAGCAGATGGTGATGCAGCACTTGTTTCAAGGCACTCAAGCAAATGTTCATCCTCGGCTAATTCTTTCTCTAATTGTTCGAGTTTTTCTTTGTTAAGTTTAACCTCTTTGTTTAAATAATAAAGCTGTGAAAGCTCTTTAACTGTCAATCCTACCCCTCCTCAAACAGCGGACAATCTTTGATTATGTAACTATCAGTATATGTGTCCTCGCCTACTTTTAAATATGTCTTTTTGGCTTCCCAGCCTTCCACTGGAACTAAATGGCTCGCCCAAGAGCAGTGTCCGTCCTTACCTGTTGCCCACTTGCAATACCAACACAGCGTACCGTTAGAACTAAGGCACGGCTTAGTCTTCCTTTGGCTCTGTTCCTTCTTTGCTGTCCACGCACAAGTAAGAGAACAGTATTTCGCCTGTTTCGACCTGAAAACTTCCTTTCCGCATATTGGGCAATATTTCTTAATTTTAACAGGACTGTTCTTTCTTCTGCACTCATCGCAATATTTCGTAAGGCTGCTTGAACTCAAAAAAGTTTTCCCACATTTAGCGCATATCTTCTCTTTGTCCCGGGGATGCTTTTTGGCATAATTTCCAGCACATCGTCTATTTGCCACAACTCTCCTGCACTTATCACTGCAATACGCTCTGAGCTTATGCGATGGCTCAAATTCCTTTCCGCAAACCTTACACACCTTTTTATGCGTTGCCAAGCTTGCCACCCCCGAGTGCCGCTTCGTTGTTTTTCTCTTCTATGACTGCAGCCCAAAGTAAAAGCAGATAATTTATATGGTCGCCAATCTTCTCATCCCAAAGCTCAAGAGGAACATCCTCGCCCCTGTTTACCGCTTCTATAAGGTCATAAACCGATACCGTGTGCTTCGCCATCATACCGCCAAGTGCTTTTATGGGACTTTCGTGCTGCAAAACCGCAGCAACCTTAAAATTATGTAATCGGTCGCTTGTTGCATACTCACCATTTTTAGCAAATAGCGTTTCAACACTCACTTCCACTTTGGACTTAATTATCATTTCAAAATCTTTACTGTTCATCTTTATTTCCTCCAAATGTATTCATATACTCAACTGCCAAATCAGCAACATCAACAACCTCAATTTTTCCACCCTTTGACCTGTCAATCAAGAAGTGTGCAAAATTCTTAACTGCTTCGATGTTTGCAACCTTAACATCATTTTCTAAAATTTTAATAACACCCTTGTACCTCTCAATCTCTTCATTTTTGTTATTGATAAGATTAAAGGCACTTTCCATCACATTATCTTTGCAATTAAAGTTTGCACCATCGTCAAAAGCACAACCTCTGCAATAGCCTTGAACACAACACTCCAAAGCCTTTATAATCTCGTTATCTGTCATTCTCGTTTGCCTCTCTTTCTTCCGTACGTTCTTCCCACTTGCAAACATCAGGAATATCAGGCACAGGACAATAATCAGCACGCATAGGGCAATCAGCATTTACACAAAATTCATCTTGACACCATTTACATTCAGCCATTATGTATCACCATTCCTTTAAATACTTTCTTCACTTCAGGAACAAGAGCTTTGCATATACTTTTAATTTGTTTATGGTTAAGCCTTCTTTTTCTCTGTTCCCATCTTCTTTCTGCTCTGTTCGTATGTATCACTCCTTTTTGAATTGCGATTTTATTGTGGTTTTACTTCTTTCACATAGCACCAACTTTGGGGCGGTCTTGAAAGCGGTCTGTAACCATCTATAATTGAGCAACAATAATCTTCTAAACCGCTTTCGGTATTGCTATAATAGTGTGCCTCGCACCCCTCACATTTTGGGTTATCTCCGCAATAAATAAAAAACTCATTTAACTCTTTCGGTTGTTTATATATTACGAGATTATCTATGTGCCAACCGCGAACATTTTTTCCGTTTGCATATTTCAAGATATCTTCTCTCGATACACAAGACATCAGTTCTGCTATATCCGCATTCGCCATTTCGCAATGTTCTAAAACATAATTACAAGTAAATTCTCCTATGACTTTGCCACCGCACTCAAACGGTTTGCCACTTACTGCAAAACTTTCATAAGGTTTTCTGCTTTTCGTGCAATAAATATAAGCCTTAAAGGGTGGTTTTGGTGCTGTTTTTCTCAAATCCAACCTCTTTTTATATTGTGGTTTTTGATTATCCCACCCAATACATTTACATATAAGCTCACACCATTTTGGCTGTATGCTTATCAATACTGATTTCACATTCTCACTCCTTAAAATCGTTCTTAACTTTTCACATTCCTGTATTTTGATGACTTTCAATAGATGTACCAAACCAACGAACCATTCTTAATGGGATGTGTCTGTTGTTTCCATCTTCAAGTCTCATCCAAAGTAAGTCTGAACCAAAGCGAACCTCTGTTGCTCTAAAATCTTCTTTGTAACCATCCCACCAACGAACAGTTACAATATTTATTTTCTTTTCATCCATTTTTATATTTCCTCCTTAAAATCGTTCTTTTATTTCCGTTCGGTTTTACTTGACTCATAGTTGACTGCTCGTTCTCCGTAACTGTAAAAGTACAAGTCATTTCTTACCTCCGTCCATTTTTGCACCGCACTCGTTGCAATATTTCTTTAAGGGTATGTCCCAGCTACCCTCCGTTGTAACGACTTCACCGCAGTTGGTGCAACACCATTCGTCAGCACCTAAATGTGACCATTCTGCGTGCTTCACTTCCTCAACATCTGCGGTGGATGTTTTTTCAATCAGATTTAAAAAATACCTTTCGGCATTTTCAACTGTAACCGTTCCGTCTAAATCAACATTCGGCATAAGGTTTACTCTTATGTTTCTCTTTAACTTTTCGGTATCAACATAAGCCATCACTCCGCACCTCTTTCCTCAAAACCGTTGTTGCATTCTATATCGTGTCCTGCCTCACAACAAACCGCTCTTATTGGACATTTCGCATAATCTTTGCAATCCTCACAAAAATTTACATATTCTGCATACTCGCATTCGTCATAGTATTCACAAGTAAGACAATGATTCATCACTCCTGCCCACCGCCTTTCTCGGTTGGGTGGTCCTCATTCATCATTTCTTGTAGCATTTGGTTTTCAACCGTTTCTGCTATTTCTCTGCCAAGCTTTAATGCACATTTTCGGCACAAGCAAATAGCGGTATTCCGATATTCCTTTATAAACATTGTTTTTTGCTTGACTGCATATCCACAATCGCAACACAGCATATATCTATCTCGTTCTTTCATTTCCCCTCATTCCTTCCTTATTCGTTTTAAATCTAAAGTTAGTTGTTATAAATATTTTTAAACCAACTAACTTGCCGGTAATTTGCAGTAATTAAAGAAAACCGCATGTTTTTTTATTAAAATGCTGATTTATCGCCATAATTAAAGCAAATCTTACTTGCCGGTAACTTGCAGAGATTATGTCTCTTCCTCAAACCTCTTTAAAAATCTCAGTATAGTCCTTGGGCTGTAATGCATTATATCTGCTATCTCTTTCACAGTCCGCCCGTTGTTATATCTGAGCCTTGCCGCTTCCTTGATTTTTTCATCAAGAGTAGCAGGTGGTAAGATAACACCGTTTTCAAGAAGGAAATCAACTCTTCTCCCATCAATGTCGCAATGTTGGTTTTTAAAATAATTACACCCTTCACAACTTTTACCTGTATCGAGTTGCGGACAGGTCTTTTCAGGATGACTGTCAAACTCCTTTAATAGTTCTCTTAATCTTTCATTCGCTGTCATATTTACCTCCTACATCGCCATGTGATTTGCAAGTTCAAACATTGACGTAAAATCAATAATGCAATACTCAGGCAGGTTTGCTGCTACCAATGCTCTTGCCATCGGCGGACAAACTGCATTTCCACATCTTGCTACCTGCTGACTTTTCGGGTAAGGTTTGCCTGTATAATCTCTGTCAATTATGTAATCTGCCGGGAAACCTTGAGCTGCATACAACTCTGCAGGTGTTAACATTCTCAGTCCAATGTCTGATATAAAATAATCAACACCATTTATGGTAAGAATTAAAATCTCATCTTCTGCAATGTTATATCCGCAATAGGTGTTCAGCATTTCTCTGACTTGTGGCCAGAAATGAAGATTGCAAAATCCACTTATTTTTTCAAGCCTTGTGTAAACTGTCCCGAACTCTCCAGCACTCGCCGTAATTGTCCTCAAAGGATTGTTGACATCCTGCCCTATATCCTGTCCCTTAAACTCTGTAAGGTGTGCCAACGTAACACCCTCACGAATTTCTGTTGTAACAGTATGTAATGGTTCATCGGGACTGTGGTAATGGTCGCCTTTGAAATACTGAGTAAGATGTGCAGCTGCTATGCCATATCTTCCCGAGCCATCAACTGTCATTAAAGGCTTTTCAAATCCACTTGCCCTTACCTCTTTATCACTCTGCTCTGCGTGATACTGAATAAGAGTAGGAGCAACAACTGCATTGTGGTCTATTGCAGTAACAGTCGGCAAAGGTTTTTCGACCGCTTCGCCTACAACACCACCAAAGTATTTTGAAAGATGCGGAGTAATCAACATTTGTTGTCCGCCAAAACCTGCAGTTACTGTATTTAAAGGCTTTCGCATATCAGTGCCAGATGCATTAGAATGATTGTGCATATGATAAGGCATTAGCACCGGGTTTCCTACCCCATATCCGTGCTTTGCGGTAATTGTATCAAGAGGCTTTTCTATATCTGATACCCTGTCAGCTCCGCCGTGATTTACCTGCACTCCATATGGAGTAAATACAGGTTTAACAACATTGTGCTTTACAGTTCCTACAACAGTTCCGATAGGTTGCTCAATATCATTCACTCTCGGCATCTGCCCTTGTCGTTCGCCGTATCCAACTGGAATTATAAACGGCTTGCTGTTTTTAATAACAAACTTGTCCATTCCTCTGGCTATTCTTCGCAAGGTATTATCTTTAAGTGGTCGCATTGCCTTTAAGCCATACTTTTCTTTAATCTCTTCTTTGCTCTCAAATATCGAAGGACAGGGCAAACTCCAATCAATAATCTCTGCAGCTGACACCCAAGGCTTGCATTTTCCGCTTCGTACTTCTTCACTACCAATAGGCGCATGAGTTCTTTCCGGCCACACAATAGGTCTTCCATCACATCTTGCAATAAGAACAAACCTCTTTCTTGTTGTCGGTGCTCCAAAGTCCGCTGCTACAAGTTCTTTATACTCAACTTCATATCCAAGAGCCTTTAACTGACTCAGCCACTTTTCAAAAGTCTGCCCGGCTTTCGCTTTTACAGGCTTACCTTTGCGAACAGGTCCCCATGTCTTAAACTCCTCAACATTTTCGAGTATTATAACTCTCGGTTTAACCGTTCCTGCCCATTTGAGAACAATCCACGCAAGTCCTCTGATATTCTTATCAACAAGCGCTGCTCCCTTTGCCTTGCTGAAATGTTTGCAGTCTGGAGAGAACCACGCAAGTCCAACAGGTCTGCCTGCACATATTTCTTCCGGGTCTATATTCCATACACTGTCTTGTAAATGTATCGTGTACGGATGATTTGTTTTATGCATAAGTATTGCCGCAGGATCATGATTGATTGCAACTGTTACAGGTCTGCCCGTTGCAAGTTCTATTCCTGTTGACGCTCCACCGCCCCCGGCAAAGTTATCAATGATTATTTCATCTAAAAAATTAAGTTGTGCTTCCACCACACTCTTCCACCCTTTCAAGTTTTGCTATCAGCAAAGTATTTGTTTTATCGTCCTTAAGCTCAACACTATGTATGCAGTTTTCGTATTTGTCATATCTGAGATTATACCCAAGTGCAACATACTCGTGTCCCTCAAACTTTACCTTGCCCCCAACTTTACATATACTTAAAAATTTCTTACGGTCCATATTTACCTCTTTTACCTTTCATCGTCCTATCCTGATCATACCACTTGAGCATAGTTTCATAACAACTCTTCACATTTGCATTTTTATCGTGAATAAAATTATCCAACTTTTCAAGATATGTATCAAACGCCTCTAACCCCATCTTACAAAGAAGATCCTCAATCTGATTTTCCGAAAGTAAAACATGCCGCTTATAAACTTGCAGTCTGTCGTCGTTGTCGTCAGATGCGTCAGCATCCACTACTTCTACTACATTCTTTATACCTTCTTTACATTCTTTACTTTCTTTAGTTGCTGTTAGCTGTCTGTTAGGAGTCTGTTGGCAGTCTGTTAGCTGTCTGTTAGTTTGTCTGTTAACATCTTGATACTTACCATAATTTTTTATTGATATTATGCGAAATCTTGGACTTGAAGAGTCTGTTATTTCGCCTGTTAGAATTAAGTGTTTTATCGCAGTCCTTACCTCTTGCGCTGAAAGTCCTGTGCTTTTTGATAGATTTGGAATAGAGGTTATAAGCTCTCCTCTTTTAACAATAATACCCTGCCATTTTTTATCTTTTACATTGGCAGTTAAAAGAAGGTGAATAAACAATTTGAAAGTATTTGCATCCTTATACCATTCCCAATCAAGTATTTTTCGGTTGAGTTTTATAAAAGTATTTTTACTTTCCATCGTCTTCACCTTCTTCCAAGTTTTCTAAATAATTTTTTAACCAATAATATAATATTTTTTCAATAAGAACAGGCGTTGTATCCGCCTTACAAAAATGAAGCTGAATATTGTATCTCTCAGACCAGGCTAAATAACTCGCAATTAAAGCATTTGGGTTTAGCTTGCTCCGGTACCTTTCAGCAAAAATCTTTTCATACGAGCCGTTTTCTATTAGCAGATGCACTTTTGCACCCTGCTCTTTGGCTCTTAAAAATTCTCTTTCAAATCTCGGTCTGCCTTTTGTAAAACAGTTGCATAATTCATCAAGGCTCATTTTCCTCTCAATCGCAACCAAATCATCACAAAATACAATGTCCTTGTTTTCATCAACAAAGCCTACCGAGTAATCACCAAAATTAAGTTTCCGGCGAAGAGAGGGGCAAGAAAACCCCTCCAAGCGCCTTTTTAATGCTGCGTTCTGTTGTTCTCTCGTATCGTAGAGAATAATCATACTGCCAAGCATTCTTTTAATTTGAAAATTATCGTATTTTTTCATATCAGAACGGCAGATCGTCATCATCGTCTGTCAATACAAAATCTGCTCCTTTTGGTGCAGGTGATGCCGATGCACTCCCTTTTAAAAGCTTGTCTGCAGGTATTTTATATTTTTCCTGTTCAATAGCATCAATGCTTGTAAGGTATCTGCACACAGTTCTCATTCCGGTCTTGCCGTCATATTCCCATTCTTCGGATCCGAACACACCGCCGATAAGTTTTCCTTTAAGCTTCTTTTCGTCCCAATCCCAATGAAAATTACTGTTGCTCTGCTCAAAATCAGCCATAATGGTTTTAAATCTTGATAAATTCTGCTCGTAATATGTATCAGTCTCTTTGGGAATAAAGACATTTATAAACCCACGCCACCTTTTATCTTCGGTCTGCTGATTTATATAGTCCTCTTTGTAATGCCCGTTATACACACCATCACAAATATCAAACGAAATTTTTAAGTAATGCGCCCTGTCGGTCTTTACCTCTTCCGCATCCATTACCTTGAGCTTATACCCGCCCTTTGGCAACTGCTCCTTTGCTACAATAACCTTTGCTTGTTCATACCCTTTAATTGCGTCCATAATTATTTATCCTCACTTTCATTTTTTGAATTTAAATCCCAATATTCTCTTATTGCAGTATCTACAAACTTCAAGTCGTTTTCAATGCTTTCCTCGAACATTTCAAGAGGACTTTTGCAAGTTGTATAACCATCACTCTGAGTAATAAACTTGTACTCCTTGCCATCAGTCTGTGCCATTAAAACAATGCTGAATAACCCCTCTAATGTCAGCTGACTGTCAAGCATCTTTCCGCTTGTCTTTGCCTTAACCTTTCCTGTATCAGATGTTTCAATGTGATGCAGAAAATATACGATAACATCATCGGGAGTGTCTTTGATAACAAACTGTACCAGGTTATAAAAATTAAGCGCACAGTCAGTAAATTTTCCGTACCCTGTTTCCTTTGCCTTTTCAAACATCTCAAATGCCATCAAATACTGCGAATCATCAATAACATAACTTTTTACTTTGTCTTTGTACTTTTCTATGTAGGCCTTTATGCAGCCATATTCTTTTTGCGTTGTTTCCTGGCCCTTAATGCTCGCAAGCTTCCTTCTGAACGGTAAGGGCTTGTTTGCAACATTAAAAACCATAACCTCTTTTTCATCAAAATTGCGAAGCGAAGAACTTTTACCACTTCCGCTTTCACCCAAAATCATAACTGGGATCCCCATCTACTTTTCAACCTCCTCCAAAGGGCATTTGCCCCCGACATACTTAGCAGGATATGCCACAATCTCTTTTGTTAACTGACACATACCGTTGTTGCGGCTGAAAAACTGACACTGCATACAATTTATATCTGCTTTCCCCGAGTAATCAACCGGAAAGCCAACTCTAACAACTGCCTCAGCAAATATGTATTCTTTAACACCTGAATCAAAATTCGACATCTTCCTCAATCTCCTTTTCTTCTATATCAGTGTCATGACAGTAAGGGCAAACAGGAAACCTTTCATACGGCCAGCCTGCCAGCTCGTCATGCATCTCTTTTAATATCAGCGGCTCAAAAAAATACCGCCTACAACTATTACAAACAATAGCCACTTAATTTACTCCTTATATTTGACATTTTAATTGTTCTGTGATATAATTATTAGGCGATTAATGGTGTGCTTCTGTATGCACATCCTTTGGCTCGTCTTCTTCCACAAGACGGGCTTTTTTCTTTTCTTTGATATTGTCGGCCATAAGTACAATCGCAAGCACAGTCGCAGCGGACACACAAGCACTCGTTATAACACAACAAAACCAAAGCCTAAATATCGTTTCTGTTAAACTCAAATCAATCACTCCTTCCTTAAGCAAATCCTTTTGTAGTTCCAATATGCTCCCAGAACGCACCACCGTGACCTCCAAACTCGTAAACATTTCCCTTAAGTGTCTCTTTGTGCATTACAATTACTCCCGAGGTCGGCTTATCATCTATCACCTTTCCAAGTTCAAGACATTCTTCAAGTGTCCTGTATTCTCCGTAAAGTGTCTTAACCTTGTGGTCAGTAATAATCTTGATTATCCCGCCATTAAGCTTGAATTTTTCATCAACCTGCATAGTTTTCACTCCTTCGTGCAAGCTCTTCTCTTGCATCTTCCTCTGTTTCAAATACATCACCCACAGGGAAAACATAAACCGCGCTATAACAAACAAAATGTACTTCACATTCTGCAATAAGCTTCTCTGCATCAACAGTATTTGTCATCACAACGCAATCTCTTCCCAGGGCAATGAACTTTCCAGAGCTTACACCACAATACTTTCCGTCTCCGTCTTTTATAAGGTACCAAAGCTGTGTCCCTGGAACAGGCAGAACTGCAACACCCTTTAAAAACATATAATTTACAAGTCTTTCGTTAAGCGATGTAGCTTTGTCTTTTTGAATATCCTTCTTTATAGTCCCTGCTATCACCTTTCCCCCTTCTTCCATAATCGTCAACAACTTGTCCACTGTTTTCATTTTTCATCAATTCCTTTCTATCACTTATTTTTTCTATAATGCAGCCAATTATTGCAAACCATAAAAACGCTGTGCAATAAATCAGCATAACAAATAGCTTGTCCATCTTTTTTCATTCCTTCCTATGTATTATTAAGTTTTTTTGCTTCGTTCTGAACAACAAAGTTTGCAACCGACTGAAAGAAATTATCAAAACATTTCTTCACTCTCTCAGGCGGATAATTCGGTGTGCGAACATAGCACTTGCTCCCGTCAGACAAAATGTACTCCTTTTCCGTATACCCGTAAATCTCGCAATCTCTCTTTTTTTCTTCCATTAAAATCACCTCATTTCATTGTATTTTTGTAAAAGATTGTCCTATACCTATCCCACACATAGAGAGTAGCCGTGCCAATAAAATGTACAACAAAAGAGTTGTTCGCAATTAGCATATAATAATATCTTGGTTTTTGGGTGCTCGCCCTGCACAATATCAGGCAGGACTTTGTGCGGCTTTGGTATGTATGGAATAGAGTATTTAAATATAAAATTCACTTTAAAGCTAAAATTTTACGCTGTTTTTCCTTTATTTTAAGCCATTTATAATGTTTTAAATTATATAGTTTGAAAATAAAGGTTGTGGTTTTATACAATATATGGTATAATAGTTATGTGCTTAAGTACAATATGTATAAATTTATTATAGGGGGGTGGATAAATGGCAAATAAGACCACTAGCAAAAAGGTAGCGTCTACTGCATCAAAAATTTTAAGAAGTAACAACTACAGCAAGGCTTCTAAAACAGTTGCAGGCAGTGCGTTGTCACAAAAGACGAAAAAATAAATATTTCTACCACTGAGCAAGGTTGTGCGCAAACCTTGTTCTTTTTCTTTTCATTTATCCACTTCCACTTCGTCCCACTATTGGGACGGTTAAAGTAAAAAAATTTCACTTTTTTCTGTGTCATTATCAATTCTTAAAACCTCACAGAATTTGCACGCATCGTCTACAGTAATTTTCGTTGCTCCTGTAAGCTTCTTGTTCAGTGCTTGAACACTAATCCCAAAGTGCTTTGCTACAGCTTTTTTCTTAATTCCTACCTCAACAATTTTTGCATTTAATTTGTTTAAATTCAAAATAATCACCTCTCTTGTTTCATTTTTGGGACAATTTAATTGTAGCAAAAATACTTAAGTTTGTCAACCCATTTTTGAAACTTTTTTTATTTCTTTTGAAAAAATATGTTGCATTTTTGAAACGAATAGTTTATAATGGTTATGTGGAGGTGCAAGAATGAACATAAGTATTCGATTAAAACAAGCCCGCGAAAACAAAGAATTAAGTTTGTCAGAGTTGTCTACCCTTACAGGAATAGCGAAATCAACACTACAACGATATGAGACTGGAAGCACTAGAAAAATTCCAATGGAAGCTATATCAACTATAGAGAAGGTTTTAAACTTGCCCACCGGTTATTTAATGGGTTGGGAAGAAAAAAAAGAACAGTCTTCTGTTTCTGATGAAATATCTTTCGACGATTTCACCTATGCGATGTACAACGAAACTAAAGACCTAACCGCCGAAGATAAAGAAGCGCTTTTAAATATGGCACGCATATTAAAGAAGAAAACAGATAACTAAAAGTGTCCTTTTTATAGTACACTTAAAAATATATACTGTTTATAAAGGAGGGCTTAAAAATGAACAAATTA
>JAZSJX010000085.1:0-3515 GCA_045534535.1 Congzhengia sp.
CGACCGTGCTTTAGAGGTATTAAAAGCAAACGGCGAGGACGCATATGTAATCGGAGAAATTATTAAATCAGATGAGAGCGTGAAAATATGCTAAAAGCAAACATTGCGGTTTTAGTTTCAGGTGGCGGAACAAACCTTCAGGCACTTATAGACAGTGAGGCAAAGGGCATCATAAAAAGCGGCGAAATTAAGGTGGTAATTTCAAATGTTAAAGATGCTTATGCCCTTGTAAGAGCCGAAAAAGCAGGGATTGATACATTTACTGTTTTGAAAAGGGAATGTTCATCCCAGGAAGACTTTGAAGAAAAAATTACCAAGATACTAGAGGACAATGATATTGACTTAATCGTTTTAGCAGGCTTTATGTCGATTTTGAGCGAAAAGTTTACAACTCGCTTTAAAGACAGGATTATAAATGTCCATCCGTCATTGATTCCGTCTTTTTGCGGAAAAGGCTTTTACGGACTTCGTGTTCACGAGGCGGCACTGTCTTACGGCGTTAAAGTAACGGGTGCGACAGTTCATTTCGTTAACGAAATTCCTGACGGAGGAAAAATTATTATGCAAAAGGCGGTTGAAATTTTAGATGGCGACACGCCCGAGGTTTTGCAAAAACGAGTGATGGAGCAGGCTGAATGGATTATTTTGCCTGAGTCTGTTGAGAAGGTATCAGAAGAAATTGCGAAAGGAAAAGTAAAATGAACATATATGAAATAAACAATATAGGCGAGCTTATAAAGGATAATTCTTATGTTGGCAGAGGTATTGTAATCGGCAAAACAAAGGACGCTAAAAAGTGTGCAATTGCTTATTTTATAATGGGCAGAAGTGAGAACAGCAGAAATCGTATTTTTAAAGAAGAGGGCGAAAGCGTTACAATCTATCCATTTGACGAGTCAAAGGTAGAAGACCCGTCGCTGATTATATATTCGCCAATTCGTGTTTTTGAAAACAAACTAATCGTAACAAACGGCGACCAGACAGATACGATTTATGACTACATAAAAGACGGTAAAGGCTTCTCTGAAAGCTTAACAACTCGCGAGTTTGAGCCTGACGGCCCTAACTTTACACCAAGAATAAGCGGTATGGCGACATTTGATAAAGGCGATTTCACTTATGAAATGAGCATACTAAAGAGCAACTCCCCTGAGGGTGCAGGATGCAACAGATATACTTTTTCTTACACACCGGTTTCAGGTTTGGGACACTTTATCCATACATATATGGGAGACGGAAATCCAATCCCTACTTTCTGCGGAGAGCCTGAAAGAGTAGAAATTCCAGATAGCATAGACGAGCTTTTTGATACTTTGTGGAAAAACTTAAACAAAGAAAATAAAATTTCTCTTTATGTCAGATACATTGATTTAGAAACAGGAAAAACCGAAAACAGAATGGTTAACAAAAATCAATAGGAGGAAGAAAATGAAAGAATTTGAATTAAAATATGGTTGTAACCCCAATCAAAAGCCTGCAAAAATCTTTATGCACGATGGAAGCGAGCTTCCTATTGAGATTTTGTGTGGAAGACCGGGCTATATAAACTTTTTAGATGCATTTAACAGTTGGCAGCTAGTTAAAGAAATTAAGGACGCGTTAGGAATGTGTGCTGCAACATCATTTAAACATGTTAGTCCAACATCTGCTGCAGTTGGAATTAAAATGGACGAAAAGTTAAAAAAAGCCTGCTTTGTTGACGATATTGAGGGTTTAGACGAATCCCCCTTGGCAACTGCCTACGCAAGAGCAAGAGGAACTGACAGAATGTCATCCTTTGGCGACTTTATTGCACTTAGTGATGTTTGTGATGTAACCTGTGCAAAGCTTATTGCAAGAGAGGTGTCAGACGGCGTTATCGCACCGGGATACGAGCCTGAAGCATTGGAAATTTTGATGAAGAAAAGAAACGGAAACTATAATATAATTAAAATCGACCCGAACTTTAAACCTGCCGAAATCGAACACAAGCAGGTTTACGGAATTACATTTGAACAGGGCAGAAATGAATTTAAAATTGACCGCGAATTATTAACTGATATTGTAACCAACAACAAAGAACTTCCTGAAAGTGCAGTGCGAGATTTAATAATTTCACTAATCACGCTAAAATACACACAATCAAACTCTGTGTGCTATGCAAAGGACGGACAGGCAATCGGTGTTGGTGCAGGTCAGCAGTCAAGAATTCACTGCACACGCTTGGCGGGTCAGAAAGCGGACAACTGGCATCTTCGCCAGAGTGATAAGGTTTTAAATCTCCCGTTCTTAGATGGAGTTAAGCGTCCTGACCGCGACAATGCGATAGATGTTTACATATCAGACGAGTACGAGGATTTACTAAAAGACGGTGCCTGGGAGCATTTATTCTCTCATAAGCCTGATCCTTTTACAAGAGAAGAAAAAAGAGCATACTTAGATACAATTACGGGCGTTTCATTAGGAAGTGATGCATTCTTCCCGTTTGGCGACAACATTGAGCGTGCTGCAAAAAGTGGCGTTTCCTATATTGCAGAGCCTGGTGGCTCAATCCGTGATGACAATGTTATCGAGGTTTGCAACAAATACAATATGGTAATGGCATTTACAAAAATGAGATTGTTCCATCACTAAAATAAAACTTAAATTTTCAGTCAGAGAGGCGGTTTAAACCTTTATGAAAATAATGGTAGTAGGCGGCGGTGGCCGTGAGCACGCAATTATAGAGGGGCTTAAGAAAAGTCCTAAAATTACAAAGATTTATGCACTTCCCGGAAACGGCGGCATCTCAAAGGATGCTGAGTGTGTAAATATTGGTGCTAAGGATATTGAAAAAATTGTAGAATTTGCAAAGCAGGAAAAGATTGATTTTGCAGTCGTTGCACCTGATGACCCGTTGGTTTTAGGTGCTGTGGATGCTTTAAATGAAATCGGTATTCCTTGCTTTGGACCTAATAAAAACGCTGCAATAATTGAGGGCAGTAAGGTTTTTTCAAAAAATCTTATGAAAAAGTACAATATTCCTACGGCAGAGTATGAGGTGTTCCAAAATGCCGAGGATGCACTTTTATACTTAGAAACTGCACCTATCCCGACGGTTATAAAAGCAGACGGATTGGCTTTGGGAAAAGGCGTCATAATTGCTATGAACAGAGATGAAGCCAAAAAAGCTGTTAAAGAAATTATGGAGGATAAGGTTTTTGGCGAAAGCGGAAGCCGAATTGTAATAGAAGAATTTTTAACAGGTCCTGAGGTTTCAGTTTTAAGCTTTACTGACGGAAAAACTGTAGTTCCTATGGTTTCTTCTATGGACCACAAGCGTGCAGGCGACGGCGATACTGGACTAAACACAGGCGGTATGGGAACAGTTGCTCCCAATCCGTATTACACAGCTGACATCGCAAAGGAATGCATGGAAACTATCTTCGAGCCTACGATCAAGGCTATGAAGGCAGAAGGCAGACCGTTCTCCGGTTGCCTCTATTTCGGTCTTATGCTCACACCCAAGGGACCGCGCGTTATCGAATACAACTGCC
>JAZSJX010000049.1:0-14845 GCA_045534535.1 Congzhengia sp.
AAAATGCGCAGACCTCACAAAACAAATTTTTATTGTTGCATAGCTTTTTATAAAGCAATAAGTAAATAATAAATAAAAGGTTGTAGTAAAATTCGTAATATCACGAATTTTACATTGAATTTTTGTTTTGTGATATGAACAAACTTCGCCTCTCGGCGTACCATCGTACGCCTTCGGGCATCCCAAAATGGCATAAAATTGCCATTTTGGCTCAGTTTGTCCATTCTGCATCATTTTTCGTCCAGCCCAAAAGGGGCTGTAGCAAAATTGCTACAGCCCCTTTTTTAGTCTATACTCTCTGCTAATTTTTTAAGGTCTTTTCTCATAATTTTTCCTGATGTTGTCTTTGGAATGTCACGGAAATATTTAATAACACGAGGATACTTATAAGGTGCGGTGTTTTTCTTGACATAAGTCTGCAGCTCCTTTGTTAGCTGTTCTGACGGCTCGTATCCATCACGAAGAACTATTATTCCGCATATAACCTGTCCTCTTATTTCATCAGGAAGACCTACGATTGCACTTTCTTTTACTGCAGGGTGCGTGTTTAAAACGCTTTCAATCTCGTAAGGCCCAATTCTGTAGCCCGATGATTTTATCATATCGTCATTTCTGCAAACATAGTAAAAATATCCGTCTGTGTCTTTATACGCAATGTCGCCCGTATGGTAAACGCCACCCTCTAATGGCTGGATTTGTTCGCGGTTTAGTGAATACCTTGTTAAAAGTCCTACCTGTTTTTCGGCAGGAATAATTACAATTTCACCCTCTTCGCCTGCATCACAGTAGCCACCGTCAGACGCTAAAATTCTGACATCATATAAAGGCGACGGCTTGCCCATTGAGCCTGAACGAACCTCAAGCCAGTTAAATGTACAGCAAATCGGCGAGCCCTCACTCTGACCGAAGCCTACATGAATATCTTGTCCCGTAATTTGTTTCCACTCGCGGTTTACTTCATCGGATAGCGGCTCTCCGGCTGTTGCAAACCAGGTAACTGACTGGAATTGTTCCTTTTCAATTCCGTGGTGCAGCATCAAGCGATACATTGTCGGCGGAACGCAAAGTGTTGTAGGTTTATATTCTTTTATTATATCCAAAAATTTTCCTGCATCAAAGCGAATCGGGTCGTAGCCCAAAATCGCAGTTCCGCAAATCCACTGACCGTAGATATTTCCCCAGCCAAACTTTGCCCAACCGCTATCGGCTTGGGTTAAATGAAGCCCGTTATTTAAAACTCTCTGCATATATTTTGCAGTTGTGATGTGTCCTAAAGGATATGTTCTGTCGTGAATTGCCATTTTGGGATAGCCTGATGTTCCTGAGGTAAAGTAAATTACCATTTCGTCTTTGTTTTCGCGGTTTATAGGTTCATCGTATAAGTCAAACTTTTCGTATTCTGCATTCAAATCCTTATAGTCTGAAATTTCTTTGTCGCCAACTAAAAGAATGTTTTGAAGCGTTTCGCATTTTTCCATCAGTGGCTCAATTTGTTTTCTTACAAACTCATCATCTATTGCGATTAGCATTTTTGCCTCAGCACTGTCTATACGATAGGAGATGTCCTTTGTTGTGAGCTGAATCGAGGCAGGAACCAAAACTGCACCCATTCTGTGAATAGCAACAGCTAAAACCCAGTATTCCCATCTTCTGCGCATAAGTGTAATTACTCTGTCGCCCGCATTAAGCCCTAACGACTTAAAATATGACGCCATACGCTTTGAACGCTCTGAAATTTCAGAAAATGTCAAGGTTTTTTCGTTTCCGTCATCATCCATATAGATAAGTGCTATTTTTTCAGGCTCTTGCTTTGCCCACTCATCTACAATATCCCTTGCAAAATCAAATTTTTCCGGGACATTCAGCTTAAATTTTTCAGAAAACTCCTCATAGCTTGAAAATTCAGTTTGGGGCATATAATTGTTTAAAAGCTCCATAGTTTTTCTCCTTTACCGCTTATCAAAATAAAAAAGAGCCATTCATCTATTAGGACGAATGACTCGTGTTACCACCTAACTTCGTACAGAAGCGTTACTTTCTGCACCTTACCCGACACATTTTTTAAAATGCCGCTTTCCCTTTATACGGCGGAAACTCCGTCAAAGCCTACTTAAAGGTTTCCCCTTGTTCAGTTTGCAACTCCGAGACTACTTCAAAATTCCTCTATGAAGACGCTTCCACCATCCGCCTCTCTCTATACACAGATAAGAAAATTTACTCCTTCTCTTCCTTGTCTTTAAATATTCATTTTGTTAGATTATAACATTTAATTATTTTTATGTCAATAGTTTTTAACAAAAAATATCAAAGCTTAAAAAAAGCACGAAATTAAAGTTGCATTTCGCCTAGTATTAGTGTATAATATACCCATATTTATTTAAGAGGTGCATATATGTTTGAAAAACTATCATTTATAGAAGAAAGATACGAAGAGCTGAGCAAAAAAATATCTGACCCTGAAATAATCTCAGACCAGAATCTTTTTGCAAAGCTTTGCAAAGAGCAATCCGACATTGCTCCTATCGTTGAAAAATACAGAGAATACAAATCGTTAACTGATGCTATAGCAGAAAGTGAAGAAATTTTAGCCGACCCTTCCGCTGACAAGGACTTTAAAGAGCTTGCGGAAGAAGAAATTAAAGAAAGCAAGCAAAGAATTGAAGAAATTGACGGCGAACTTAAAATTCTGCTTTTACCAAAAGACCCCAACGATGACAAGAGTGTTATCGTTGAAATCCGTGGCGGCGCAGGCGGCGACGAGGCTGCTCTTTTTGCAGGAGACTTATTCAGAATGTACACAATGTACGCCGAAGCTAACCGTTGGAAAACTGAAATTCTAAGCTCTAACCCAACAGATATTGGTGGTTTTAAAGAAATTTCATTTAGTATAGACGGTGCCGGTGCATACTCAAAGCTCAAGTTTGAAAGCGGTGTTCACAGGGTGCAGAGAATTCCATCTACCGAATCGGGCGGAAGAATTCATACATCTACTGTTACTGTTGCAGTTTTACCTGAGGTTGAAGAGGTTGAGGTTGATATTAACGCCAACGACCTTAGAATCGATGTTTTCCGTGCAGGTGGTCCCGGCGGTCAGTGCGTTAACACAACTGACTCTGCGGTTCGTATTACCCATTTGCCAACAGGTCTTGTAGTTTCTTGTCAGGATGAAAAATCACAGCACAAGAATAAAGATAAGGCAATGAAAATTCTTCGCTCAAGGCTTTACGACTTAGTACAGAGTCAACAGCACGAGCAAATCGCCCAGGAAAGAAAAAGCCAGGTTGGAACGGGCGACAGAAGTGAGAGAATCAGAACCTATAACTTCCCGCAAGGTCGTGTTACCGACCACAGAATCGGTCTTACTCTTCACAGGCTCGATGCAGTTTTAAACGGCGATTTGAACGAGGTTATAAGCGCACTCATTACAACTCATCAGAGCGAGCTATTGAAAGGTGAAGAAAATCATGACTAATGTAAAAACAAACAAAACAAGGCTTTTGGTATTTGTAGGTATTTTTTCTGCAATTTCTTTTGTTTTACAGCTTTTAGTTCCTTATAAAGTGGGCGGATTTTTAGATATAGAATTATCTGACCTCCCTGCCCTGATTATAACCTTTGCTTACGGTCCCGTTTCAGGTATTGTATGCGAGCTTATAAAAAATCTTCTTCACGCGACAATGTCTACCACAGGGTTAGTCGGCGAATTTGCAAACTTTATTATAAACGGAACATTCTGCCTTACCGCAGGTTTAATTTATAAGTTTAACAAGAGCTTTAAAGGTGCAATACTTTCGCTTATATTTGCAACTTTAGCGATGTCGGTTGCGGGAATTTTTGTGAATTTATTTATTATGCTTCCGCTTTATATGCCAACCGCAC
Source organism: Congzhengia sp. (assembly GCA_045534535.1). Classification (GTDB taxonomy): domain Bacteria; phylum Bacillota; class Clostridia; order UBA1381; family UBA9506; genus Congzhengia. Next base: position 3,880 of record JAZSJX010000049.1, read on the forward strand.
CTATAAGCGTTAAAATGCCACTCGTTTTATACACGATTTTGCCGTTTAATCTCGTAAAGGGCATAGTAATTTCTTTTATAACAATGCTTATTTACAAAAAAATATCGCCAATACTTCACAAATAAAAAAAGGGATGCCGAGCATCCCTTTTTTTATTTGTGTTTATCTATAAATTCTTTAATTTTTTCAAATGTTTCATGGCTTATGTCATGCTCTATTCTGCAACTGTCCTCGTAGGCAGTTTCTTTGCCAACACCGAGCAAGATAAGAGCTTTTGCAATAACCTCATGTCGCTCATAAATATTATTTGCAATTTTTAGTCCTTTTTCCGTAAGCGAAATATGCCCGTCTTCATCAATTATAATATATCCTTCCTCACGGAAATTCTTCATTGCAACAGAAACACTTGGCTTTGAAACTCCCAAATCATTTGCAATATCAATACTTCTTACAAAGCCTTTTTCATTTTTTAGCACCAATATGGATTCAAGATAATTTTCAGCTGATTCTTTAATTATCATAACTTATCTTCCTTTTTGCGTTCTTAATTTGTATTATAGCCTAAATAAATTCATTTGTCAAACCACAAAAATTTGAAAAAATATATTGACAACCAAAGAAGTTTATGGTAAACTAACATAAGAAGTTAGGCAAGACTAACTGTATGACAAAAGTACTGTTTTGTTTTATATGCGAATATAATTGTAGAAGGGGTGATTGTGTATGACGCTTAAAGACGCAAGAGTAGGACAGACCGTAAAGGTTATAAAGGTTACGGGCGAGGGTGCTGTAAGAAGGCGTATTATGGATATGGGAATCACAAAGGGCGTTGAAATTTACATAAGAAAGGTTGCTCCTTTAGGCGACCCGATGGAATTAAACTTAAGAGGCTATGAACTGTCCTTAAGAAAAGCTGATGCTGAAACTATAGAGGTCGAATAAATTTTTACACATAAGTTAGGCGAGCCTAACTGTCAGGAGGATTATAATGTCAATTAAAATTGCGCTTGCAGGAAACCCAAACTCGGGAAAAACCACCCTTTTTAATATTTTGACCGGCTCAAGCCAGTATGTCGGCAACTGGCCCGGTGTAACTGTGGAAAAAAAAGAGGGAAAATTAAAGACCAACAAGGATGTTGTCTTAACAGACCTTCCAGGTATATACTCTCTTTCTCCGTATACATTAGAAGAGGTCGTTGCAAGAAACTACCTAATAAATGACCGTCCTGATGTTATTTTAAATATTGTTGACGGCACAAATTTAGAAAGAAACCTGTATTTAACAACTCAGCTTATGGAACTTGGAATTCCCGTGGTTATTGCTATAAATATGATGGATGTTGTCCGTAAAAACGGCGATAAAATAGATGTTCAGGCTTTAAGCTGGGAATTGGGATGCGAAATTATTGAGATTTCCGCATTAAAGGGCGATGGAGTAAATGAAGCTGCCGAGGCTGCAATTTCAGCAGCTCACGCCACGCCTATCCCGTCTCATATTTTTTCAGGCGACTTAGAGCACGCCATTGCTCACATTGAGGAGGCAACTGTTCACAATCTTCCTGAAGAACAACAAAGATGGTATGCCGTAAAAATCTTTGAGCGTGATGAAAGGGTATTTAAAAAGCTTAAAATAAGCAAAGAAACACTTTCTCATATTGAAAAGGATATACAGGCGGTTGAAAAAAGGCAAGATGACGACGCTGAAAGCATAATAATTTCTGAAAGATACGATTACATCACAAAAATTGTTCAGAAGTGCTGTAAAAAGAAAAACGCAGGCAGGCTTTCTGCTTCTGACAAAATTGACAGAATTCTAACCAACAGAATTTTAGCAATTCCGATTTTTATTCTCGTTATGTTGGCGGTCTACACTCTTTCTATCGGCACGGTAGGTAAATGGACAGTAGATTTTATGAACGATGGGCTATTTGGCTCTTTTAAGGATACTTACGAGAGTGGATTTTTGTCTACCTGGCACAGCATCCCCGAGCTTTTGGATATGTTTTTACTAAATGCACAAGGTACACCAATAGTTTCCCCCTGGCTCTACTCACTTATTCAGGACGGAATAATTGGCGGTGTTGGTGCGGTTTTAGGCTTCGTTCCGCAGATGATGATTTTATTCTTGCTTTTATCTCTTTTAGAAGATTGTGGATATATGTCAAGAATTGCATTCATAATGGATAGATTACTCAGAAAATTCGGCCTTTCGGGCAAAAGCTTTATACCTATGCTTGTAGCGTCAGGTTGCGGTGTTCCCGGTATTATGGCAAGCAGAACTATAGAGCAGGAACGCGACCGCAAAATGACCGTTATGACAACGGGCTTTATCCCTTGCGGTGCTAAAATGCCGATTGTCGGCTTTGTTGCGGGTGCATTCTTTGGCGGTGCGGCCTGGGTTGCAACGCTTGCCTACTTTATAGGAATCGGTGCAGTAATTGTGTCAGGTCTTATTCTAAAGAAAACCAAGGCTTTTTCGGGCGAGCCTGCACCATTTGTTATGGAGCTTCCGCAGTATCACGCACCTGTATTAAATAATGTCCTTCGCACAACCTGGGAGCGTGGATGGGGCTTTATCAAGCGTGCAGGAACTGTAATTTTGGCGGCAAGCATTATAATCTGGGTTTTAAACAGTCTGTCATTTGACGGCGGATTTCACTATATCACAGAAGAAAACGGCGGAGATTCCATTTTAAAGGCAATAGGTCAGGCCGTGGCAGTTATATTTGCGCCATTAGGCTTTGGCACCTGGCAAACGGTAGTTGCAACTGTTTTAGGACTTCTTGCAAAGGAAGAGGTTGTAGGTGTTTTCGGTTCCCTTTCTGCAATGGAGGGGGCGTCAGGCGGAGCTGAATTTTTCGGCGGTCAGTTATCTGCAATTTCATTTATGATATTTAACCTTTTATGTGCACCCTGCTTTGCGGCAATGGGAGCAATAAAGCGTGAAATGAACAGCGCCAAGTGGACTTGGGGCACAATTGCCTATATGTGCGTTTTCGCATACGCTATATCTTTAATTGTGTATCAATTAGGAACATTTATAGCAAGCGCTACCTTTACACTCTGGACGGGCATAGCACTCATTGTTTTAGCGGTTCTTATTTATCTTGTCGCAAGAAAGGATAAATATAAAAATCAAAGCTTAACTACAGGCGGATATTCCTTTCACAGATAAGGAGGAAAAGCTATGAATACACCAACAATTATTATTTCTTCTATAATTGCAATAATTTTTGTTGCAATAGTGGTAAATGAAATTATAAAGAAAAAAAACGGCAGAAGCACCTGCTCCTGCGGATGCAAAAATTGTGCTCTTTCTGATATTTGCCACAAGGAAAATACAGAGGATAAACAGCCTTTAGACAATTGACACAAGCATATATTTATGTTAAAATTATTCCCGTAAATTTGATATTATTTTTAAGAAGTGTCTATCTTATGAAAGGACTTTTAATATGTATAATCCAAAATCATTAAAGGCAGAAGAATATATATCTCACGAAGAGGTCCTACAAACCTTAGAATATGCCGAAAAAAATAAAAATAATTTTGCGCTAGTTGACGAAATTTTAGAAAAAGCAAAAGAGAGAAAAGGGCTTTCTCACAGAGAAGCATCTGTTCTTTTAGCTTGTGAAAACGAAGAGAAAATAAAGGAAATGTACAGTTTAGCCGAGCAGATAAAAAAGGATTTTTACGGCAACAGAATTGTTATGTTTGCACCTTTATACCTTTCAAACTACTGTGTAAACGGGTGTGTCTACTGTCCGTATCACGCAAAAAACAAGCACATTGCAAGAAAAAAATTAACTCAGGAGGAAATTGTAGCCGAGGTTACGGCTCTTCAGGATATGGGACACAAGCGTTTGGCTTTAGAGGCTGGCGAGCATCCCGAAATGAATCCTATCGAGTATATTTTAGAGTGTATCAAAACAATCTACTCTATTAAACATAAAAACGGTGCAATAAGAAGAGTTAATATAAATATTGCGGCAACTACTGTTGAAAACTATAAAAAGCTTAAAGACGCAGGCATTGGAACATATATTCTGTTTCAGGAAACCTACCACAAGGAAAGCTACGAAAAGCTTCATCCGACAGGTCCTAAGCATAACTACGCTTATCACACAGAGGCTATGGACAGAGCTATGCAGGGCGGAATTGACGATGTGGGCTTAGGAGTTTTGTTCGGCTTAGAGCTTTATAAATACGAGTTTGCAGCACTTTTAATGCACGCAGAGCATTTAGAAGCAGTATTTGGTGTTGGACCTCACACAATAAGCGTTCCGAGAATTAAGCGTGCGGACGATATTGACCCTTCAGTTTTTGACAACGGAATTGATGACGAAACCTTCGCAAAAATTTGTGCGTTAATAAGAATAAGCGTTCCTTATACGGGTATGATTATTTCAACCCGTGAAAGCAAGGCGGTTCGTGAAAAGGTTATCCGTCTGGGCGTGTCGCAGATAAGCGGTGCTTCTAAAACATCGGTCGGCGGATACAGCGAGCCAGAGCCTGAGGACGAAAATTCAGAGCAGTTTGATGTAAGTGATAAAAGGACATTAGATGAGGTTGTAAGGTGGCTTATGGAAATGGGATATATTCCCTCCTTCTGCACCGCTTGCTACAGAGAAGGCAGAACGGGCGACCGCTTTATGAGTTTGCTTAAAAGCGGACAGATTGCAAACTGCTGTCAGCCTAACGCCTTAATGACCTTAAAAGAATATTTGATGGACTATGCATCAGAAGAAACAAAAAAAATAGGCGAGGAGCTTATAAAGGCAGAGCTTAACAATATTCCTAAGGAAAAGGTTAAGGAAATAGCCAAAGAAAATTTAGAAAAGATTGAAAAAGGAATTCGTGATTTCAGATTTTAAGGAGCATTAGTATGGGACTTAATGAAACACCCTCGGCAGAGAGAATTCACATTGGATTTTTCGGCAGGCGAAATGCAGGAAAGTCAAGCTTGGTCAACGCGGTTACAGGTCAGGCTTTATCTGTTGTGTCTGACACATTAGGCACAACCACAGACCCTGTAGCTAAAGCAATGGAGCTTCTTCCATTAGGTCCTGTTGTGATTATAGACACTCCCGGAATTGACGATTTCGGTGAGCTTGGCGAAAAAAGAATTCAAAAAACCAAACAGATTTTAGGAAAATGTGATATTGCGGTTTTGGTTGTAGACAGTTCCTTAGGATTAAACGAATACGATAACGAGCTTATAAATGTTTTTAAAGAAAAGAATATTCCATACATTATAGCATACAATAAAGGTGATATTTTAAACAAGGACGATTTAAAAGAAAACGAAATTTTAGTAAGTGCAAAAGATGGCCATAATGTTTTTGAGCTTAAAGAACGCATTTCAAGACTTGTAAAAAATGATGAAGAGAGAAAAATCGTAGGCGATTTAGTTAAAAAGGGCGATATTATAATAATGGTTACACCCATTGACGAATCCGCCCCGAAAGGAAGAATTATTCTTCCGCAGCAGCAAACTCTCCGCGACATTTTAGATGCAGATGGGATTTGCATAACAGCTAAAGAAACAGAGTTAGAATTCGTTTTATCCTCACTTTCTAAAAAGCCCAAAATGGTTATCTGCGACAGTCAGGTTTTTGAAGAGGTTAACAAAATAGTGCCAAACGATATTCCGCTCACATCATTTTCTATTTTAATGGCAAGATACAAAGGATTCTTAGATGAGGCGGTTTCGGGAATTCTGGCAGTAGAAAATCTAAAAGACGGCGACAAGGTTTTAATTGCCGAGGGTTGCACGCACCATCGTCAATGCAACGATATCGGAACTGTAAAAATTCCAAATTGGCTTAAAAAATATACAGGTAAAAATATTATAATAGAAACGGCATCGGGAACAGATTTTCCCGAGGATTTAACACCTTTTTCGCTGATAATTCACTGCGGCGGATGTATGCTCAACAATCGAGAGGTAAAAAATCGTGTAAAGCGTGCAGAAAATTCAGGTGTTCCCATCACGAATTACGGAACAACCATAGCGTATATGAAAGGCATTTTAAAAAGAAGCTTAGATATATTTAAATAGTTTAAAAATGCTCTACCGGGCATAAAATAATGACAAAATTTTGAGGAGGAAGCTTTTATGAAAAAATATGTATGTGATTTATGCGGTTATGTTTATGACCCTGAAATCGGCGATGCTGATAGCGGAATTGAGCCAGGAACAGCTTTTGAGGATTTGCCTGAGGATTGGGTATGTCCTTTATGCGGAGTAGGAAAAGATCAGTTTTCAGAAGAATAATTAAAAATTACAACAAATAAGGTCTGTAGCGTATGCTGCAGACCTTATTTTCCCTATACAAAATATTGGCTTGACTTTTTTGTATGCACTATGATATCATATTAGTGTACTAAAGTGATAGGAGAAGTTATATGGCTAATTTTCATACAAACCTTACTGATAATTTAGCTTCAGCTATCTTAAAGCTTGAAACTAAAGAAGAGTGCTACAACTTTTTAGAGGACATGTGTACTATAAAGGAAATTTTAGAAATGGCTCAGCGTTTAGAGGTTGCCCGCCTTTTAGATGAAGGAAAGCCCTATAACGATGTTGCGGCCAAAACAGGTGCAAGCACGGCAACAATCAGCCGTGTAAACAAGTGCATTTCTTACGGCACAGGCGGTTACAAGCTTATTTTAGACAGAATGTACAAAGAAGATGGTAACAAGTGATAGAAAAGTTTAATTTTCATACCCATACCCAGTTTTGTGATGCCAAATGCACCGCAGAGGAAATAGTTGTTTCTGCTATAGAAAAAAATGTAGCTATGCTCGGCTTTTCGGGACACTCTTATACATCATTTGACACCGTTCCCTGTATGAGCACCAACGGAACAAGAGAATATAGAAAAGAAATTGCCCGTCTTAAAGAAAAATATTCCGATAAAATTAAGATTTACTTAGGAATTGAGCAGGACTATTATGCCGACTTTAAAGCAGAGGACTATGATTTTATAATTGGCTCTGTCCACTACATTAAAAAAAACGGGGAACTTTATCAGGTAGATGCGAAATACGAAAAGTTTTTAAATAATTTAAAACTTGGTTGGAACAACGATATTTACGCTATGGCGGAAGACTATTTTTCGTGTTTTGGAGATATTTTAGAAAAAACAAATGCTGATATAATAGGGCATTTTGATATTTTGACAAAATACAATAAAGATGGTTCTCTTTTTAATGAAAATGATGTACGATATGTTTCAGCCTATGAAAAGGCACTGAAAATTTTGTGTGAAAAAAATGCAGTTTTTGAAATAAATATGGGTGGAATTGCAAGAGGATATACTGATGTGCCCTACCCGTCAGAACAAATTTTAAAGAAGATATACGAGCTTGGAGGAAAAGTTACAATTTCAAGCGACTGCCACAGAGCAGAACATATTGACTTTGGTTTTTACGATGGTTTAGCGATTGCCAAAAAGTGTGGCTTTAAAAGCATAGTTAATCCAATTACAAAAGAAAATATTATAATATAAAAATGATGCGGAAATCCGCATCATTTTTATATTATATCGTTTTTAATTAAATCTTCGTAGGTTTCTCTTTTTATAATCACTCTGCTTTTACCATTTTTCGTCATTACCATACAAGGATTCGGCAGACGGTTATAATGGCTCGCCATAGAGTAGTTATATGCTCCTGTAGAAAGCACGACTAATATGTCGCCAACCTCGGCTTTTTGAAGTAAAACTCCTTCTCCCAACAAGTCGCCCGACTCACAGCATCTACCTGCAACGGTAACTGTAGTTTCCTTTTTGTCGCCTGCTTTATTTGCTATTAAAAAGTCGTATTCGGCTTTATACAGGCTATATCTTGGGTTGTCTGCCATACCTCCGTCAACCGAAATATATGTTCTGATATCCGGAATTTCCTTTATTCCGCCGACCGTATAGAGCGTTACACCCGCAGCACCCACAATGCTTCTTCCCGGTTCCATCAAAATAAACGGAAGGCTAACACCTAACTTCTCTGCCTCACTATGAACAATTTCACTCACAGCTTCCATATAGTCGCCGTATGGCACAGGGTCATCATTTTCCGTATATTTTATTCCAAAACCGCCTCCTAAGTTAAGCTCTGCGGTTTCAAGACCTAAGTCTTCCTTTATTTTCTTAATTAATCCCATCATAACTGCAGCCGTTTCGCGAAATGGCTCTAAGTCAAAAATCTGCGAGCCTATATGACAGTGAACACCTGCATAGTTCAAATTTTTAGCATTCTTACACTTTTCTACGATACCTAAAGCCTCACCGTTTTCCAAGGCAAAACCAAATTTTGAGTCAATCTGCCCTGTGCGTACAAAATCGTGAGTATGAGCGTCAATCCCGGGCTTTATGCGAAATAACACCTTCGGGAATTTTCCCTTTTTGCCCGCTAACTTATCTAAAAGAAAAAGCTCATGCTCGTTATCTATAACAATTCTGCCAACACCAAAATCCAGTGCCATATTAAGCTCTTCTTCAGTTTTGTTGTTTCCGTGAAAACAAATTTTTTCCATAGGAAAGCCAGCCTTAAAAGCCGTGAAAAGCTCGCCCCCCGAAACGACATCTGCACCCATGCCTTCTTCGTCAATAATTTTATATAACGCCATAGTGCAAAGTGCTTTTCCCGCATACATAATAAGACCGTTTCCGTTATAAAACCTTTTAACAGAATCAACATACATTCTGCAGTTTTTACGAACAGTCGTTTCGTCTAAAACATAAAGCGGTGTGCCATATTCCTTTGCTAAAGACACAGCATCACATCCGCCAATTTCCAAGTGATTACTTTTATTTATTCTAATCTCATCTGAAGCAAACATCAAAATTCTTCCTTTCGAGCCTAATATAGATGTAAAAATTCACACCATCTGTCTGCTTTTTAGCATAATACCTTACTATTTTAACAAAATTTTTCCTATTTGTCAATTTGTATTTGACTTTTCGCCGTTTTGTGCTAAAATTATTATTTGGAATATATAATAACATGGAGGAATATGTGTGGAAACAATTAACAATCTGAGAAATATAGCAATCATTGCCCATGTTGACCACGGCAAAACTACATTGGTTGATGCGATGTTTAAAAACAGTGGCGTTTTCCGTGATAACGAGCAGGTTGCAGACCGTGTTATGGACTCCGGCGATTTAGAGCGCGAACGCGGAATTACTATTTTATCTAAAAACACCTCCGTTATTCACAACGGAGTTAAAATCAATATAGTTGACACCCCGGGACACGCGGATTTCGGTGGCGAGGTTGAGCGAGTTTTAGGCATGGTAGAGGGCGTACTTTTAGTTGTCGATGCCTTTGAGGGTGCTATGCCACAGACAAGGTTTGTACTGAAAAAAGCCTTGGAGCTTAACTTAAAACCAATCGTCGTAATAAACAAGATAGACCGTCCTCAGGCAAGATGCGAGGAGGTTATAGACGAGGTTTTAGACCTTTTTATTGACCTTGGTGCAAATGATGACCAGGCAGATTTCCCTGTTGTTTACACCTCTGCAAAGCAAGGCATCTGCGGTCTTGAGCTTTCTGACTTAAAAGATGATTTAACACCGCTTTTCGATGTTATTCTAGAATCTGTTCCTGCACCAACAGGAAATCCAGACGAGCCGCTTCAGGTTCGCATTGCAAACATCGACTATGACGAGTATATCGGAAAAATTGCAGTAGGTAAAATCAGCCGAGGTACTGCAAACTACAATCAGGCGGTTGCACTCTGCCGTACTGATGGCACTGTTTCAAATGCAAGAACAGGAAGGATTTACACTTACGAAGGCTTAAAAAGACAAGAGGTTGAATCAGTTCCTGCAGGCGATATTATTTGTATTTCAGGACTTGGCGATATAAACATCGGCGAAACAATTTGCTCGCCCGACTTAATTGAGCCTCTTCCTGTAATCGAGGTTGACGAGCCTACAATTTCAATGAACTTCATTGTAAACAACAGTCCGTTTGCAGGTCAGGAAGGCGAGTTTGTAACAAGCCGTCATCTTCGTGCAAGACTTTTTAAAGAGCTTGAAACCAATGTCAGCTTAAAGGTTGAAGAAACAGACAGTGCTGATTCTTTCAAAGTTTCAGGCCGTGGCGAGCTTCACTTATCCATTCTGATTGAAACTATGAGGCGCGAGGGATACGAATTTCAGGTGTCGCGCCCACAGGTAATTTTCAAAAAGAAAGACGGTAAGCTTTTAGAGCCTATGGAGCGTTTAGTTATTGATGTTCCCGATGAATTTTCAGGAAGCGTCATAGAAAAGCTTGGCACAAGAAAAGCACAGATGGAAAATATGCATCCCACAAACGATGGCTATATGCGTTTAGAGTTTATAATCCCATCCCGAGGTTTAATCGGATATAGAAATGAGTTTTTAACTGACACTAAAGGAAACGGCATTATGAACTCAATTTTAGAGGGTTTCCAGGAATACAAGGGCGATATGGAAACAAGAACACGCGGTTCTATGATTGCCTGGGAAAGCGGTACGACTGTTGCCTATGGTCTTTTAAATGCAGAGCTTCGCGGCGCTCTCTTCTTAGGACCTGGTGTTAAGGTTTATGAGGGAATGATAGTCGGCGAAAATGCTAAAAATGAAGACCTGACAGTTAATGTCTGCAAGAAAAAGCATGTTACAAATATGCGCGCTGCAGGAAGTGATGACACGGTTAAGCTCACACCACCTGTCAATATGAGTTTGGAGCATTGCCTAGAGTTTATCTCTGATGATGAATTAGTTGAAGTTACACCCCAAAGCATCAGATTAAGAAAGAAAATTTTATCAAAAGCCGACCGTGATAAGTTAGCAGGAAGAATGAAAAAACAAAATATGTAAAAAATATAAAAAAAAGGAATTCGCAAAGCGAATTCCTTTTTTTTTGTATTTTTTACATATTTTGTTTTTTCATTCTTCCTGCTAACTTATCACGGTCGGCTTTTGATAAAATT